>NZ_JARVRG010000005.1:0-162411 GCF_030209795.1 Arthrobacter sp. efr-133-R2A-63 | reverse complement strand
ACACACCCGGCACCACCCACACCCACAAGGGTCCAAGATCGCTCCGGAGCAACTTCCCAAACTTACCAGACACGCTCCCCCGGCACAACTCCCGAAACCAGGAACCACACCGGACAAAACACCATCCGCGACCCCCGGAAACCACACCCGAACGCAACAAAGCGAACCAGTAAAATGGTTTCCAATTGGAAGGGGGTCCGTCGCAATTTTTCCGCATCAGCGGCGGCGACTCGGTCTACTCTACACACCCCCAAGACCCGAGGCAAATCACCCCTGCATCGTCATCCCACATTTCAAAACCCGCTACAACACGCGGAATTCGGCCCCAAACACCACCCGAAGGAACGCCGTCCCGGGCGTAATCCGCAAACATGCCGTGCATCACAATCAACCCGCCGCACAAGCAGGCAAGCAGGCAAGCGAGCAAGCGGCCTAGTGCCCGGCGGCTCCCTCGGTCTTGCGCATCATGGTGGACAGCACGACGGCAACCACCGCAATCAAGGTGGCGGTCAGGAACGCTGCCTGCATCCCGGCAACAAAGCCGGACGCAGCCGAGACCACGGCGAAGATCGAAACCAGGAGTGCGGTCCCTGCGGCTCCCGCCACCTGCTGCAGGGTGCTCATGATTGCCGAGCCGTGCGAATAGAGGTGGGGCGGGAGCGGGTTGAGGCCAGTAGTGAACGCCGGGGTGAACAGCAAAGCCAAGCCCAGGCTAAGTACCGCGTAAAGGACCACGACCCACCACAGGGGGCTGCTCGCGGTGAGCATCGAGAACTGCCACAGCGTGAGTACCAACAGGATGGATCCTGTCACAGTCAGTGGGAGCGGTCCGATCTTGTCGAACAACCTACCGACCACCGGACCGAGCAGGCCCATCGCCAAGCCGCCCGGAAGAAGCGCCAGGCCGGTCTCCATCGGCTGCAGGTGGAGGACGTTCTGCAGGTAGAGCGGCAGCAGGATCACTCCGCCGAACAGGGCCATCATGGCAACCACCATGAGCAGCACCGAGACCGTGAACATGCGGAAGTTGAATGCCCTGAGGTCCAGGAGGGGCGCGTCGGACTTCTGCAACTTGAGCTGGCGGAAGACGAACGCCACCATGCACAGCACTCCGGTCACGAGCGCAGCGATCGGCAAGGCAGTCGCCCCGGCGTGGCCGCCGATCTGGCTCAGTCCATAGACCAATCCGCCGAAAGCAGGAACGGTCAGGACCACCGAGGCGAAGTCAAGCCTCACATTGCCACGCTCGCCCACGTTCGTCAGGAACTTGGCACCGATGCCCATGGCCAACAGGGCCACCGGCAGTACGAAGACGAACATGAACCGCCAGGAGAAATGGTCAAGGATGATCCCGGAAACCGTGGGGCCCAAGGCGGGCGCAACCGAAATCGCAATGGTCACGTTGCCCATCACCGCGCCGCGGCGGGACAGGGGCACCAAGGTCAAGATGGTTGTCATGAGGAGCGGGAGCATGATTGCCGTGCCGCCGGCTTGGACGATGCGTGCCAACAAGAGCACCCCAAACCCAGGGGCTAGAGCCGCGAGCAGGGTGCCGCTGCTGAACAGTCCGATGGCCAAGAGGAACGCAGCCCGAGTGGTGAGCCTCTGGAGGATGAAGCCGGTGGTGGGTATGACCACGGCCATGGTCAGCATGAATCCGGTGGAGAGCCACTGGACCGTGGGCGCGTCGACGTTGAGGTCCGTCATGAGCCGCTGCAGGGCGACGTTCATGATGGTCTCGTTGAGGATCACCACGAAGGTGGCCACAAGGAGCGTGACAATGACGGTGACAGACTCGCGCGACATCCTGTCCCTGGCGTGCTGTGTCCCCGTTTCCGGTGCGGGGCTGCCGGACCCGTCTGATGTGACGTCGGTAGACATGAGGATTCCTCAGCTGTGGGTGCGGTGGTGTCCGGCGCTCGGCACCGGTGAAGATTGCAACAGTCTAAGCCTCAACCGCACTCCCGTCAGCAGCTTAATCCAAACGTTTGCGCAGAGTCATCCGGATGTTAAGTGTCAGGAACTCAGCGGCACGTTGTCGATCAACCGTACGGGCCCGACCTGCGCCGCAATGATCGCAAGCCCTTCACCCCGGAACGGAGTTTCCTTGCAGTTTTCCGCGAGCGGTTCCAGCGTGCGGGGATCGACGACGTCGAAATAGTCCAGCTTCACGAGGGGCTGCGATTCGACGAGCGCGACGGCGGTGTCCAGCTCGAGCGGCTCGTTCGCCAGGGCGTGGGACTCGAGAAGGCGGAGGGCACGGGACAGCGCCAAGGCCGCCTCCCGCTCTTCTTCGGAAAGGAAACGGTTCCGGCTGGAAAGCGCCAGCCCTTCCGCATTGCGCACGGTAGGCACGGCCACGATGTCCACCGGGAAGCTGAGATCTGCCACCATCCGCTTCACCAGGGCCAACTGCTGGGCATCCTTCTGGCCGAAGTACGCGCGGTACGCGGCAGCACCGCCGTCGGCGGCTGGACCGCCAGGCAGACCGTAGTGCAGCAGTTTGGCGACCACTGTGAGGGCGCCGTCGAAGTGGCCGGGGCGCGAGGCTCCCTCCCATTTCTCGCCCAGGGGTCCCGAGGTCACCCGGACCAGCGGCTCCCCGCCGGGGTAGACCTCATCCACGGAAGGGGCGAAGACGAGGTCCACGCCCTCGGCGTCAAGGAGCGCCATATCGGCATCAAGCGTGCGCGGGTAGCGTTCAAGGTCCGCGGCCTCGCCGAATTGCAGGGGGTTGACGAAGATGGAGGCCACCACCACGTCGTTCTGCTCGACGGCGGTGCGGGCCAGTGCTGCGTGACCTGTGTGCAGCGCACCCATCGTGGGGACGAGGCCTTGCGAGCTGCCGCGCTTTTCAGCGAGCAACCGCACACTTTCGGCCCGCAGTTCCGCTGCGGTGGTGACGAGTTTGATGGCCATGGTCAGTTTCCTTCCTGCGTCCCGGCAGCGTCGTTGCCTGGACGGTCTTCACCGTTGTCCGGCGCACCTGGGCCGTCCAAGGCGTTGTTGATGTCGCCAAGCTGACCCTCTTTGAGCAGTCCGCGATTGGCAGCCCGGCGGGCAGTGGCCCGCGCCATGGCCCGGTAAGCAGCGAGCAGGTCGCCGCCCGCACCGCCGTCGTACTCCTTGAGGGCCTCCGCATGGGCGGCGACAGTCCCCACATCCCCGCGGGCCACGGGCCCGGTCAACGCGGATTCGCCTGAGGCCAGCGCGTTCTCCAAGGTGGCGCGGAGCAGCGGGCCGAGCATGCGTTCCGGCGCGTCGACGCCGATGTCCCGAAGCAGCTGGGATGACTGGGCCACGAGGGTGACCAGATGGTTCGAGCTGTGCGCGAGGGCTGCGTGGTAGAGCGTGCGGTCAGCCTCGGCGATGGCCACTGGTTCGGCGCCCATCTCCACCACGAGTGCTTGGGCGATGGGCAACATCGCGGCGTCGGCGGTGACCCCGAAGGTGCAGTCCATGAGCCGGGTGAGGTCCAGGCTCATGCCCGTGAACGTCATGGCCGGGTGGAGGGCGAGCGGAATGGCACCTGCAGCGCGGACCGGCTTCAGTATTCCGACGCCGAAGCGGCCGGAAGTGTGCGCCACGAGTTGTCCGGGCTGCCATGCTCCAAGCTTGGCCAGTCCGGCCACGAGTTCACCGAGGGCGTCGTCCGGGACGGCCAGGAGCACCAACTCGGACCGCTCCACGATTTCCTGGATTTCAAGGATCGGGACCCCCGGCAGCAGGGTCTCCGCCCGCTCCCGGCTCGCCTCCGACACGGCGGAAACCCCGACGACGGCGTGCTCGGCCCCGCGCAGGGCCGCACCCAAGACCGCACCCACCTTGCCGGCGCCGATGATTCCTACACCGAGTCGTCCTGGCCTAGCCATGGTCTGGTTCCTCCTGGGTCGATGCGTGCTGGATGGCATGCGTGCTTGGCGGGGCCGGCAGCGCCGTGGGCGGCAGTTGCGCCAGCCATTGCTCGCTGCTCTGCAGTCTGCGGGCTTTCCGGGCCCGGGCGGCCTGCTCGTCGAATACGCCGACCGCCTCCTCTGTGGCTGCTTGGATGAGCCGGGGCGCCACAGGCCCTGGAGTCGTATGCAGCACAAGGTCGGCCACGCCGAAGAGCCGGGCCAGGGGACCTTGGTGGAGGGCGATGGACTGGGTTCGTTGATGCGGGACCACCACCAGCCTCCGCCACAAGCGGCCGGAGCGCAGCAACAGGGCGGTCTCCGTTGACAGGAAGCCGTTGCGTCGCCAGCCCAACGGGGAAAGAATCCAGGCACGCCTGGGTGTGGTGACAAATCCCGCGTCGGAGTCCAGGCCGGTCAGCCCTGCCGTGAAGACGCGCTCGGGGTCTGCGGTACCGGGATCGGGCAGGACGAGCGAGAGCATCATCATCACCTCGGGCTTCCGCCCGACTGGAAGCAACATGGTGCGGTGCTCCCCTTCGCTACGGCGATGTTCGCCGTAGCCGGCAACGTTCACGTGGATCCGGTACCAGCCGAGAATGCGCCACAACGGCGGCTGCGTGACCTTGAGGGCCTGGATGCGGCCGGGAGGCACGGTCTGGGCCCGGGTGTCCAGGAGTCCGTATCGCAGGCGGATGCCGTCCGGGGATATTGCCGCGGTGAAGTTGTAGCCCGTGTTGAACGAACGCCAGTAGGCGGTACCCAAGCCGAGGATTGCTGGAATCAAGTAGAGGATGAAGGCCCGGGACTCGGTCAATACTGACAGCAGCACCGACGCGATGGCGCTGAGCACAATGAAGAAGCTCTGCTCGCTCAGGATCAGCGAGCCGACAAGCCTTCCAGGCGGAAGGTAGAGCACCACCTGTTCGGGTGCCTCGGGCACCTCGACTTTTTCGCTCCCGTCAGCAATGCCGGCAGCCCGGCCCAGGATAGTGGCGCGGAGCTGTTTGGCCTGCGCGAGCCTGAGGTAGGAAAGTCGCACGGCCGAATGGCCCGCGTCGGCTACCTCGAACTTCAGCTCCGCGAGCCCGAAAATGCGGGCGAGCAGCGGCTGCACGATGTCGATGGCCTGAACGCGGTCAAGCCGTGCCTGGCGCTGCTGCTTGAAAAGGAAACCGGTATTGACCCGGACGTAACCCTCGGCGAGCTGATAACGGGTGAAATACCAGCTGAGAAGGAACGAGCCCAAAGCCAGCAACAGCACGACGCCGCCCCCGGCCAGGAGCCAGAGCGTGCGTTCATTGAAGTTGTCCCCAATGGTCCCGCGGCCTTGGAGGGCTCGCTCGAAGGTATCGCGGCCGAAAAAATAGACGATCGCCGCCAGCGCCACCCATCCGCGCACGAAAGGCGACGCCGGGTGCACGCGGTGCCAATCGCCGTCGACGACGGTCTGTTCCTGGGTCACAGCCCGGCCAGCCTCGCTTCGCCTCGGGCCGAGAGCTGCTCGCGCAGCCGTGCGCCTTCAGCAGCGGGAAGTCCGGGCAAGTGGGCGTTGGTTCCAGTGGAAGCGGTGTGGAGTTTGAGGGTGCACAGTCCCAAGAGCCGCTCGACTGGCCCAACCGCGACATCGACGTACTGCATCCGGCCGTAGGGAACCACCATGGTCCGCTGGAAGAAGATACCGCGGCGGATCAGGAGGTCGTCGTCGCGTTCCGCATAGCCGATGGCCTTCACTTGCCGCGGGATCAACACGAGCCGCCACAGGGCGAGCAACAAAAGGGCCGCTGGAACGGCGACGGCGAGCCACAGCGGCGGCCACCTCCACCACCCCAGTTCCACGAAAAGCAAGGGCAGGCTGAACAGGCCGACCATGACCAGGTTGCCGATGGCCCACTCGACGAGCCGCACCGTCACGTATTTCGGCGAAACGCGCAACCACTGGATCCCGGGAGGATCAATCGCCACGGTACGCATATTCGCCTTCGCCCTTGGCCTCGCGATGTCGTGAATCCCTGATGCCGGGCCCGCCTTCCAGGTCCTCGGGCGGGATCCGGCAGAACCGCTCCACGACGAGCCCCACTATGGTCATGATGAGCCCTCCGCCGCCCATGATGAGCGCGAGCCAGAAGATTCCCTGGTCGCTGCGGAGGCTCCAGAGCCGGAGCTGCTCAATCACAATTCCCACGTGCCAGCCGAGCAGCACGGTGCCCGCATAGGCGCAGGCCTGGGCCAGGATCAGGGTTCGCGCGGCCAGGATGGGGTTGAGCATGGTCTTCTTCTTGCCGTTGCGCCAGCGCAGGACACGGATGCCCATGATCAACGTCAGCACGGCAATGACACCCATGGTCACCAACGCGGAAGGAGGAAGCACCGGCGTCGCCATGCTGTAGCGCGTGGTGAGCACGGTAGCCAGCCAGCCAATTGCGGCGAGAACGACGGCGATGATCGCCAACAAGAGCGGACGCATGGCCTTCATGGACTATTCCACCGCTCCTGCGGCAGCGACGCTGCCGGATCCGTCGAAACCGTCGAACGGCCGGAGGCCTGGAAAGTCCTCGGCTTTGGCGGCCAGATCGGCGACGCTCTCACCGTTGAGCCGCGCTGCAGGGTCCAGGAGCGCCCACGGATAGAGCACGAAGGCGCGCACGGCGGCCCGAGGATGCGGCAGGGTCAAGGTTTCGTCGTCGCTGGTGAGTTCGCCGTAGACGATGATGTCCACATCCAAAGTGCGGGGGCCCCAGCGGACCTCGCGGACCCGATGGTGGATTTGCTCGACGTCGTGGCAGTGCTGGAGGAGGTCCAGCGGCGCAAGGGTCGTCTCAATGGCAATCACCATGTTGAGGAAATCCGGTTGCCCCACCGGTCCGCCCACGGCTTTGGTCTGCACCACGGGAGAGACCCCGAGCAGGCGGATTTCCGGGCGGTCAACGAGGTCGGCAACGGCGGTGGACAGGGTGTCGTTCCGCTCGCCCAGGTTGCTGCCGAGGGCCAGGATGGCTTTGGTGAATCGGGAGGTCATGCACGCTCCCTGTGGACACTGACCGTGACGTCACCGAAGGGAACTTCGATGGGTGCCTTGGGTTTGTGGACTGTGACATCGATGGCGGCGACGTTGAAGCCCGCCAGGATCCCCTCGGCGATCCGCACCGCGAGGGCCTCGATCAGGTTGAGTGGCTCGCCCGAAATGACGGACGTTATGTACTCGGCGACTTCGCCGTAGTGCGCCGTGAACTGCAGGTCATCTGTTTCCGCGGCCTTGCCGAAATCGGTGTACAGCACCACGTCGACGACGAACGGCTGGCCATCACGGCGCTCGAAGTCGAAGACGCCGTGATGCCCGACGGCGGTCACGCCGGTCAGTGTGATCTTGTCCAAACCGGTCCCTCCCCCTCTGTTCACCAAGTTTAGTGTCTGATGCGCGCGGCGACCTTGACGGCGTCAAGGCTGGGGCCGACGTCGTGGACGCGCACGGCCCAAGCACCGTTCGCGGCACTGATTGCGGTGATGGCAGCGGTGGCATGGTCCCGTTCCTCCGGCGCCGCCGCCTTGCCGGCCACGGTCAGGAGCGTCCCGAGGAAGCGTTTGCGTGAAGCTCCGATCAGGACCTTGTGCCCCAGTTCGTCCAGCTTGCCGATGTACTTGAGGAGTTGCCAGTTCTGGTCCTCGTCCTTGGAGAAGCCCAGGCCGGGATCCACAATGATTTGTTCCGCCGTGACGCCTGCCGCGTAGAGCTTGTCGCGGACGCCCTTGAGCTCCTCGATGACTTCCTCCACGACATTTCCGTAGTCGGCAAGGCTGTTCATGGTTTCGGCGTCGCCTCGGCGATGCGTCAAGACATAGGGCACCTTGGTACGTGCGACGAGTTCGGCCATCTCCGGTTCGAGGCTCAACCCGGAGACGTCGTTGATGATCGCGGCGCCGGCCTCCACCGCCGCGGCGGCCGTCGACGCGTGCGTCGTGTCGATGCTGACGAGCGCCCCGGCCTTCACGAGTGCCTGGATCACCGGCAAGACCCGCCGTTGTTCTTCTTCCGGGGAGACGGGCTCTGCGCCCGGGCGGGTCGATTCCCCGCCGACGTCGATGATGTCCGCTCCGGAGTACAACATGCGCAATGCGTGGGCGATGGCGGTGTCCGCCGTGGGGTGCTTGCCGCCGTCGCTGAATGAATCCGGCGTGACGTTCAGAATTCCCATGACAAGCGTGCGGTCGGCCGGCAGGTCCGCGAAGCGGGCCGCTGGACGGGGTTTGCGGAGAATGGGCAGGGGGCTGGTAGCCGGGCCCGTTCCTGGTGCTGCTGCGAGGGAATCCATGGTCTTTGTTACCTTCCGAGTATGAGGCTCATGGCTTCGGCACGGGTGGCCGGGTCATGAAGTTGCCCGCGCACTGCGCTGGTGACGGTCTTGGCGCCGGGCTTGCGAATGCCACGCATGGACATGCACATGTGTTCGCATTCGACGACGACGATCGCGCCCCGGGGCTTGAGGTGGGTCACGAGCGCTTCGACGATCTGGGTGGTCAGGCGTTCCTGCACCTGCGGACGGCGGGCGTAAATGTCGACGAGACGGGCCAGCTTGCTCAGCCCCGTCACTTTGCCGTCGTGGGAAGGGATGTATCCAACGTGCGCGACGCCGTGGAACGGCACCAAATGGTGCTCGCACGTGGAATAGAACGGGATGTCCTTGACCAGCACGAGTTCCTCATGGTCGAGGTCGAACGTGGTGGACAGGACGTCCTCGGGATCCTGGTGCAGGCCAGCGAAGACCTCGGCGTAAGCCTTGGCAACGCGCTTCGGCGTATCCACCAGTCCGCCACGGTCCGGGTCCTCGCCCACGGCGATGAGGATCTCGCGTACGGCCGCCTCTATGCGGGGGCGGTCGACCTTATATGAGTGATGGCCGTGGCCGTGGCCACCTGATTTCCCCCCGGAGGTGCCGCCAAGGTCATCACTGGCGGCACCGCTGAAGTCGTCGTCGTCGATGTGAGTCACAGCAGAAAGCTTAGCCTTGATGCGAAACGTCGGTGCCCGCGTCCGGTCCCTGCCCCGTAAATGACTCCTGGCTGCCGACTCCCTGCGGATGCGGGGACTGAGCGTCCAAAGGCTCTTCGAGACGAGCGGCCTTGGCCTCTTCCTGGGCCTCACGTTCAGCCTTCTCTGCGCGGGATTCCACCGGCGGGATGGTCTGGACCGGGCGGGATTCCTTGGAGAGCCACACCTCGCGGAAGTCGCGCTTGCGGATGTCGCGGAAGATGTAGGCGATCTCCGCCTGGTTCAGCGTTTCGCGCTCAAGCAGTTCGAGGGCCAACTGGTCCAGGACGTCGCGGTTCTCGGTGAGGATGGCGTAGGCCTCATCGTGGGCCTGGTCGATCAGGCGGCGCACTTCCTCGTCGACGATGTACGCGACCGAGTCGGAGTAGTTGCGTTCCTGCGCCATGTCCCGGCCCAGGAAAGGCTCCCCGCCACCTGCGCCAAGCTTCACGGCGCCGATGCGCTCGCTCATGCCGAACTGGGTGACCATCTTGCGGGCCGTTCCGGTGGCCTTCTCGATGTCGTTCGAAGCGCCCGTCGAGGGGTCGTGGAAGACGATTTCCTCTGCAACGCGCCCACCCATGGCATAGGCCATCTGGTCCAGGAGTTCATTGCGCGTGATCGAGTACTTGTCGTCCTCCGGGACAACCATCGTGTAGCCGAGGGCGCGGCCTCGGGGCAGGATGGTGATCTTCGTGACAGGGGCGGAATTGCGGAGGGCTGCCGCCACCAGGGCGTGGCCGCCTTCGTGGTAGGCGGTGATCTTCCGTTCCATTTCCTTCATGACGCGGCTACGCTTCTGCGGGCCCGCCATGACACGGTCGATTGCCTCGTCCAGGGCGCGGTCGTCAATCAGGTTGGCATTGGACCTGGCGGTCAGGAGGGCGGCCTCGTTCAGCACGTTGGCAAGGTCCGCACCCGTGTAGCCCGGGGTCTTCTTCGCGACGCCCTTGAGGTCGACGCCGTGGGCCATCGGCTTGCCCTTGGCATGGACGTTCAGGATCTGCTCGCGACCAATCAAGTCCGGTGCTTCGACGGTGATCTGGCGGTCGAAACGGCCTGGGCGCAGCAGGGCAGGGTCCAGGACGTCCGGACGGTTGGTTGCCGCGATCAGGATGACGTTGGTCTTGACGTCGAAGCCGTCCATTTCGACCAGAAGCTGGTTAAGGGTCTGTTCGCGCTCGTCGTTGCCGCCGCCGATGCCAGCGCCGCGGTGACGTCCAACGGCGTCGATCTCGTCAACGAAAATGATGGCGGGCGCATTGGCTTTGGCTTGCTCGAAGAGGTCGCGGACACGGGAAGCACCAACGCCGACGAACATTTCAACGAAGTCCGAGCCCGAGATGGAGAAGAACGGGACGCCGGCCTCGCCTGCGACGGCGCGGGCCAGGAGGGTCTTGCCGGTGCCCGGAGGGCCGTAGAGCAGCACGCCCTTCGGGATCTTGGCGCCAACGGCCTGGAACTTTGCCGGTTCTGCGAGGAATTCCTTGATCTCCTGAAGTTCCTCGACGGCTTCGTCCGCACCGGCCACATCCGCGAAGGTGACTTGCGGCATGTCCTTGTTGACCAGCTTGGCCTTCGACTTGCCGAACTGCATCACCTTGGAGCCGCCGCCTTGCATGCGCGAGAGCAGGAACCAGAAAAGCACACCCAGCAGGAGCACGGGGACGAGGAGCGAGAACAGTCCGGAGAACCAGTTGTTTTCGACGGGCTGGTCCGTGAAGCCGCCGGATGGCTGGGCATTGGTGACTGCCTTGACGACGTCCCCGGCCCGCGCCGTGACATAGAAGAACTGGACGTTCTTGCCCTTGTCCTGGCCGTCGATGACGAGGTTGTCTTTCAGCGTCAGGTCAACGCGGTTCTCGGCATCGTAGATCTTGGCCTGCTCCACCTTGCCGCTCTGGGCGAGGATCGCGAGGCCCTTATCGGTGTCGATTCGGGTGGATCCGCCGGGGGCAAGGGTTGCAAATGCCACCAGGAGCAAGCCGACTACGACAACAATCCAGATGCCCGGGCCCTTGAAGAAACTCTTAGCTTTCATCTGTTCGGGGGCTCCGCCCCGTCCCTCCTGGTAGTGCTGCACGGCGCAGCTTCTGCGCGCGTGTGGTGCTGCGTCAGTTTCTAGCTTTACACCGTTCGGAGTGATTCACGCACAGTAAGAGGCAAAAGTTCCCTCTAGGCGTACATCAACGAGGAATTCCGGAAGCTCGCGGGAGAAATCCATGGTTCTTTCAGGATCCCCCGGCGCCACTGCACACATAGCGAAGCGGCCTCCCGAACAGGAGGCCGCTTTCGTTCCGCGAACAATACGCGGTGGTTCGCTGCGGGAAGAGTTACTCGTATACGTGCGGTGCGAGGGTTCCCACGAAGTCCAGATTGCGGTACTTCTCGGCGTAATCCAGTCCATAGCCGACGACGAATTCGTTGGGGATGTCATAGCCGACGTACTTGACGTCGATCTCCACCTTGGCGGCCGTGGGCTTGCGGAACGCGGTGCAGATTTCCACGGAAGCGGTGCCCCGCGACTCGAGGTTGGTCTTGAGCCAGGAGAGAGTCAGGCCGGAATCGATGATGTCTTCGACAATCAGGACATCCTTGCCCATGAGGTCGGTATCAAGGTCCTTGAGGATGCGCACGACGCCGGAGGACTGGGTCCCGGAGCCGTAGGAGGACACCGCCATCCAATCCATGCTGACGTGGCTGTGCAGCGCACGCGCAAGGTCTGCCATGACCATGACGGCACCCTTGAGCACGCCGACGATCAGCAGCTCACGGCCCTCGTAGTCCTTGTCAATCTGTGCAGCAAGTTCGGCGATCCGTTGCTGGATCTGCTCCTTGGTGTAGAGAACGTGTTTGAGGTCTGCCTGGACGTCGTTTGAATCCACCAATGGCTCCTGTGTTGATGCGTGGGTGCGGCTACTGTTGGGGCGATCTTTGATGCCGGAATACTAGCTTCCCACAGCCGCCGCCTTCGCGGGGAACGGCAGTTCCCCGCGCTGGGGCCTCCCGCCCCAATTCGCTGAGGGATACACGATAGACGCTGACGCTTCCGGGAAGCTGCACGGGTCCCGCCGATCCCTGCCGGCGCAGCAACGCTTCGGCTGCCTGGAGCCGCCCATAGCCGGGCTGTTGGCCCCCGACGTCGGCCGCAGCCTTGGCGATCACCCGGAACCTCAGGGCCGGGGACAACTCCCTCAAGGCGCCTTCGGGGAGCCACACGCCGTCGTCGCTCCGGTTCACGAGTCCCGCATAACTCTCTGCGGCAAGCTGCTCCAGGAAGTCAGCGTCCTGCTGGAGGATCGCGGCTGTACGGGCGAGCGACTCGGCAACGCCGGGCCCCAGCTTGTCCTCAAGCAAGGGCATCACCTCCACCCGGGTCCGAGAGCGGGCGAAGGCGGGGTCCGCGTTGCTGGGATCGTGCCAGGCTTCGAGTTCCTCGACCTCGCAGATTTCGAGCATTTCTGATCGGCGCAGCCCAAGGAAAGGACGAAGGAGCTTGCCGCGCGCCGGACGCATCCCGGCGAGGGAGCGGGTTCCCGAGCCTCGTGCCAGGCCCAGCAGGACCTGTTCGGCTTGGTCGTCCAGAGTGTGCCCGAGCAGGATCGCTCCACAATCGAGTTCGGCGGCCGCCGCTTCAAGGGCCGCGTGCCGGGCATCGCGTGCCGCCGCCTCGGGCCCGAACCCGGCAGCGGCCACCTCCACGGTCCGTAGCTGGACGGGCGAGAGGCCCAGGTCCTCCAGGATCGCCACGGTTCGCGCCGCGACCTCGCCCGAGCCTGCTTGCAGCTGATGGTCGACCACGACGGCGGCAACATGCACGGGGTGGCCCTGCACGCGGCCCCGACGGGCAAAGTAGGCCGCCACCGAAGCAAGTGCCAAGGAGTCCGGGCCGCCGCTGCAAGCGACGAGGATCCGCTCGGGATAGCCTGCGGAGGCCAGCGCGTCCTGCACCATGTTCCGCGCCTTGCCTACCACCGGCGCCAAACGCCCGGGACGTCGTCGTCCGCTGCTCGGACCGCTTCTACCGCTTGCGCCGGTACCCGATGTGGTGCCTGCGGTCACAGCCCCATCCGCTCAAGCCACAGCTTGGAGTCGTGGATTTCGGCTTCGGTAGGCAGTTTTTCGGCCGATTCCCAGACCCGGTTCAGGCCCTCCATGCCGGCCACCGCAACCACTTCACGGACGAACTTGGCGCCGTCGCTGTACTGGCGCATCTTGGCATCCAGGCCGAGGATGTTACGGATGAATTTCTCGATCATTCCGCGGTCCTTGCCCCGCGAGCTGAAGCGCTGCCTAATGGTCTTCACCGAGGGGACAAGGGTGGAATCGACGGCGTCCATCACAACATTCGCGTGGCCTTCCAGGAGGCTCATGACTGCCGTGAGATGCGAGAGCGATGCCTTTTCCTCGGGGTTTTGGAGCAGGTCCAGAATGGCCCCGCGGCCAGGAGTGGCGCCGGTGGAGCGGTCGCGCAAGGACCGCGCGGCCGCAGTGGCACGGTCCATGATGGAATCCACATTGCCGATCAGGTTGGCACTGAGGCGCTCGATTTCCTCGAGCATGTGGGTCCGGAGCCAAGGCGCGGCAGCGAACTGCACCCGGTGGGTCTGTTCGTGAAGGCAAACCCAGAGCCGGAAATCGTCCGGATCAACGTTGAGCTCGCGCTCCACAGAGATGATGTTCGGAGCCACGAGCAAAAGCCGGCCGGCAGGCGGCGCTTTCGAGTCCGGGGCGAGGGCCGCGAAGGGATCGTATTGGCCCAAGACCTTGCTCGACAAGAAGGCGAGCACGGCCCCGAGCTGCGCGCCGGTAATGGCGCCGCTCGCGGCCGCCGCAGCCGGTGTCATCGCCGGGCCGCGCCGGGAGTCCAGCATTTGCTGAAGGGCCGGCTGGAGCATCACTGCGAAACTCTGGGTATTGGCCTTCGCCCAGGACGCCCGGTCAACTACCAGGACATGGGAATCGCGGAGGTCGCGCGCGGCTTCCAAACCAGTGATGTCATGCACATGCGGTACAGAGATGTCCGCGCTGAAACGCAAGCTATCCACGGCTTTGCCGATTTGGGCCGGACTCAGCGGTGGACCGGGGGGAGCGAGCCGGGCAGCCGTGGAGGCGGCCAGCTCCCAGTTGATGAGGGACTGGGCTTGCTGCTGAGACTCCATATGAACCATAAGACCACAACAGGCTGAATCTGCGCCCTTAAGTTCGCTCAACGGCGAACCTCAGGGAGCGGGGGAATGTCAGCCAGCCCGGCAACCGCATGACGCGAGTGCCGTGGCGGACCTGTCCAGCGCGACCTTGTTCCCTTCTGCGCCCGGCATCAGCCCGTTGCCGATAAAGGAGAAGACCAGGAGACGGCCGTTCGCGTCCACAACGTAGCCGCTCAAAGCGATCACCGAATTCAAGGTGCCGGTCTTGGCCCGCACCAGGCCCGCCCCCTGGGAGGTGGTCGCATCGGTGTAGCGGTCGCCGAGCGTCCCGGTCAGTCCGGCTACCGGGAACCCCGCGAGGGCGGCACGGAGACGGGTGTCGGGTCCCGAGGTAATGGCCCGGACCACGTCCGCGAACTGCCGCGCCGACACCTGGTTGCCGAGGGCAAGGCCCGACACGTCTGCCAAGTGCATGGAGTCCGAGGCGACGCCGAGTTCCGCGAGCTGGGCGCCCACGGCCGCCGTCGCGCCGTCGTTGGATCCCGGCTTTCCCTCGGACAGCGCGGCCATCCGACCGAAAACCTCAGCGAGGTAGTTGTCCGACGTTTCCAGCATCAAGTCGACTTGCTCGCGGACGGTGGCAGACACCGCGCTGGCGAGGACGCCCTGCTTTCCGGTTGGAGCCGCGGCGCGTTCCACACCGGGGACCACCGTGAAGCCAGCAGCGGCACCCGCGGCTTGCAGCTTCCCCGCGAAAGCCTGGGCTGCGGTGAGCGCGGCGTCTTGCGGACGCGGGCCGTTGGTTGCCCCCGGGCTTGTCCGGGCCGAGTTCAGGGCGAGCGGAAAGACCGGCGCCGTTTCCCCGGCGGCGACATCGTCGAGGCTCCATGCCGGGTTCAAGGCAGGCCCGGTGAACAGTCCATCGTCCAACTGCACCGTGACCGGGCCCTTCACGCCGCGGTCCTGCAAAGCTTTTGCCGTGTCCGCCGCGAGGGTCTCCAAACCGGCATGGCCGAGCACCTCATTGGCTTGGGACGGGCCGTCACCGAGCAGGACATCGCCTCCAGCGCTCAGGATGATGGTCGACGGCGAAGGTCCCGCCAGGACCCGAGTGCTGAAGCGGGTCTCCGGGCCGATCGCCCGCAGCGCCGCGACTGCGGTGAGCAACTTCATGTTGGACGCCGGCACCCGGTTCTTGGCGCCGTCGCGATCGTAAAGCGGAAGCCCGGTCAACGCATCCTCGACGACTCCGGTGAAGTCTCCCCCGCCGTCGGGGGTCAAGAGGGCATTGAGCTGGTTCGTGACATCGGCCGGCAACGGGACCGGAGCGGAAGCGTCCAAGGGGGCAACGATCTGGGTGCGGCTCAGCTGCTTGGGGACCTGTTGCCAGTCCGGCACCTTGGGGCCGGGCGCACCGGCTGCCCCCGGAAAGCCGGGACCAATGAATCCAGCTGCGATCCCGAGTCCCATCGGCACGGCCAGGACCGCGATGACCAAGGTCAACAAGGCCAGTGGCAGAAAGCGGACGATGCCCTTCGACGCGGACTTCCTGGCCCTTGGCCCCCTTGGCCTGAGAATCGGAGTGTCCTGCTGTTCCGGAGCCTGCTTTTCAGTCCCCGCCTCGTCAACGCCCGTCATGCAGCCTTAGTCCTCAAAGTCTTGAATGTCCCCACCGTTTCAAGAAACTTGGGCCTCTCGCTATATCCTCAATAGTAGTCGGCGGCGTCGGCTGCTCTGTTGCCGCGCCCATGCCAATACCGCCAAGGAGCATTCCATGAAGCACGACGTCACGATCGAGATCCCCAAGGGGTCGCGCGTCAAGTACGAAGTTGACCACGAGACCGGTCGCGTCCGCCTGGACCGCGTCCTGTTCACCTCCATGCAGTACCCCACCCACTACGGGTTCTTCGAGAACACCCTGGGTGAGGACGGCGACCCGCTGGACGCACTGGTGCTCCTGCAGGACTTCGACCTATACCCCGGTGTCATCGTCGAGTCCCGCCCCATCGGCGTGTTCAACATGACCGACGACGGCGGCGGAGACGCCAAGGTCCTGTGTGTTCCTGCCGATCCGCGCTTCGACCACATCCAGGAGATCACGGATGTCAGCGAATTCCTGATCAAGGAAATCGAGCACTTCTTCACCCGTTACAAGGACCTTGAGCCGGGCAAGTGGGTCAAGGCTGAAGGCTGGGCCGACCGCGCAGCCGCCGAAGCCGAGCTGGAAGCTTCCATCAAGCGTTTCGTTCCGAGCGCGCACTAAAGCAATTCGACCTGCACGACGGCGGCGGGTGCGGTTCCCTGGGAACCGCACCCGCCGCCGTCGTACTTTAATCGGTGGGTCACCGACGCGGAACGAATCGGCCCGCAATCGCCGGGCACCCGCGGCCGTAACGAGCAGTTGGCTCCGAATTAACCGCTTGAAAGTCAGCTACCTGCCGGTAGTGTTTGATCCACCATGTTCACGCTGACCATCAACCAACGCGACAGCCGCGGCAACGGAGACCTCGTACCGCAGCTGCTCAAAGACCTGCGCCACATCCCCGCGTGCTTGGACTTTGACCGTTCGGTGGAGGACGAAGTCCAAGGCATCGTGGAATTTCCGCACCAGGCCGTGGATTCGGCGCTCATCGCCTTGCGGAGCGGACAGTGGTACGTGGGAATCGGCGTCGGACCGGTCAACGAACCCCTGCCCAACCAAATCAAAGACGCCTCCGGGCATGGACTGGTCTACGCACGCCGCGCCGTGGACCGCTTGCGGAATGGCAAGGAACGTGTCCCCGTGGCCGTCGAGGGGCCCGTCGCCGCACTTGCTGCCGAATCGGAGGCTGTGCTGCGGCTCTTGGGGCACATCGTGCAGCATCGAAGCGTTGCTGAGTGGCGCGTCCTGGACCTGCTGACGCCCGGCGTGCGTGGACAACAGAAGGCCGTGGCCCAGGAATTGGGCATCAGCACCCAAGCCGTGAGCAAGGCACTTGCCCGGGCCCAATGGGTGGAAGAGCACGCCGCCAGGCCGGCCGCAGCCCGCTTGCTGCAAATGATCCTCGAGGTTTACTGATTGCGTCGCCACGCCTTCAGCCATCTTGTACTCGACACACCCATTCCTCCCGGCCTACCTTGAGTCCATGATCTCCAGGGAAAAGCTTGGGCGGCTTCTTCCCGCTCTCAGGCAAGCTGTCACAGGCCACCGCCTCCTGTTTGCCGCCAAAACGGCCGTCGCCGCCGGACTGGCTTGGTACCTCGCGCCGCTGATGCCCGGGCCTGCCGCTGCGTATCCGTACTACGCGCCCCTGGGTGTCCTGGTCAGCATGCACCCCACCGTTGCGGCGTCCGCCAAGCATGGGCTGCAAAGCCTGCTTGGACTCGGGCTGGGCATAGCGATGGCCTTCGCCGTGACCACCTTCACCACCCCGAACGCACTGGCGGTTGCCGTCGTCGTCGGCCTGGGCGTGGTCATCGGCGGTCTACCAAGGCTCGGGAGCGCCTCCGAATGGGTCCCCATGGCGGCGTTGTTCGTGCTGGTTCTGGGATATTCGAATACGCAGGGCTTTTCATTCGCGTACGTCCTGCAAATGGGCATGGGAGTGGCAGTCGGATTCGCGGTGAACTGGCTGGTCTTCCCTCCCCTGCATCTTGAAGGCATTGATCCGGCCATCGACGGACACCAACGGGCGCTGTCCAAGCAACTCAGGGACATGGCCAGCGCCATGACGGAATCCTGGCCACCGGACCATGAAGAATGGGCGAGCCGCAGCGGCGAGCTCGCACGTACGGCGACCGACGTGCGGACTGCCGTCCAGGCGGCGAAGTTGAGCGCCAAGGCGAACCCACGGTCCCGCCGTCGGGCCAGGCGCCTGCCCGGCGACCTGGCCGGTTTGCGCGCGATGGAACGGCTGACTTTCCACGTCCAGGACATCACGGATGTCCTGGCAAGCGTCATCTGGGAAGAAGACGCGGGGACGGTCATTCCGGAGGGTGTCCCGCCGCATTTGGCGGAGGCCCTGGTGGACGTTGCGGTGGCGATTCGGCAATGGAGGCATGGAGACGCCGAAGACTTCAAGAGCTCCCTCGAAGCCGCCCGGGACAGTGTGGCCGCACTGAGTGGCACCCTCACGGAGGCCGCGGCCGACCAAGCGTCCGTGAACGCCACCGCTTCGGTCGCGATGAGCCTGCGGCGAATCATTACCGTGGTCTCCGACGCCGTGTGAGCTGCGGCGGGCATCCGCCGGCCAGCCCCGCTGCGCTTCGGCCTGTTACCGCTGCGCCGGGACCCCGGCTACAACAGGCGACGCAGGATGAGGGCCGCGCCGTCGTCGTAGACCGACGCGGTGACCTCATCCGCGACGGCGATGACTTCCTCGGGTGCCTGGCCCATGGCGACACCGCGCCCGGCCCAGCTGAGCATCTCGATGTCATTGCGGCCGTCCCCCACTGCCACCGTGTGGCGGGGGTGAGTGCCGAGCCGCTGGCGCAGATGCTCCAAAGCACTGGCCTTGGTGACCCCGGCGGCCGCGATATCCAACCAAGCCGTCCAACCCACTGAGTAGGTGACCCCGGAGAGCCCGATCTTGCGAATGGCTGTGGAAAATTCTTCGGCCGTGTTCTCGCTGCTGAAGACCACTACACGCACCGCGGTGGCGTCCAGCATCGTCTGGAAATCCACGCCGATTGCCTCAACGCCGAAGCTGGCGTCCTGGAATCGCTCGGTGGAGAGGAAGTTTCCGTCCTCATCCTCGAGCGCGTACTTTGCGGACGGAAGCTGCTCGCGAAGTGCCATCAACGCCGGAGCGGGATCGAAGGTTGCCTTGTGAATGACCTCGTAACCTGCGTCCAGCTGGGGATCGAGGCGCAACGTGACGCCGCCGTTGCAGCACACGGCATAGCCGCGTTCCAGTCCGATCTGCTCAATGATGGGCAGGGTGGCATTCAACGAGCGTCCGGTGGCGATCAGGACATCGTGTCCGTGGGCGACCACAGCCCTTGCGGCCTCGCGAACACCCGGTGTCATGTGGCCATCGTGGTCGACGAGGGTTCCGTCGACGTCCAACGCGACCATGAATTTATGATTCGAATTCCGCTGGTCATCGATGCCAGCGACTGAGGTATCAGTCAAAATAGTCATGCCTCCAGTGAAGCAGACCCCACCGACACCAGCTAGGACGAAGGCCACAGCAGGGGATTAACACGCGGTGAATACTCCCAGGTAGTCCACAGTGTGAATGTTAACTTGAGGCCCTGGCGCGCGGCCGCAGTCCGGCACGCAGGAGCTTGTGCCGAAGAAGGCCCGGCTCCTCCAAATCGGCCCAATTCCACCTGACTACGGTGATCCCCGATGCACGGATGCTCTCCTCACCCGGCTTCTCTTGTTGCCCGCCCTCGAATTCGCCCGCGATCAAGTGCTCCGGCCACCAGAACGCGGCCCGTGCAACGAACTGATCGGAATCGTCGGTGTGATGCGGGAGCGGCTGCTCAAAGCCAAGCAGCTCGATGACGGCCCTGCTGTACGACTCCCCCACTGAATCGGCGTTCGCGTTTGCCAAGCTCGCGATGCGGACTGCCCGGTGCTTGGTGGCATCAGCTACGATCCCGTCCAGTGCCAAGGCGATCTCAGGGTGCTCGATCAAGCAGGCATCCTGCCCGAGCGAACCCTGCTCCGCCAGCATGCGTGCGATTCCGTCAGCTACAACCAGCGCCCTGCTGAAGGACGAGGTACACATGACGTCCACGGCCGTCTGCACCGGACTGGTGCAGGAAAACCGGCCGGAAACCACTGCCTCAGCGTCGCGTCGAAGGACGTAACGCATGGGATGGTTGCCTGTGTTCCGCGCCTTTTCGGCGAGCACGCTCTTTCCGTGAACCACAAACGTTGCCGGCCGCCGTCCGGTGGTCCGCTCCGAGGAAGTGGCCAGATCGACGAACTCCGGGGGGCGCAGCGTCGGGACGCCGAGCACGACAGCTGCGGACTCACCGCAAAACACGGACTGCTCGAATGCCAGGCCCACCGCCGCCGCGGACCACTCGAACCTCTGGGCAGGCGTCGCTTCCACCCAGGTGGAGGTTTTCACGTAATACCCGCGCCTCAGCCGGACGAGGCGGCCTGCCCTGAATGGACGGTGAATCACGGCCGTGGAGCCTGTGAGAGCAAGCCGCTCGGCCGAGACAATGATCTGCGGAGGGATGTCCATGGAATTACTCTCCATGGATCGTCGCGCGGCGTCAGCCGTCCTTTATCCCTATGTGGACAACCCAGGCTGTGGAGGACCGGTCCGAGCCGGCATTCCGGGGGCCACGGAATGCAGGAGGCTACAGGACGGGGAGCACCTCGAGCCCTCCGATGTACTTCTGGAGTGCCTTGGGGACGTTCACGGAGCCATCCGGGTTCTGGTGGTGCTCCAGGATGGCCACGATCCAGCGGGTGGTGGCCAGGGTACCGTTCAGCGTGGCGACGGCGCGGGTGCCCTTCGCAACGCCGTCCTCGTTGACCGCACGCTCACGGATGTTGAGGCGACGGGCCTGGAAGGTGGTGCAGTTGGACGTCGAGGTGAGCTCGCGGTACGCGTTCTGGGTGGGGACCCAGGCTTCGCAGTCGAACTTCCGGGCCGCGGACATGCCGAGATCGCCCGCGGCGGTGTCGATCACACGGTACGGGAGTTCCACCTTCGCAAGCATTTCCTCTTCCCAGGCCAGGAGGCGCTCATGCTCGGCAGCGGCTTCTTCAACCGTGGTGTAGATGAACATCTCCACTTTGTTGAACTGGTGGACGCGGATGATGCCGCGGGTGTCCTTGCCATGCGAACCGGCTTCGCGGCGGTAGCAGGAACTCTGCCCGGCGTAGCGGATGGGGCCTGCCGAAAGGTCCAGGATTTCGTCCGAGTGGTAGCCGGCGAGGGCCACCTCCGAGGTTCCTACAAGGTAAAGGTCGTCTTCGGCGAGACGGTAGATCTCGGCGTCGTGCTTTACATCGAAACCGGTGCCCTGCATGATCTCCGGACGCACCAACGTGGGGGTGATCATCGGTACGAAGCCGGCCTCGATGGCCTGGTCCATGGCCATCTGCAACAGTGCCATCTCCAGCCGGGCACCGACGCCGCGGAGGAAGTAGAAGCGCGAACCGGAGACCTTGGCGCCGCGTTCCATGTCAATCGCGCCGATGAGTTCGCCGATCTCAAGGTGGTCCTTGGGTTCGAAGTCCGTAAATTCGCGCGGGGTGCCGACCGTCTTGACCACCACGAAGTCGTCCTCGCCACCCTCGGGCACGCCGTCCTCAATCAGGTTGGGGATGACGCGGAGCAGCTCTTCCTGCTTGGCCTGGGCGGCGTCGGCTTCGGCAGAGGCAGCCTTGACCGAGTTGGCCAGTTCCTTCACCTCGGCGAGCAGCGCTTGCTTTTCCTCGCCCTTGGCCTGTGCCACCTTCTTGCCGAAGACGTTCTGCTCCGCACGGAGGTTTTCGTAGCGGATCAGTGCCGCGCGGCGGTCTGCATCGGCGGAAATGATCGCGTCCACCACGGACTCGTCGGCGCCGCGGGCGCGCTGGCTGGCACGGAACTTGTCCGGGTTTTCGCTGAGGTCTTTTACGTCGATCACCAGACTAGAGTATCGAATCAGCGCGCAGCTCCGCCGCCAGCGTCCGACGGCGGAAGGCACCCCCTGCCGCCGCGCGCCGCCGCACCTTCCGCGGGATAGGGTTGAAGCACCATGAGCAACTGGATCCTGTACGTGATTCTGGCTGGGGGCGTGGTCTTTGCCGTCTCCAGTTGGTGGGGCGTGCGCCGGCTCAAGGCCAGGCATGCGCGCAGCGCCGTGCACGAAGCCGTGCACAAGCCCGAAGCCGGTTTGCAAAGGGTTGCCGTGATCCTCAACCCGGTGAAGACGAAAGCCGAGGATGCGCGGAGGATCATCCGGGACGCCTGCCATCTTGCGGGCTGGGACGAACCCCGCTTCTTCGACACCACCGCGGACGACCCCGGCCATTCGCAAGCCAAGGCGGCTCTGGCGTACAGGCCCGACGTCGTACTTGTCGGCGGCGGCGACGGTACCGTGCGCGTGGTGGCTGAGGCCCTCGCGCACACCAACGTGGCGATGGGCTTGATCCCCCTGGGCACCGGAAACCTGCTGGCACGCAACGTGAATCTGGATGTCAACGATCTGCGCGGCAACGTCCACACCGCGCTCTTCGGCCACCAGCGCTACATCGACACCGCCCGGATGGCGATCCACAACGAGCGGACAGGCGCCTCTTCCGAGCATGCGTTCCTGGTGATCGCCGGCATGGGGCTGGATGCCGAGGTTGTGGGCGACACCAACGACGGCCTCAAAAAAGCAGTCGGTTGGCTGGCCTACACCGAGGCGGGCGTCCGCCACCTGCCCGGACGGCGCAAAAGGGTCACCATTGCCATGGACGACGAGCCCGAGCAGTCACGGAAAATCCGAAGCGTCTTGTTCGCCAACTGCGGCCTGATCCCGGGGGGCATCGACTTCATCCCCGGTGCCATGATCGACGACGGGGTCCTGGACGTTGTGGTCATGAGCCCCCGCAGCGCCATCGGCTGGATCGCGGTGTATGCCAAGATCTTGTTCAAGCACAACCGGAACCTGCCGGTCATGAATTACTACCGTTCCGGCAAAGTGGTCATCAGCAGCAACGAACCGATGGCCACACAACTTGACGGCGATCCCTCGGGCGAGGCCACGCAAGTCACCGTCAAGGTGGAGCCGCGTTCCCTCCTCGTGCGCGTGCAATAACCGATGCCCGCGCAATAGGGCGACACGCTACTTGGCGTTCTTCGCCGCTTCCGTTGCTTTGTGTTCTGCCAAGGCTTTGGCAGCCGCGCGCGCTTCCGATTGCTCGCGAATCATGGCCTGTTCTTCTTCAAAGCGCAGCCGATCGGCCCGGTCGGCGTCGTCGCCGTCCCAGTCCTGGTTGTCCGCCTTGGGCTTGGGGTTGACGATCATTCCCTGGCCGCTGGTGTCATTGCTATTTCCCGACATGGCCCGCTCCCTCCGTTAGGGGCATGCGTCCATCAATTGTGGATCAAGCAAGCATACGCACAGTTTTATCCACGCGATAGGGGTTGAAGAGTCAATTATCCAACGCTTTGCGGGGGCGGATTCAGGCCGCTCAGGCGCCCGGTTCGCCACTCAGAATGCGACGAACCCAGGCATGTGCGGAGGCGAACGCGGCGTCGGAGGTATGCGGAGCCACCAAGGCTTTCTGCTCGTCCGCCCGCGCATAGGACCCCAGGAAGCGCGTGGCCGGGCTGATCCGGTGCAGACCTGCCAGGGCGTCGGCCACCCGGGCATCCGAGGCGTGGCCGTCGGCGTCGATGCTGAAGAAGTAATGGCCCAGGTACTGGCCGGTGGGCCGGGACTCGATGCGGCTGAGGTTGACCCCGCGGGTGGCAAACTGGTCAAGGATTTCCATCAGGGCGCCGGGGCGGTCTTCGGGCAAGGGCACGACGACGGTGGTCTTGTCCGCGCCCGTGCGTTCAGTCAATGCACCAGGACGGCTGACCAGGACGAAACGGGTCACCGCGCCAGGGTTGTCACCGATGTTCTCCGCAAGGATGTTCAGGCCCGGGCGTTCGGCCGCAACGAGGGGGGCGCAGATGGCGGCGTCATAGTGCGCATCGCCTTCGAGGAGCCCGACGGCGGCTGCCGCGGTGGAGGATCCCGGCACGTATTCCGCATTCGGGATATTTTCGTCGACCCACAGCCGGCACTGGGCCCAGGCATGGCCATGCGTGGAGATCCGGCGAATATCGGAGATCTTCACTCCGGGGCGGGCAACCAGCACGAACGTGATGGGAACGAGGGCCTCACGGATGATCCTCAGCTCGGTCCCGGTGGCAATGGCATCCAGGGTGGCGGTCACGCCACCTTCCACCGAGTTCTCGATCGGCACCATGGCTGCGTCCGCTGCACCCTGGCGAACCCTCACCAATGCCGTGTTCACATTGGTGCAAGGCACCCTGTTGGCGTCGGCCGCGCCGGGGACTTGCAGGAGCGCAGCCTCGGTGAAGGTACCTTCCGGACCGAGGAAGGTGTAGGTGAGCGCGGATGCCGACATGTATATATTCCTTAAGTGTTATGCGTTGTGGCTACAGGACGACAGGCTTGAGGCCGTTTTCCGAAACCATCGGGCGGCCGGTCTCAAACCACATGTCCATGCCTCCCGCGATGTTGGTGGCGGTGTAGCCCTGCCCCACCAGCCACTGAACCGCCCGGAAGGACCGTCCGCCCGTCCGGCAGATGACATAGAGGTCATCGTCCGGATCAAGTTCGTCAAGGCGCCCCGGGATCTGGTCAAGCGGGATGTGAAGCGCGCCCTCGGCGTGGCCCGCCACCCATTCGTAATCCTCCCGGACATCCAGGATTTTCGCGCCAGCCGGAACATCGCCGACGGGCACGGTCTCGAAATCGCTCACGTGAGTTCCTTCCAGTTGATTCAGATCTCCAAATCAACACTAATACCGGAGCCCGTCGCCATCATCGCCGAGACTCGTGGGGCGCGGCAGGTTACGGTACTTCCTCACTGCGTCATCACGGCACTAGTGTTGTCGCTAAATGTTCGCCGTTGCGGCGACCCGGGAACGCTCGAAGCAAGGAGACGGCACCATGGCTGCTGGCGAGCCCACCATCCTGGCAACCTCCGGCGGCTATAAGTCCGGTCATCGCACCAGGATGGAGTTCGACCTCCTGGTTCACCACGCCGTCGAACTTTCCGGGGTGAGCGGACGCGCGCCGCGGGTGGCGCATCTTGGCACGGCGTCCGGAGACCAGCGCTGGTTCGCCGCGGAACTGGACCAGGCCGCCCGGGTTTCGGGCTTCGATTTCACCCACCTGAACCTCTTCACCATGCCCAATTACGGCGATCCCGAGTCGTACCTCCTGGAGCAGGACGTCGTGTGGGTCAATGGTGGTTCCGTGGTCAATCTTCTGGCCGTGTGGCGTGCCCACGGGCTGGACGGAATTCTGAGGCGCGTCTGGGAACAGGGCGTGGTGCTGGCCGGAGTGTCAGCGGGCTCGATTTGTTGGTTCCAGGGCGGCACAACCGACTCCTACGGCCCTGAATTGCGCGCCGTGACCAACGGACTTGGCTTCCTCCCCTATGCCAACGGTGTCCACTATGACTCCGAACCGGGCCGCCGCCCGCTGGTCCACCAGCTGGTGGCGGACGGCGTGCTGGGGGAAACACACTGCACCGACGACGGCGTCGGGCTCGTTTACAGGGGCACGAAACTCGTGGACGTGGTTGCCGAAGTCAGGGGCAAGGCCGCCTATCGCGTCACCGCGGCACCCGGCGAAGCGCCCGACGGTGAGGCCGTTGCCGTTGAGGAGCGACTGGAGTCCCGCTTCCTTGGCTGACATCCACGAACTCGGCGCGGTCCAGCTGCGCCAGGCGCTGGCCACCGGTCAGCTCTCGGCCACTGAGGTTGTGGAACACTTCCTTGCGAGGATCGAACAGCAGAACCATACGCTGGGCGCGTTCGTCACGGTGACCGCGGACCAGGCCATGCTCGACGCCCGGGCCGCCGACGAAGCGTATGTTCACCAGCGCCGCGGGGGCCCCGGGCTCCCCCTTCTTCACGGTGTGCCGCTGGCCTTCAAAGACCTTGCCGATGTTGCGGGAGTCGTCACCACCCACGGCAGTGGAGCCCTGGACCGCAAGCCTGCCCCCGAAGACGGCGCCCTTGCCGCGGCACTCAAAGGCGCCGGCGCCATCTCACTGGGCAAGACCCAGGTTCCGGAATTCGGACTCACGGCCTACAGCGAGAACCGCATCGCACCGCCGTCGCGCAACCCGCACGCATTGAGCCGCAGCTCAGGGGGCTCGTCGGGGGGCAGCGCCGCCGCGGTTGCGGCGGGTTTGGTTCCCTTTGCGCCCGGGAGCGACGGGGGCGGGTCCATACGTATTCCCGCTGCGGCATGCGGACTGGTGGGGTTGAAGCCGGGCCGGGGCCTGGTGCCGGCCGGCGAAAGCGTGGGGGACGCGGCGCGCTTGGTGGTAGCCGGACCGCTGGCTCGTTCAGCCCCCGATGCCGCGCTGATGATGGATGCCTTGGTGCCAGACGGAATCCGGCCGGAAGGGGGCTACCTTGCTGGGCTCGAGGAGGTGCCGGCCCCCTTGCGCATCGGCACGAGCCTGGACAGCCCGTGGTCCACCGCATTTCCCTTTGCCCCGGAGCAGGAGGCCCTGGATGCCCTCGCCAAGGGCGTCGATCTACTGACCGGAGCGGGCCATTCAGTGCTCGACGCCGGGATCCGCTACGACAACCGTTACCCGGAAGCATTCACCACCGCCTGGACTGCCGGCGTCGGGAGCGCCCGTATCCTGCCGCATCGCGAAGCCCTGCTGACCCCGCTGACCCGGACCTTCCGGCGTCGGGCACAGCAACGTAGCGCCGCCAAGGTCAACGAAGCCCTCGGTTTCCTCCGGCAGTTCACCCACGACACGGTGGTCCAGTATGCACAATGGGACATCGTTCTGACACCGTCACTGGCACAGACTCCACGGCCCGTCGGCTGGTTCACCGGCTCCACCCCCGGAGGCGAGCAATGGCCGGCTCCCGACTGGCCGGGCGACGCAGACGACGACTACCGCAAGCAATGCGAGTTTGCGCCGTGGTCCTCCATGGTGAACGTGTGCGGTCTGCCGGCGGTCACGGTGCCCGTTCATTGGACCGGTCCAACCCCTGGAACGGGACTTCCGATGGCGATCCAGCTCATCGGGAAACCGGGCTCCGAGCTATTGCTCCTGCGGCTCGCAAGGCAGCTTGAACTGCAGCAAAAACCGGCACCTATCGCCGGCGGATAGTTGCCTGAGGCATCTAAAAAATGTGACAATGCGCTCAGTCAATGTCACCATGGATCAGATGAGCACAACTCTTGACACGCGGACGCCCGCCAAAAACGCGGGCGATACGTCATTTTTCGGCCACCCAAAGATGCTGGCCAGCCTCTTCTCCGTAGAAATGTGGGAGCGTTTCTCTTTCTACGGCATGCAGGGCATCCTGCTTTACTACATGTACTTCACCGCGGACCATGGCGGACTCTCGATCGACAAATCGCTCGCCGCCGGACTGGTTGGCGCGTACGGCGGAGGCGTATACCTCTCCACGATCCTGGGCGCCTGGTTGGCGGACCGGCTTTTCGGCTCCGAACGGGTACTTTTCGGTTCCGCCATCATGATCATGTCCGGCCACATCGCGCTTGCCCTCCTCCCCGGCATCCCGGGCCTGGTGGCAGGTCTGGTGCTGGTCGGCATCGGATCCGGTGGCCTCAAAGCCAACGCAACAGCGCTGGTGGGCACCCTTTACGGCGAGAAGGACGAACGCCGTGACGCCGGCTTCTCCATCTTCTACATGGGTATCAACGCCGGCGCCCTCATTGGACCGCTCGTTACCGGCTGGCTGCAGGAAAGCAGCGGCTTCCACTGGGGCTTCGGCGCAGCCGCAGTCGGCATGGCGATCGGCCTGGTCATCTACGCGCTCGGCCGAAACAAGCTCCCGGAAGAAGCCCACCGCGTCCCGAACCCCCTCCCCTCCGCACAGCGGAGCCGTTACGGGCTCATCTTCTTCGGCATCGCCATCGTGATCGCCGTGCTGTTGATGACCGGCGTGGTGAACCCCGGCAACCTGGCCAAGAGCATGGCCTACGCCGCCATCATCGCCTCGGTGATCTATTTCACGCTGATCTTCCGAAGCAAGAAGGTCACGTCGTTCGAGCGCAAGCGTGTTGTCGCGTTCATCCCGCTCTACATCGCATCGGCAGCCTTCTGGGCCCTCTTCCAGCAGCAGTTCACATTCATTGCTGTCTACTCGGAGGAGAAACTGGACCGCAACCTCTTCGGCTGGGAAATGCCGGCAGCCTGGGTACAGTCCATCAACCCTGTATTCATCATCGTCTTTGCGGGCGTCATGGCTGCCCTCTGGACAAAACTCGGTCCGAAGCAGCCGGGATCCCCCATCAAGTTCGCTGCCGGACTCTTCGTCATGGGCCTGGCATTCCTGGCCTTCATCCCGTTGTCCGGCGCCGGGAAGACCCCGCTGCTTGCGCTCGTGGGAATCCTGTTCCTTTTCACTTTGGCGGAACTGTTCCTGTCCCCCATCGGCCTGTCCGTGAGCACCAAGCTGGCTCCCAAGGCCTTCCACACCCAGATGGTGGCCTTGTTCTTCCTCTCGGTGTCTCTCGGCACCGCGCTGGCCGGCATCCTCGCCGGGCTGTACAACCCTGACAACGAACTGCCGTACTTCCTGGGCGTCGGCGGCACAGCCGTGGTCATCGCGGTGGCCTTGGCTGCCGGCGCGCCTGCCATCAAGAAATTGATGGGCGGCGTCCGCTAGTCACTTAACAGTCATGTAATCGAACTAGACCGCGACGGCGGCCGGTGCGTTCGGTGGGTTTCCCGCCAAGCGCACCGGCCGCCGTCGTCGTTGCTAGTAGTTGTAGTTGTAGCGAGAGGCCGTGGCGGCAAAAATCGCGATAAAGACCCAGAAAATGATCGCGCCGACAATTCCCAGATACCCCATCACAAGGCCCGCGATAGCCATGCCTTTGCCGGCTGGTTCCTTCTTGAGGGCCATGTGGCCAAGAATCACGGCGGCAATCTGCGGCAGGACAAAGAAGCCAAAGCCCACGAAGACAGCGATCCCGCAGCACATGCTCGCTATACTCAGGCCCTTGGGCTCGGCGGCCATGCCATAGTAAGCGGGCTGGCCGTAGGGGCTGGCCGGCTGCCCATACGGTGACTGGCCCTGCGGTGCCTGTGCATAGGGCGAGGCAGGCTGTCCGTAGGGGCTGGCGGGCTGGTGTCCGTAGGCGGGCTGGCCGTATTGGGCCGGGCCGCCCTGCGCCTGACCGTACGGTTCCTGGGACTGGTGCGGCCGCGGTTGCTGCGGCTGGCCGTAGGGGCCGGAAGCCGCCGGCGAGGCAAACGGCTGCTCGGCGTACGGGTTTTCGCCGGGTTGGGATGCGGGTGGAATGTAGGACGGCGGTTCGTAGCCCTTGGGCGGTTCGTCGCCCTTGGGCGGTTCGTCGCCCTCGGGAGCGTTCTCGGGTTTGGCTGGCTGGTCAGTCATGGAATATCCCCCTTGCGAGTCTTTGTGCCCAGCCTACCGCCGAGCGCAGGCGCACATAAGCTTGGGGGGTCCGAGCTGCCCAGCCCCATGCCGCACTCCGGTGAACGCGCGGTGAATCTTCCTTGGCCAAGCGGAAATACGAAGTCACAGGCACCGCAATAGTGGGTTTTCTCTTCAAGCTCACCGGACGGTCTGGCATGCTGGGTCAATGGCTAGCCGTGCGGGCACTGTTGCCCTTCCCCAGGACCTTGTAGACATCACCGCTCTTCTTGACGCGTACTACGACGTGACGCCGGATCTGAGTGATCCCGCGCAACGCGTCGCCTTCGGCACCTCCGGGCATCGGGGGTCGAGCCTCAAGGCCTCCTTCAATGAAGGGCATATCCTCGCCATCACCCAGGCGATTGTGGAATACCGCGCCGGGCAGGGCATCACCGGCCCTCTCTTCCTGGCCAAGGACACTCACGGGCTCAGTGAACCAGCGCAGAATTCCGCCCTCGAAGTGCTCGCCGCCAACGGCGTCAACGTACTGATCGACGCCCGCCACGGCTACACGCCCACGCCGGCCTTGAGCCATGCGATCCTGAAGTACAACAACGAAGCAGGGCCCGGGCAACCCCAGGCCGACGGCATCGTCGTCACTCCGAGCCACAACCCTCCGGCCGACGGCGGATTCAAGTACAACCCCCCGCACGGCGGCCCCGCCGACACGGATGCCACCGGCTGGATCGCCAACCGCGCCAACGAGCTCCTGGAAAACGGGTTGCGCGGCGTCAAGCGGATTCCGTTGAACGACGCGCTCAAGGCCGACGGCACGGGCAAGTTCGATTTCCTGAGCAGCTACGTGGACGATCTCCCGTCCGTCCTGGACCTCGATGCGATCCGCACCGCGGGCGTCCGCATCGGCGCGGATCCCATGGGCGGCGCCTCCGTGGACTACTGGGGTGAAATCGGGGAGCGTCACCAGCTCGACCTGACGGTGGTCAACCCCACCGTGGACCCGCAGTGGGCATTCATGACCCTCGACTGGGACGAGAAGATCCGCATGGACTGCTCCTCCCCGTCGGCCATGGCCTCGCTCATCAAGCGCATGTCGGACAGTGCGTCGGCCGGTACGGGCGCCTTCGACGTCGCGACCGGGAACGACGCCGACGCCGACCGCCACGGCATCGTGACGCCGGACGGCGGCTTGATGAACCCGAACCACTATCTCGCCGTCGCGATCGACTACCTGTACCGCAACCGCACCGGCTGGAACCCGGAGTCAGTGGTCGGCAAGACCCTGGTCTCCTCCTCCATCATTGACCGCGTGGCTGCTGGACTGGGCCGCAAGCTCGTGGAAGTTCCCGTGGGCTTCAAGTGGTTCGTTCCCGGCCTGCTTTCCGGCGAGGGTGCCTTCGGTGGCGAAGAGTCCGCGGGCGCCTCCTTCAACAAGCGTGACGGAAGCGTCTGGACCACCGACAAGGACGGCATCCTGTTGGCGCTCCTGGCATCGGAGATCACGGCAGTCACCGGCAAGTCACCGTCGCAGCTGTACAAAGGCCTCACGGACCAGTTCGGCGCACCCGTCTATGCCCGGATCGACGCCGCCGCCACGCGTGAGCAGAAGGCCAAGCTCGGCAAGCTCTCCGCCGCGGATGTCACAGCCACCACGCTGGCGGGCGAGGACATCACTGCCAAGCTGACCGAGGCTCCCGGCAACGGCGCCCCGATCGGCGGCCTCAAGGTTGTCACGGAGAACGCCTGGTTCGCGGCCCGGCCGTCGGGCACCGAGGACGTCTACAAGATCTACGCCGAGTCCTTCAAGGGTGCCGACCACCTCAAGCAGGTCCAGGAAGAAGCCAAGGCCCTTGTGGACGGCGTGATTTCCTAGCCCTCGCTAGTCTGGCCCGCCGGGAGGCGCCACAGCTTGAGGATTCGGCGAATGGTGTGGTTGCCTTCCGGCGCCATGTCCACCAGCGCGATCTGGTCGAGCACGACGGCGTCGCCCGGCTGGGGACGTTTTCCGTCGTGATGCGAAATATGCGGGCGGTAGTTCTCCATGACGTAGCGCGGGGTGGCTGCGCGCCCTCCGACGCTTGCCACGGCGTCGAACAATTCCTCGTGGAGGCCCTGCAAAACAGGATGGTGCTCCACGAGGCTGACCGGAATGGAGCCTTGGTGACCGAATCGGGCATCGGGTCCCACGGTGAGTTCCGCCCCTAGGGCGCCCATCGCGGGAGCGGTGACAAGCTCGCTGAGGTGGGCAGCGACGTCGTTATCCTCGGAGGGCTCGACGTCGAACCTCAAGAGGGTGATGTGCAGCGGCCAGTCACTGCGCGGGAAGACCATGCCGTCAGCCACGGCTTCGACGAACGCCACCAGAATCATGTTCCGCATAGGGAAATTTTGCCACCGCTCCCACCCTCCCAATTACAGACGTGAGCGGGCGTGGGCGGAAAAGGCGCCAAAGGTGAGCGAGCGTCGGTCGAGGAAAACGCCCGCTCACATATGCCGCCTTAAACACCGACGCCCGCTCACATATACCGCCTTAAGCGCGAACGCTCGCTCACCAGAGTGAGCGAGCGTCGGCGAAAAGGACGTCAAAAGTGAGCGGGGGTTAGACGGTGCGGACGACGTCCTCGTAGGCGAACTTCGGCTTGGCTTCGCCGAAGGCGTCCGGACCCGGCTGGCCGATGTTCACCACGAGGAAGCTCTTCTGGTCACCGGCAGGGAAGAACTCGGCGTCGATCGCAGCGAAATCGGCACCGGTCATGGGGCCGGCGGCGAAACCGAGGGAGCGGACAGCGAGGATGAAGTAGCCCGCCTGCAGGTGGGCGTTGTTGTTACCCGTGGTGGCGGTGAACTCGGGGTTGGCGTCGTACATGGCCTTTGGGGCGGAGTAGACCGGGAGGAACTTTTCCCACTGTTCGTGCCAAGCAGTGTCGTAGGAGAGCACGGCGACCAGCGGAGCAGAGGCGGTCTTGGCCTTGTTGCCCGGAGAGAGGGTCTCGACGAGCTTGGCACGGGCCTCGTCCGAACGGACGTAGGTGACGCGCAGCGGCTGGGAGTTGAACGCCGTCGGGCCGAACTTGGTCAGTTCGTAGATGGCCTGTGCTTGCTCCTCGGAAACCTCGCCTGCAAAGGAGTTTGCAGTGCGGGCTTCGGCAAAGATGGCGTCGACTGCTGCGGCGTCAATCACTGCTTCTTCGTGGGCGATCGTCATGCGCGTACCTTTCGCTGTGCCCGCAGCCATCGACGGCCGGGCGCTTATGCTTTCCATCGTTGCAACTTCAACTTCCCCCCGCCTCTTCCCCAGAAGCCACGTGACGTTCCACACAGCGGAATCGGCAGGCCGTCCGGGCGGTAAGGTTGCACCCGGACAATCACAACTTTCAGGGAAGGCTCCCGTAGATGAGCATGCTCGGAACCAAATGGAAGCTGCACGGCGACGGCAAGTCGATCCGGCCGGGCCACGTGGTGGCACCCGAGGAACGGCTTGCGTGGCCGCTGACCATCGGCGTCGGCATGCAGCACGTCGTCGCGATGTTCGGGGCCACCTTCCTGGTGCCTATCATCACGGGCATGCCGCCGGCCACCACGCTACTGTTTTCCGGCATCGGCACACTGTTGTTCCTGGTCATCACCAAGGGCCGCGTACCGAGCTACCTTGGTTCGAGCTTCGCTTTCATCGCCCCCATCCTGGCGTCGCAGCAGCAGTTCGGCGTTCCCGGCGCGCTCGGCGGAGTGGTGCTCGCCGGCGTCGTACTGGCTCTTGTCGGCGCGGTGGTCCAGAAGTTCGGCGCTGAGTGGATCAACCGGACCATGCCGTCTATCGTTACTGGCGCAATCGTCGCCCTGATCGGCCTGAACTTGGCGCCCGCCGCGAAGGCGAACTTCGACAAGGCCCCGGTCACTGCCCTCGTGACACTGGTGACAATCATCCTGGTGAGCGTCCTGTTCCGCGGCATTCTGGGCCGCCTGAGCATCCTGGTGGGCGTGGTGGTGGGCTACCTCACCGCCATCACGCGCGGCGAAGTGGACTACTCCAAGATGGACGCGGCGTCGTGGATCGGGCTGCCGCACTTCCAGACTCCGGAGTTCCACCTCGGCGTCGTGGGCTTGTTCGTGCCGGTTGTCCTGGTGCTGGTGGCCGAAAACGTGGGGCACGTGAAGTCCGTGGCCGCGATGACCGGACGGAACCTCGACGACGTCTCAGGCCGCGCGTTGATGGCCGACGGCGTCGCGACGGTCCTCGCCGGATTCGGCGGCGGCTCCGGCACCACCACCTACGCCGAAAACATCGGCGTCATGGCGGCCACGAAGGTCTACTCGACGGCGGCCTACTGGGTTGCCGGCGCCTTCGCCATCCTCCTGAGTTTCTCGCCCAGGTTCGGCGAACTCATTGCCACCGTTCCTGCCGGCGTGCTGGGCGGAGCGGCGACCATGCTCTACGGGATGATCGGCGTCCTCGGCGTGAAAATCTGGGTGCAGAACAAGGTCAACTTCTCCAACCCCATCAACCTGACCACGGCCGCCGTCGCACTGATTATCGGGATCGCGGACTACACGTGGACCATCGGCGAACTGAAGTTCACGGGCATCGCCCTGGGCTCGGCCGCTGCCTTGGCGGTCTACCACGGCATGAAGGGCCTGGCCCGTTGGCGCGGGACGGTTGCCGAGCCGGAGATGGAGCACTAACCTCTCGGGTTGTGCACAGGTCGCGTCCCCCAAGCGCGCTTTAGGGGACACGATCTGTACAGATTGCGTTGCCGGCTATGAGAGGCGCGTGCGAACAATCTCGCTGACCGCCCTGCCGTCGAAGCGGCCGGCGACCTTTTCGGTGACCGGCCTCATCACGTAGCCCATGTGCGTCAGGGACAGCTCCACGCCGTCGGCCTTGAGCGAGGCGATGACCTCGTCAACGATGGACTCGACTTCTTCGACGGATAGGGGTTCCGGCAGATAGGCCTCGATGACCTCGGCATCCGCGATCTCCGTGGCTGCCCGCTCGGCCTCTCCGGCCTCCTCGTACAGCCGGGCCACCTCGTGATACTGGGAAGCCTCCTTCTGCAACATGGCGGTGATCTGGGCGTCGTCCAGGTGGATCGGCGCCTGGCCGGCTTTCTCACGGGTGTCAATCTCGCTGAGGACGTTGCGTGTGGCGTTCAGGGCAATGCGATTGCCGTCCTTCATATGGCTGACGACGTCTGCGTGCAGCCGCTCTTTCAAGGTGGACATGGTGTGCTCCTCGATTCGATGGTGCCGTGCTGGCCGGCTGCCAGCCCGGCAGGCGGTGCCGGCGGCCCGAGGGGTCGTCGCATCGTAGGTGCATGGCAGCAGTCAGAGCCACGCTTTGTTCCTTAATTATCTGCCCGGTAACGCCGAGCAGCCCCGCTGAGCATGCCCCCTCTTGGCATCCAGGAATGGGCATATTCGCACTATGTCCATTCCTCGCATCCAGCAGGGGGCATGTCCCCAGCTGGATGCGAGTTAGGCGCCTTCCAGTACCTGGCTCGTGACCCACGCGAGGTACTTGGCTGCGTTGGCCACGGCGTCGGCGACGTCCGGCACGCCATCGCGACGCTGCGCGACGTCGAGCAGCTGCGCCGCGGCAACCACGCCGTGGCCCGCCAGCTCTTCGGGAGTCACCAAGATCCTGCCGGCTACCACAATCACCGGAATGCCCTGGCCGTGGGCTGAATCTGCCAATGCGATGGGGGCTTTGCCGGTCAAGGATTGAGAATCCATCGATCCCTCGCCGGTGATCACCAGGTCCGCGCCGCCGAGCTGTTCGGGAAGCCCCGTGAGGCCGGCCACGAGGGCGAACCCGCCTTCCAGGGTCGCCTGGGTGAAGGCCAGGAACGACGCCGGGAATCCGCCTGCCGCTCCGGCGCCGGGAACATTCACGTCCTGTCCCCCTGTTTCCCGCAGCAGGGACGCCCAATTGCGGAGGCCGGCGTCGAGCAGTTCCACCGCGTCTTCGTCCGCGCCCTTCTGAGGGCCGAAAACATGCGCAGCGCCGTCGCTGCCGAAGAGCGGGTTCTGGACGTCGACGGCGATCCGGAACCTCACCGCCGTCAGGCGCGGATCCAGCCCGGAGACGTCGAGGGAGACGACGTCAGCGAGCGAGCCACCGCCGAGCGGAACCACATTCCCCGCTGCATCCAGGGGCTTCAGTCCCAGCGCGCGCAGGGCGCCGCTGCCGCCGTCGGACATGGCGGAACCACCCACGCCGAGCACAATCTCGGTGGCCCCGGCGTCGAGGGCCGCCGCGATGAGCTGACCGCAACCGTAGCTGTGGGCGCGCAGGGCGTTGGCCGGCGTCGGCTCCATGTGTGCCAGTCCGGATGCTTGCGCGGTTTCGATCACCGCGGTGGCTCCGCCGAAGGCATTCTTCCGGATGGCCCACGCGGCGCCTACCGGCTTGAGAATGGGGCCGACGACGGCGTTGATCCGCTCTTCGTAGCCTGCCGCCACGGCTGCCTCCAGTGTTCCTTCGCCACCGTCCGCGATGGGAAACTGTGTCACCACGGCATCGGGATAGACGCGCAATGCCCCTTCGGCCATCGCAGAGGCTGCTTCGGCGGCAGTGAGGGAACCTTTGAAATTGTCCGGGGCAATCAGGATGCGCATGCCCCCATCCTGCCAGCGGGGCTAAGCTTTTCGCAGATCCGTGTGCGGAGATGTCGAAAACAGCCTGTGTCGTTCGTATAGGGGGTGAGACGCGGGCAAGGTGCCGGCGCCACATCCCAAGGAGGAACAGTCATGTCACGCTACCTGCTCAGCATCTACCAGCCCGACGGCCCCGCTCCGGAACCCGAAGTCCTCAACAGAATCATGGCCGATCTTGACGTCCTGAACCAGGAAATGCGCGACGCCGGCGCCTGGGTTTTCACGGGTGGCCTGCACCCCGCCAGCACCTCCACAGTGGTGCGCGTGAACGACGGCGAAATACTCACGACGGACGGCCCCTTCGCCGAGGCCAAGGAACACGTGGGCGGCCTGTGGGTGATCGAAGCCCCGGACCTGGACGTGGCACTTGGCTGGGGACGCAAAGCGGCGCAAGCCACCACGCTGCCTATCGAGGTCCGGCCCTTCGCGGGCTACCGGGAATAGCTTCCCATGGTCCATATTTCGGAGATCGGACAAATATTCCGCGAAGAGTATGGACGCTCCGTGGCCGTCCTGGTTCGCGTTTTGGGCAGCATCGATGCCGCCGAAGACGCGGTCCAGGACGCATTCACCGAGGCCGTCACCCGCTGGCCGGATACCGGGCTGCCGCCAAGCCCGGCGGGCTGGATCATCACCACCGCACGCAACCGAGCGATCGACCGGCTCCGCCGCGAGGCCTCCGGCCGGGAGAAGCTCGCCCAGGCCGCGATCCTGCACGGTGATATACACGTGGATGAACCCGAAGAGGTGGACACAGTGGAAGACGACCGGCTGAGGCTGATATTTACCTGCTGCCATCCGGCCCTCAACCGCGCCGCGCAGGTGGCCCTGACCCTCAAGCTCCTGGGCGGGCTCCGCACCGCCGAAATCGCCCACGCTTTCCTCGTCCCCGAGCCAACCATGGCCCAGCGACTCGTACGGGCGAAAGGCAAGATCCGCGATGCCCATATCCCTTACCGGGTACCGAGCGGGGCCGAGCTTCCTGAGCGCTTGAAATCCGTGCTGGCCGTGGTCTACTTGGTCTTCAACGAGGGCTACGCGGTGAGCTCGGGCACGGGGCTGGTGCGCGAAGAGCTCTGCCGCGAGGCCTTGCGCCTGGGCAGGCTCATCGTGGACCTCATGCCTGATGAACCGGAAGCCAAAGGGCTCCTCGCACTCATGCTCCTCCTCGATGCCCGCCGCGCCGCCCGGACAGCTTACGACGGCGGCCTGGTGCTCCTCGCGGACCAGGACCGCAGCCTCTGGGACGCGGACCACATTGCGGAGGGACAATCCCTGGTGCGGCAATGTCTGAAGAGGAACCAGCCCGGACCGTACCAATTGCAGGCAGCCATCAACGCGGTTCACAGCGATGCCGCACAGCCCGCGGACACCGATTGGGGCCAGATCCTGGCGCTGTACGGGCAACTCCTTGCGATGGAACCGACGCCGGTGGTTGCTTTGAACAGGGCCGTTGCCCTCGCGGAGGTGGAAGGCCCCGCCAAGGGGCTTGCCGCCGTCGACCTTCTGGAACTGGGCAATTACTACCTGTTCCATGCCGTGCGCGCGGATCTGCTCCGGCGCTTGGGTCGCGACGACGAAGCTGTCGCCGCCTACCGCGCCGCGCAGGAGCGCACCGACAACGACGCCGAGCGGGACTTCCTCGAGGGGCGGCTTCGGGCGCTCACCACCACTGGCCCCGGCCAAGCAGCACCGACTTCAGACGGTCCGCGCGGTCGGTGACCAGGCCGTCCACGCCCATGTCCAACAGCCTGGCCATTTCGGCGGAATCGTTGACCGTCCAGACGTGGACCTGGAGCCCCAGCCGGTGCGCGCGCCGCAGGAAACCGGGCGTCACTACCGTCAGCGGTCCGTAGCGGACCGGCACCTGGAGGGCCTCGACGTCGTGCAGGATCTTCCGGAGCCAGCGGCCTGGAAGAAGCGGTCCCAGAAGCGTGAAGGCTGCATTGCAGACGATCCCCGCCGAAGACGCCGTGCGGCGCCCGAGCAAGCGGAGGACCGCGCGACGACGTCGGTCGGAGAAGCTCGCGATCAGCACGCGGTCGTGGGCGTCGAGTTGGTCAATGACTCCGGCGAGTGCCTTGACGGTATGCCAGTCCTTGACGTCGACGTTCAGCCGCGCCTCGGGGAATTCCGTCAGGACCTCCGCCAAGAGGGGAATTGCTTCGCGGCCGCCGATGCGGGCTTTCGCGATGTCGGCAGCCCTGAGGCTGGAGATGGGGCCGTGGGCATCTGTGACCCGGTCGAGGGTGTCGTCGTGGAAAAGGAGCACCACGCCGTCGGCAGTGGTGCGGGCATCGGTTTCGAGATGCGTGAAGCCGAGCTCAAGCGCGGCCTTGAATGCCGCGGCGGAGTTCTCCAGTCCGTCGGGGGAAAATCCGCGGTGCGCGAAGGCAAGCGGAGCGGATTGTCCGTCCGGGCGACTGAAGAAAGGCAGGTTCAGGCTCACACGGGTAGCGTAACCCGGCCGTGCCGCCCGCGACGCCGTCAGGATTCCTGCGGGACGATCTCCACGCCGTCGCCGCAGTGAACCAGCGTGCGGCCGCGGCCGCCGTCGAGGTTTACCCAGACCACGCTGTGGTCGCTCGACACGGCGTCCACCTGGCCGGGGTTCTCAAACCCCGGTGCGAGCTTGACGCTCACGCGGTCCCCGCGGCGCAACTGCTTCCAATGTTCAGCCGGCACGGCACGGCGAACCGGGGCCTCGGGCCACCCCGTCGTCTTTCTCTTGGCCATCATGTCCCCTGTGATCGGCATCGAATACGGCATGAGCCTACGGGGGATAGTTGAACGGCAGTTGGACTGAATCTGTGTAAATGGGTGAGCGTTCCCAACTGACTGGCACTTGTTGTCGTTTAGAGGCCTGAAAACGACATTAAGTGCGAGTTAGTTGGGAGCGCCCGGCCGGAAAGTGGACCCTAGATGATGGCGGCGCGGAGTTGCTTCGCGGCCAGCGCGGGGTCGTCCGCACCGTAGATGGAACCGCCGACGACGGCGACATCCGCTCCGGCGCGCTGTACGGCTCCGATCGTGGACAGGTTCACGCCGCCGGCCACTGAGAACGGCACGCGAGCTTCCTCGCCCGCGCTCAGCAGGACATCCAGGTTGTAGCCCGGCTTTGCCTGCTCGTCGAGGCCGGCGTGGAACTCGATGAACTTGGCACCGAGTGCCCGGGCTTCCTTGGCGCGGGACACTTTGTCCGCAACGCCGATCAGGTCCACCACGATGCCCTTGTTGTGGGCTTTTGCCGCCTTGACCGCACCGGCGATGGTGGAGTCATCGGCACCCCCAAGTACGGAAACCAGGTCTGCGCCGGCCTTGAAGGCGATGTCTGCTTCGAGTTCGCCGGCATCCATGGTCTTGAGGTCGGCGAACACGATCTTGTCCGGGTGGGCTTCCTTGATGGCGGTCACGGCCGAAAGACCTTCGCTTTTCACGAGCGGGGTGCCGAGTTCGATGATGTCAACATATTCGGCCACTTTGCCCGCGATTTCGAGGGCGGCTTCGGTGGTGAGGACGTCGATGGCGACTTGCAGCTTCATGGAGAGAATCACTTTCGTTGTTGGTTGGGTGGTGTTGGTGCGGCGGAAATCAAGGGCTATTCGAGGTTCGCGTGGCGGAGCCAGAGTTCCTCGGCCGGGGTCGCGTCGTTGTCCCACAGCGACTGGAAGACTGCTTCGGCAGCGAGGAAGAGCACCTGCTCGAACAGGCTGCCGGAGTACTGGCGCGACAGCGTGGAACCGTGGTCCGTCTTCTGCGCCGCCGGAATGATGACGACGACGTCGGCCAGTTCCGCGAGCGGTGACCTCGCGTTCGTCGTGTAGACGGCGATCCTGGCGCCGGCTTTGGAGGCCGTTTCGGCGGCGCGCACGACGCCGGAGGTCGTCCCTGAGCCCGAGGCAAGGAGCAGGAGATCGTCCGAGCGGATGGCCGGTGTGGTGGTATCTCCCGCGATGTGCACGTCGAATCCGAGGTGCATCAGCCGCATCGCAGCCATCCGCAGGACAAGTCCGCTGCGGCCAGCTCCGGCAACAAAGATCCGGCCGGTTGCCGAGTTCCCCGCGGCCTGGACTTCCGTGGCCAGGCAGGAGAGCTGCCCAAGGTCCACTTCGGCGGCTGTTTCTGCGATCTCGCTTCCCACAAGGGCCAGGCCCAGGCCGACGTCCAGGCTCAGGTCGGCGTCTGCGGTGGTGGTCATGTGTTACCTCCTGCTCGGGTGAATGCTGCGTTTCAATCAATCGTTCAGGATTAAACGGATAGGGGTAACGATGAGCTCGGGCAGTCATAGCTACTCGTTTGGGTAGTAGGCGCGGGAGCTGAGGCGCTAGGGTGGCGGGATGACTCCAAGTACGTGGACGCTCCTGGAAGCGGTTGCCGCACTCGCGAACTCCCCGTTGATGAACATCGCCGAGCGGCTTCGTGAAGCGTCGTTGCCGTACGTGGGCAGCAGCGCGCTAGTGATCTTCACCGAGGATTGCACCGGCCGGCCCCAGAAGAAGGCCGGGGCGGAAGGCATCATCAGCCGCGTCTCCATTCCGGAGTTGGATCAATTGCGGGCCCGGGTCGCGGACGGCGAGGCCTGGCAAGGTGAAGCGACCATCGCCGGCAAGCAACGGCCGGTTCTTGCGCTGACGTCCGGGAGCAATGCGCTCCTGACCATTACCGAGCCTGCAATCCCCGAGGGATCTTTGGAGCGGGAGTCGGCGCTGCGGATGCTTGAGTACTTGTGGCAGCTCACGGCCCGGCGCATCCGGGAGAAGGTGGCGGACGCGCCGCCGTCGTACCTTTTGGAATCCCGCGCGGCGTCAGCCGAGCGGCTCCGCGTCACGGCCGAACTCGTGGACCGGTACTCCACCACCCTGGAGACACTTCTGGCCGCGCTGCGATCAAGCTCCCTCGACGATGCCACTGCCAGAAAAACCGTCACCGACCTGGCAGCCACCTCACTGGTCAATCTTCGGACACTCAGCGACCGGACAACAGACCTCGTGGAAGAGCCGGTGGCCAAGGCCTTCGAACGGCTGCGGGAGGAGTTGCGACCGCTCATGCACTTCAGTGGGCTCGACATCCAGTTCATCGAGCCACCAATCAACGGCCGCGCCTTGCCCGGCGAAGTGGCCCACGCCGCCCGGGCGATCGTGCGGGGTCTGGTGCTGGCCATCGTGGAGCAGCCCGCGGTCAGGCGTGTGCGGGTGCAGTGGGACTGCGATGGTGTAAACCTCCTGGTTAATGTGCGCGACGACGGCCTAGGCGAACTGACGGCGGATTCGCCCAACATTGCCCGGCTCAACAACCGGGTGGCGGCTCTGGACGGCCGGATGAACATCGAGGTCATGGCCGGCTGGGGAGCGGACGTGCAGGTGGTCCTGCCACTGGACCCTCCATCAGCCCCCGCGGGCGATATCGGTGGATGGGGCCTGGCGGAGCGCGAAATGGAAGTTCTTCAACTGTTGGCGGCCGGACAACGCAACCGGGCCATCTCCGCCAAACTGCACATCAGCGAAAACACAGTTAAATTCCATGTCAGGAATATCTTCAGGAAACTCGGAGTAGGTTCACGAACAGAAGCCATTGCCTTGGCGCACAGCCACGGGCTGCGGGCGCCGAACTAGTGGACCGGACCGGCGACCGGCGCGGCGGCCAGGGAACCCAGAGCTGACTAGACCCGCAGCGAAGCGAGCTTGGCCTCGAGGATCTGGGCCACGCCGTCGTCGTCGAAATGCGGGGCTTGCTGGCCCGCGGCGCTGATCGCCTCAGGGTGGCCGCTGGCCATCGCGTAACCGTGGCCCGCCCAGCGCAGCATCTCGACGTCGTTGGGCATGTCGCCGAAAGCCACCACATCCGCGGCGTCGATGCCCCTGGACGACGCATATGCAGCGAGAGTGACGGCCTTGTTGATGCCGGGTGCAGACATTTCCAGGAGGGCAGTCCGCGGCGCAGAGTGGGTGGTTTCCACGAGATGCGCGACGGCGGGCTGCACCTCTGCGAGGAAATCATCCGGGGTGCCGCTGCGCGTCACGGCAAGGAACTTCACGACGGCGTCGTCCGCGGTCAGCGTTTCGTCCAGCCACGCAGGGGTGAACTCGGGGAGGAGCTCGCTCGTTTCGTTCTCGATGAATCCGGCCTCGAGGTGGAATCCGGTGAGTGTTTCGGCCGCGAACAGTGCGTCGGGGCGGAGCTGCTTGATGATCCGGCGGGCTTCGAGCACGGACTCGATGCTCAAGGCGTTGGCCGAAATCAGCTTTTCCGCCTCAAGGTCCCACACCACGGCGCCGTTGGAGCAAATAACGATGCCGCTGTGGCCGATCTGTTCGCGGAGGGGGTAGAGCCAGCGCGGCGGACGCCCGGTCACGAACACCACCTCGATGCCCGCGTCACGGCAGGCATGGAATGCACGTATGGTGCGGCTGCTGATCTTGCCGTCATGTCCAAGGATGGTGCCGTCAATGTCACTTGCTACGAGCCGCATTATGTCAGTCTACGTGGGGGGCCGCCGTCGAACCCGACCCAAATCTAGTGCCGCTCGAAGTGGCCCGTGATGACGGCCCGGCCCAGGGTGTGTGCGGCCAGCGTGCGGACGAGCGCTTCCGTGGAGGCTCCGGCGTCGAGAGCCAGTTCTTCGACGTCGACCGCGTGCACGGCCACGATGTACCGGTGCGAGCCATGCCCAGGCGGTGGCGCGGCACCCAGGTAACCATGGAACCCGGCGTCGTTCTTCAGCTGTAGCGCACCGCCCGCCAAGTGCGAACCGCCCTCAACGCCGGCGCCTGCAGGCAAGGAGTCGGTACTGACCGGGATGTTGATGACGGCCCAGTGCCAGTAACCGCCGGCCCTCGGGGCATCCGGATCGAAGACGGTGACGACGTAACCCTTGGTGCCCTCGGGGGCTTCGCTCCAGCTCAACTGCGGGGATTCGTCCTTGCCGCCCGCCACACTGAATCGCTTGCTGGTCTGGGCGCTGCCGAGTGCCTCACCGTCCCTCAGCGAACCGCTGGTGAGGTTGAAGGATGGGACGCGGGGAAGGTCGGCGTAACTCATGGCTGCCTTTCGATGCTTGGTTCGGCCTCCGGGACGCCCGAGGCGTTGAGCTCGGCCCTGGTCGGCGGATTCGCGCCCGGCCGGGAGACTGTGATTGCCGCGGCGCGCGCTGCATGGTTGAGGATCCCGTCGAGCACTTCGGCTGGCATGGCGTGCAGCTCTTCCCGGTTTTGGGCCCCGGCCAGCCCGCGGTCAACGATGCCCGAGAGGAGCGCGGCCATGAAGGAATCGCCCGCACCCACGGTATCCGCCACCTCCACCTTCGGGGCGTCCACGTGGGCCTCCCCCGCCGCCGTAACGCCCCAGGGTCCAGCCGCGCCTCGCGTGACCACCACGACGGCGGGTCCGCCGCTGCCGCCCAGGTTCAACCAGCGCCGGGCCGATTCCAAGACGTCGACGCCGGGATAGAGCCACTCAAGGTCCTCGTCGGATGCCTTGACCACGTCGGCAAGCGCCACGAAACGCTCCACCTGGGCCCGCGCATAGTCGCGATCCTTGATGATGCTGGGCCTGCAGTTGGGATCGAAGCTGATGGTCGCGTTCGGATGGGCATGCTCGACGGCGGCAAGGACTTCCGCTGCTCCCGGCTCCAACATGGTGGCAATCGAGCCCGTGTGCAGGAGCGACGTCCCCTGGAGCATGAAAGGCAAGCGCGCGGCGAGGCCGGGAAGCTCCCAGGCGAGGTCGAACGTGTAGCTGGCAGCGCCGTCGTCGTCGATCAATGCGGTGGCTACGCTCGTGGGACTCTCGTCCGGCGGCAGCGGAACCATGACGGAACTGGAGCGCAGATGGGCCGCGATCGAGTCGCCGTAGGCGTCCTTGCCGAAGCGGCCGATGAACTGGACTGCATGGTCCAGCCTGGCCAGGCCCACGGCAACGTTGAGCGGACTTCCGCCCACGTGGGCGTCGATTCCCGAGGAACGCTGGACGACATCAACCAGCGCTTCACCTATGACTGTCAGCATGGGACAACTCTGCCACGTTGATGTGGTGTGCGTCTCCCGATGACAGCCGGTGACTTTCCCGGCAAACCGTCACACCAGCAGCCGCTGCACCAGCTCCCGGCACTTCTTGTACGCAACCGCCCTGGGGTCGATCAGGTCGAAATGGTCGCCAGGCACCTTGAGGAACTGCGCCGCGCCCCCGGAAGCAGTGGCCGCGGCAACATAAGCCTCGGACTGGCTGCACGGGACGTCCTCGTCCGCGGCGGCGTGGACGGCAAAGACCGGGACGGCGATGGGGAGCGAACTCATGGGGTCCGCGTAGATATGCCGTTTGGGGAATCTGACCGAGTCCCCACCCATCAGGTTGTCGACGGCGCCGTTGCTGAGGTTGAGCCGCTCGGCATCCGCCAGGTTCAGCAGGCCAGACTGGCTCACGACGCCGGTAAGCTGCACTGCCGCGCCATTGTCATGCCGATGGAGCTGCCGGTCGGCGTCTGCCGCGCCGATCTTGGAAAGCTTGTCGCGCCCGGCGGCCCAGACGGCCAGATGGCCGCCCGCGGAGTGTCCCAGCGCCACTACTTTGCTCAGGTTGAGCTCATGCTTGCCGGCGATCTCGCCCAGGTGGTCAATTCCGTCGAGGACATCTTCGAACGTATGCGGCCAGCCGCCGCCGTTTCCTGCCCTCCGGTATTCAAGGTTCCAGGCCGCAATTCCGTGCGCAGCGAGGTCCCGCGCAATCGGCTCGCCGAGTTCCGCGCCGTACTGGGAGCGCCAGTAGCCTCCGTGGATCACCACCACCACGCCGTCGGGTCTGCTGCGGTGTGATTGGAGCGAATTGTCTGGTACGAACAGCTCGCCCCATTGGCTGGAGTGCTGGCCGTAGTAGTACTTGTGCCGCTTCATCGTGTCCTCCTTTGTGCCGAGCCTATCGCGGAGGAGCGACGCGGAGCGGGAGCAATGGCCTGAGGATCAACGCAGAGCCCCTGTTCCCCCATTCCCAGTACGATGTTGCCTGCTTCCAGGTGTCGCAGCGATAAGCCCTGAGGGTCCGGCTCCCCTGCACTGTCAGCCCTCCGCCGTAAGCTGGAGGCATGGCTAGCAATTGGGACAGCTTGGATCCACAGCTGCGCGAATCAGTACAAGCGAATGTGGAACTCTACGAACGCGTTCGGCCTGCCCTGAAACTCGTCACCCGGGACGTCCTGTTGACCTTGCGGGACATGCTCAAGAACAGCGAGTCCGTTCCGCTCTTCGTCACCGGACGCACCAAGACGGTGGAATCTTTCCGGGAGAAGATTTCCCGTACCGAGGTGCCCCTGGATGGCGGCCCGCGGGTGCTGAAGTTCCCGGACCCGTTCCGGACCCTGAACGACATGGTGGGGCTGCGCGTCATCACCAAGCTTCCGGCCGAGAACGCCGCTGTTGCCAACTTGATCAAGCGCCAGCGCCAGCTTTTCGATTGCCGCGGCGACCTTGAGAAGGACATCGGTTCGATCGAGTCCGGTACCTATGGCTACTCGAGCCGCCACCTTATCCTCCGCACCATCCAGAACGAGTCCGTGAAGGCCTACCAGCAGGTCTTCAATCCGGACATCCCGCCAAATGGCAGCTACTTCTTCGAATGCCAGATCCGTACGGTTTTCGCGCACGCCTGGAGCGAAATCGAACACGACATCCGCTTCAAGGCCGAGGATCCGCGCGCTTGGACGCCGCATTTCGACCGGCAGTTCACCGCCACCGCCGCAATGCTGGAAACGGTGGAGAGCGCCTTCGCCGACCTCCACGAACGCTACGAGGAAGTCCGCGGCTACTGGGATCTCGATGGCGAAGGTTCCATGCCGCTCACGCCCAACCGGGTGCGGGACGTCTGGCGAACGCTGCTTCCGCACGTTGACCGTAAAGTTGATGATGACTGGGGTTGGGCTGCGGAGCTCCTTGCGGCCCACGGACTGAACAAGACCGTGGAACTCGCCGGACTCCTCAGCGCCAACCGGATCACCGAGGTCCGCAAAGCCCTGGACCACCGTTACTCCCCCGGACCGGACCGCCTCCTGGATGACCTCCTGCTGTGGCAGTACGGCACTGAACACATCGACCTCACCGCTGAGGCGCCCGACGTCGTCCCCCACCCCCGGCGGGACAGCCTCCAGCGACGTCTCAAGCAGATTGAGCGGTACCGCCTGACCAACAGCTAAGGACCCATGACACCCGAGCAGCTCCAGTCCCTCCGTTTTACGCTGCGCTCGCCCCGCAGGCTCAAAACAGAAGCGTTGGCTGGTTTGGTGGTGGCGCTTGCCCTCATTCCTGAGGCCATCGCGTTCTCCGTGATTGCCGGCGTGGATCCGCGCATCGGCCTCTTCGCGTCCTTCACGATGGGGGTCACCACAGCGATCGTGGGTGGCCGGCCCGCCATGATATCCGCAGCCACCGGTGCCGTCGCGCTCGTGATTGCCCCCGTCATGAAGGATCACGGGCTCAACTACTTGATCGCCACGGTCATCCTCGCCGGGGTCTTCCAAATAGTCCTGGCGGTCCTGGGCGTCACGCGGCTCATGCGATTCATTCCGCGTTCGGTGATGATCGGATTCGTGAATGCCTTGGCGATTCTGGTGTTCATGGCCCAGTTGCCTGAGCTCATCGGCGTCCCCTGGATGGTGTACCCGATTGTGGCCGTGGGGCTGCTGATCGTCTTCGCGTTGCCCAGAATCACGACGGCGGTGCCCGCACCGTTGGTGGCGGTCGTCTCCCTCACGATCGTGACGGCGCTGGCCGGAATCCGCGTTCCCACTGTGCATGACAAGGGCGAACTCCCCAACAGCCTTCCCGGGCTTTTCGTGCCCAATGTGCCTTTGACCTGGGAGACCTTCCAGACCATTGCGCCGTTCGCCTTGTCCATGGCGCTAGTGGGCCTGCTGGAATCCCTCATGACGGCCAAGCTCGTGGATGACATCACGGATACCCGCTCCAACAAGACCCGGGTCTCCTGGGGCCAGGGCATTGCAAATATCGTCACCGGTTTCCTGGGTGGCTTGGGCGGCTGCGCCGTGATTGGCCAGACCATGATCAACGTGAAGGGTTCGGGTGCCCGCAGCCGGCTGTCAACCTTCCTGGCGGGAGCGTTCCTGTTGGGGCTCGTGGTGACGCTCGGGGACGTGGTGGGCACCATACCTATGGCCGCTTTGGTGGCTGTGATGATCTTCGTTTCCCTCATCACCTTTGACTGGCATTCGATCCGGCCCGCAACCCTAAAGCGGCTCCCGAAGTCCGAGACCGGCGTCACGCTCGTGACGGTGGCCGTTGTGGTGGCGACGCACAATCTGGCCATCGGGGTAGGAGCCGGCGTCCTCACGGCCATGGTGCTGTTCGCCCGCCGAGTGGCCCATTTCGCCACCGTGGAGCGGAGTGAATTCGAGCTCAACGGCCGGACCGTGGCGAGCTACACGGTGGATGGCGAGTTGTTCTTCGCCTCCTCAAACGACCTTTACACGCAGTTCGACTATGCAAAGGATTCCTCGGAGGGAATCGACCACGTGGTCATCGACCTGCATGCCTCGCACATCTGGGATGCTTCCACCGTGGCCGTGTTGGATTCCGTTACCGAGAAATACCGCAGGCACGGCCGCGAGGTGGAGCTCATCGGCCTCAACGCGGCGAGCGTCCGAATGCGCGAACGGCTGGCGGGCAAGCTCAACGCAGGCTAACGTCCCGGGCCCACCCAACGAACACCCCCCAGCTGACTCGCAGTTGTTGTCGTTATGAGCCACCAAAACGACAACTAATGCGAGCTAGTTGGGCACACGCCGCCCGGGTTCCCTGGCCGTGGGGGCCCGCCGGCGAGGGGCCCTGCCTGAGCTTGCGAAGGCTGGGAGCCGGTGGGGACTTGCGAGGCGAGGGTGGCGGTGGGGACTAGTTGGGCACTACGGAGTCTTGAACTCCCACGGCGCGGCCTTGGTGGTTCCCGCGCCGATGGTGCGGCCGGCGAGCCGATCCAGAAGCAGGGTGACGGCTCCCTCGAGCGCTTCCGGTTCCGGAGTCCCGCCTGCCGAACCGGGTGCCAGGACATCAAATCCGGCAGGCTGCATCGTGTCCGAAATGACCACCTGGGCTACTCCGCGCCTGGCCAGCTCCCCCACGGTGAGGTCAAGAAGGGTCCCGGGCGGCAGGGCCCCGATGATGGCGCCGTCGGCACCCCCGGAGAGCATGAACCGCCGCCACCCTTCGCCGATGAGGATCACAGGCTGGTAGCCGTGCTGGGGCAATATGCGTGCAGCGGCCGTCGCGAGTGCCCGGTCCCACGGCCATTCCAGGTCGCCGATGGCAATCGCGACGAGGTCGGTCTTGCCGCGGCGCATTCCGCGGGCCGCCTGATTGGGTACGTAACCCAATTCCTTGGCCGCTGCCTGGACCCGCTCTTGTGTCGCGTCGCTGATGCGGGTGGTGCCACCGAGGCGCCCGGACAAGACATAGGACACGGTGGTGAGGGAAACGCCGGCACTCCTGGCGACGTCCCGGATGGTCGGCTTCGCTCCAAGTCCCATGGCCTAGCGCTTTCCCTTCTTGCGGGAGCCCTTGCCACGGCCCTTGTCCGGGTTCGGGGCATAACGCTGGGCAACCGCCGGTTTTTTGGCGCCCGTGCCTCGCCGGTCCGGCTTGGGTGCCTTCTTGGGCTTCTCCTGTTGAGCCGATGGCTGCCGCGAACTTTGCGCAGTGCGGCCCCGGACAATGCCAATGAATTCCTCGATGACCTCGCTCGTGGAATCGCTCGGCCAGGCGAGGCCGATCTGCGTCCCTTCGGCCCCTGTCAGGCGGCGCGCCACCGTGTCCTTGACATTGAAATGCCGGGCCACGGACATCGGCAGGATCACGAGGCCGGCACCGGACGCCACCACCTGCATGGCCATCTCCGGCCCGCCCATTCCGGCGACATCCAGGAAGTTCTCCTCCGCGAGGTCCTCCAGCGCCACCTCTTCGAACACCGAGATTTCATGGCCCTTCGGGGCCACCACCACAGGCTGCTCTTCGTAGAGCGGAATCACGTGCAGTCCATCGCGATCCACCGGCAGGCGGACAAAGCTGAGATCCGCGGAGCCGTCGCGCAGGACGTCCAGCTGCGCGCCGTCGTCGGACATGAACGAGTGAAGCGGAACATCCGGCATGCGCTCTTCCCAGCGCCGGATCCATTTCCCGGGCGTCACGCCGGCGACATAGGCGAAAGTGAGCCCCTGGGGCCCGCTGGTTTCAGCGTCGGAAGCGTCGGGGGTACCGACGGCGGGCAGGGATTCTTGATCGGATGGCACCAGTTCACAGTACCGCGCGGGCCGTAGCCAACCCAGCGCCGGCCCAAGCTACGCCGCGTACACCTGGACCGCTGTCGCCTTGACTACAAAGTGGACGCGCGAGCCCGGTTCCAATCCCAGCTCGGCGGACGCTGAGGGCGTGATGTCCGCTGCCAGATCGCCGGCCCGGACCCTGATGTGGTCCCCATGCGGTTCAAGATCCGTGATCGCAACCGGGAACGAGTTGCGCGGGCTGCCGTGGGCAGCGTCCAGGAAGATGGAAACGGCCGACGGCGGGAACGCGGCGACGCCTGGCTGGCCGGGTTCCGCTTCGTCATCGAGGTCTCCCGCGACATGCAGGCTGGGAAGCTCGACGGTGGCGACCGTCCTGAGTCCGTCCTCCGTGACGGTGCCAGCCATGAGGTTCACTCCGGCCAGGCCCGCGGCGAATGGGCTTCGTGGACGTCGGAATACCTCACGGGTGGCCCCTTCCTCCACAATCCTGCCCTTTTCCATGACGATCACGCGGTCCGCGAGCATGAGGGCATCCAGGACGTCGTGGGTGATGATCAGGGCACGACGCCCGGACAGGACGCGTTTGAGGAGCCGGCGCAAGTGCGGGGCGGCGTGGATGTCCAACGCGGACATCGGCTCGTCCAGGAGCAGCAACTCGGGACTGGCCGCCAGCGCGCGGGCCACCGCAACACGTTGGGCTTGGCCCCCGGACAACTGCCCCGGCTTGCGCCCGGCGAGCTCCATGGCGTCCACTTCGGCCAGCCAGTGCCGCGCAGTTTCGCGCGATTCCGTCCGTGAAACGCCTGAGCTGCGCGGGCCGAATGCCACGTTGTCCAGGACGCTCAGGTGCGGGAAAAGCAACGGCTCCTGGGCCAACAGCGCCGTGCCGCGAAGGTGCGGAGGGGTCCATGCCCGGCCGCCGCCGTCGAGGTTGAAGAGAACCTGGTCCCCGAGGCGGGCAGAGCCCGCGTCCGGCCGCAAGAGTCCCGCCGCGACGGAGAGAAGCGTCGACTTTCCGGCCCCGTTGGGTCCGAGGATCGCAACGGTCTCCGCTTGCCCGAGGGTCAGTGACACGTCCAGGTTGCGGGCCCGGACGGTGGCGTCGATCTGGAAACTCACGCGGCTGCCTCCGCGGGAAGATCCGCGCGGTGCGGACGCCGGTAAGACAGTCCGACGACGATCACGGCCACCGCGACGAGAACCAGCGAAAGGGCGACGGCGGCGTCCGCGTCGGTCTCTCGCTGCAGGTAGATTTCCAGCGGCAGCGTCCTCGTGACACCTTGCAGGCTCCCCGCAAATGTCAGCGTGGCGCCGAACTCGCCCAGGCTGCGGGCAAAGGACAACACCGCCCCCGAGGCAAGGCCGGGGAGGACCATCGGGATGGTCACGCGCCTCAAGATGGTGGTGGGGCGGGCGCCGAGCGTCGCGGCAACGGCTTCGTAGCGGTTGCCGGCCGTCCGCAAGGCGCCTTCGAGGCTGACCACCAGGAATGGCAAGGCGACAAACGTCTGGGCCAGGACCACCGCCGTCGTCGAGAACGCGATCTGGATGCCCGCGAGTTCAAGGCTCTTGCCCAGAAGACCCTGCCGACCGAACGTATAGAGCAGCGCGATCCCGCCCACCACGGGTGGCAACACCAAGGGCAGGAGGACGAAGGCACGGAGGAGCCGCTGCCCGCGGAAGGGCCGGCGGGCTAGGACAAGCGCCAACGGGATGCCGAAGACGATGCAGAGCGCGGTGCTCGCGGCAGAGGTGCGGAGGCTGAGACCCAACGCCGTGAGCGAGGAATCGGAGGTCACCAGCGGGATGAACTGTGTCCAGTTGACCTTTGCAACCATGGCGGCCAGCGGCAACAGGACGAACAAGCCGCCCACTACCGCCAGGCCATAGACCCACCGTGGAATCCCGCTGAAATTCATCGACGCCTACGGTACGCCGAGGCTTGGGTCACCGGGACCATCCGGGCGGCCCCGGCGACTCTTGTGTGCGGCATGGATTCATCCTAGAACAGGGGCTGTGCCACTTCCCTGCAGGGGCGGATACCCTTGAACCATGACCTCTGCAAACTCCCAGTCCATGAAGCCGGCCACCGTTGCCAAGAAACTTGGCATCTACCTGCCTGCAACACCCCAGGAGTTCCAGGATTCGGAAATCACCCGCGCCGATTTCGCCGAGCTCCAGGCCAATGCCCCGGAGTGGCTCGCCGAGCTCCGCCGGACGGGTCCGCACCCGCGTCCCGTCGTGGCACAGAAGCTGAACATCTCCATCAGCGGCCTTGCCCGCGGCGGAATCACCGAGGCCCTCACGACGGCGGAAATCACCGAACTGCTGGCAGCTCCCCCGCAGTGGCTCGTCGTCGAGCGCGCCACGCACGCAGCCGTGCGCTCCGAGGCAAAGCGCATCAAGGAAGAAGCTGCCAAAAAGGAAGCCACGAAGGAAGCCAAGTCCAACGCCACTGCCAAGCGGGACGCACCGAAGGCATCCAAGCGGGACCACGCTTAAGCTCCAAAAGACGTTCACAGGAAGGCGGACAACCCGGACCGGGTTGTCCGCCTTCCTGCTTTTAGGCACGGAATCGGGGCCCTCGCCTCCGAGCCATCCTCGGCGCATACTGAATTTGAGAGCGGTGCGCGTTCGCGTGGAGGTGGTCCGATTGCCCGCCACAACTGGAATCCAGCTGACGGCCTGGGAGGTCGGGCTGTGGGGGCTTTTGCTTCTGTGCGCGGTGGTCTTTACCGTCAACACCGTCCGGAAAGCGGCCGTCCACGGAGCCCCCGACGGCGGCCATCCCGACTTGCAGGGGCACCTCGGCCACCGCGATCGGGAGTTCGTCAAAGAGCCGGACGCCACCTTCTGGAACATCTTCGCCGGACTCGTGGTGATTGTCCCGGCGGTCGTCATTCCCGCGTTGGCCTCGCCCGCCGTCGGGCTCTTGATGCTCTTCCTCGGCGTAGCTGCCGCTATTGCAGCCTTTGCGGTCGGCCGGACACTGGAGCGGAACCGTCAGGACCGCAGCGGTTTCACCGAAGCGGCAGCCCGTCACGACGCCCTCTTGGCCCGCTGGCAAAGGTATGAACTCGATCCCGCCAAGGGCATCGACTTCCCCGGCATGAGCGATGTCAGCGTTCCGCAGACCGCCGCTTTAGTCCGTGCGCTGCAGGAAGCCCAACGGTGCCGCCTCACCGCAGGGACGGACTATGCCCGCGCGGTCGAGAAGTTGGATGTGGCGATGGTCGAAGCCGAAGCAGCTGCGGGCGTTTCTGCGTCGTAGGCGGCTCGCCCGGGCTTCCAAAAGTGAGGTCTCGGCCCTTTCAACCAGTGAAAGCGCCGAGACCTCACGTGTCGATCGGTAACTCGTCCTAGGCCACCGGTACCGCTACGACGCGGCTGTTTGCGGTGACGATCCTGGCGGCTGTTGCCTGGCCCATCCGGACCGCGCCGTCCACGTGCTGGTAGCCTTCGGCAGCCAGATCGGAGGAAGACCAGTAGATCGGTCCTACGTGGGCGTGCTGGTCCTTGCCGTAACGGTGCAGGCCGCCCAGGTCGTAGCTGGACGCGTAGGCCCCACGGGTCCATTCTTCGGAACCCCAGTCGGATTCGTAGTAGACCTCGGCGTCCAGCGCTTTGTCGCCGAGGAAGCCCGCGATGGACTCAAGGACCTTTTTCTTGCGGTCCCCGGCGCTGAGCTCGAAGACCGCGTCTGCCTTTTCGTCCGAAATGAAGCCCACCAGGGTCCCGCGGGCGTCTCCGTGGTTGGTGTTGTCGTAGACCTCCTGGACCAGGGCGTCGGCGCCGAAGCCCGTCCCGGAGAGGCCGTCTTCGCGCCAGAACGGCGTGCGGTAGACGGCGTGCACCTTGATGACCAAGCCCAAGGACTGGTGCTGGTGCATCTGGTGCTGGCGGCGCGGCAGCGGCGGGTTGAAGGACACGCGGGAGTACAGGTTCGGCGGGACAGCCATGATCACGAATCGCGCATTGACGGTTGCACGCTCGGATTCAACGGTGACCCGATGGCCTTCGCCGGCGGCCTCCCAGTTGATGGTGCGGACCGGGCTGCTAAGTACGACGTCGTCGCCCAGTTCCGCGGCGATCAACAGGGAGACCTGCTGCATCCCGCCGATAACCCGCTTGTCAAGGATGAAGTCTTCGTCCGTCAGGTTGGAGAAGGAGCCTGCCGAGGCTGCCATCAGCACCGCTTGCAGGGCCGAGAAAGCGTGGGCCGGCTTCGTCAGCATGCCGCCGGCGATGAAGAGGCCGATATTGTTGCAGGCCTCCTCGTCCGTGGAATTCTGGCGCAGCCAGTGGTGGAAGGAAATGGTGTCCAATTCGCGGGCCTTCGGGTGGGCCCATGGCTCCTCCGGGCCGATCTCCGCGGCGAGGCCGTCCAGGATGGCGGTGAGCTTCTCCATTTCGGCCGCAGTGGTCTCGCTTACGGGGAAGGACGTACCGGTGTAGCGGGTGCGGGTGCCGTCCGGCGAGAGGTACACCGATTCGCCGTCGCGGTAGCGGGAGTACATTTTCAAGCCCAGCTCGTCCAGGAGCCCCATGAGGGCGGTCTGGTCCGGGGACACCCACTGTCCGCCGATTTCCAGCATGGCGCCGTCAATCGTGTCGGTCCACGTACGGCCACCGACGCGGTCGCGTGCTTCGAGCACGGCAACGCTGAGCCCGGCCTTCTTCAACTCGCGGGCGGCCGTCAACCCCGACGGACCGGCACCGACAATTACGACGTCGCGATCAAGATTCAACATGATGTCCTTTCTGTGGCCGTCCCCGTTGGCTGACCAATAAATGAATGACGTTCATTTATCTCAACTGTAGCTGGATTGGCCCCGGCTGTGAAGACCCAAATGGAATAATGCTGATGACACTGCTTCCAGAAAGGTCAGCGATGCCTGAACCCACCCCGGCTCCCGGCGAGACTAAAGCGCGCCGCAGGGCAGGTCGGCCAATGGCGGCGGTCCTCGACCAGGACGGCATCACTGCCGCGGCCTTGGAACTGATCAGCAAGAAGGGCTACGACGGCCTCACGATGGCCGCACTCGCGCGCTCCCTGGGCGTGGCGCCGTCGGCCCTTTACAACCACGTCTCCTCCAAGGACGAGGTCCTTAAACTCGTTGAAGAGGACCTGATGTCCAAAGTCGACTTCGGGGGTTTCAGCACGCTGCCCTGGGAGGAGGCTGTCCGGCAATGGGCCTATTCCTACCGCGGCATCTTCGCGAGGCACACCCCGCTGATCTCGGTGATCGCGGTTCTTCCCGTGACGGACGCCCCACAGACCCTCGCCATGTACGAAGCCGTTACCGAGGGCTTCCTCCGCGCCGGCTTCCCGGAGCAGCAGATCATCCCGAGCATCGTGGCCCTTGAGGCCTACATTTTCGGCGCCGCGTTCGACGCGAACGCGCCGGCGGACATTTTCGACTCCGGCCGCTTGGCCGACTCCACGCCGCACTTCACCTCGGCGGTCCGCAGCCTCGGACCCGAACGGAACAACTACCCGTCCGACCTCGCGTTCGCCATGGGCTTGGATGCGTTGATCACCGGCCTCGGCGCGCTGCGGGTGCAGCCCAACTGACTCGCAGTTGTTGTCGTTATGAGGGCTCATAACGACAACAACTGCGAGTCAGTTGGGAGTTACGGGGTTTGGTGAGTTAAACAAAGGAACCCCGGTCAGAGACCGGGGTTCCTTTGAATTGCGTGCGCGAGGGGGGATTTGAACCCCCACACCCTTTCGGATACTGGCACCTGAAGCCAGCGCGTCTGCCGTTCCGCCACTCGCGCGCAACTTCCTTCGCCCGGGCCGCACCAGGTTTCCCCGGCCTCACCCCTGCGAAAGCAGCGAGATCAAGCATAACGGACAACCTGTTGAAAACGCCAATCGCCCAAGGTCGGGGCAGTAAAACCCCGGGATCCCCCGCTTTGCCGGTCCCCCGCACGGTGCTGAAATCACGCGAGAAGCGTCGCGAAATGATGCGGGCCGCCGAACTTTTCCGGCCTTCCAGGCGTTGTGGAATAAGGCCATTCACAGTCTTGCCCAGTAGTATCGGGGTTGAAGACAGGCTCCTTGCGTGCGCTCCGGCCACTGCGGGGATTCGTCTTGGCTACTGATATCGCAGAGTCAACGAAACGGAAGGAGAAGGACCATGGGCTTGCTTGACAGGGTTGAACGTGGCATAGAAAAGGCCGTCCGCGGCGTCTTCTCCACCGGCTCGCGGGCAAAGGTGGAGCCGGTGGAGATAGCCAGCAAGCTACGCCGTGAACTGGACAACAAGTCCATCACCATTTCGGCCGGCCGCACCTTGGCTCCCAACATCTTCGATGTCCTCTTGAGCGATGCGGACTTCACGCGCGCCCAGGAATGGGGAACCCCACTGGCCGAAGAATTGTGCGACGTCGTCATCCAGCACGTGCGCAGCCAGGGTTACATCCTGCAGGGTCCGGTACGGATCTCTTTCCGTCACGACGAGGCCCAGCGCGAAGGCCATTTCGAAATCACGTCCAGCACCGAGAAATCCAACGGGGCTGCCGCGCCCGCTGCTCCCCGGCCAGTCGTTCCCGCCGCGCCAAACCGCGAACCCACACGGCTCCAGCCTGTCCTGGACATAGGCGGACAACGCTATTCCCTCAACGCGCCTTCGATCGTGCTGGGCAGGTCCTCCGAGGCCGACATCCTGGTGGACGATACCGGCGTCTCGCGCAAGCACTTGGAAATCCAGACGGCAGACGGGGTCATCCACGCCGTCGACCTCGGTTCCACCAATGGAAGCTACGTCAACGGCCACAAAGTGGACGGCAGTGTGGAATTGACTGACGGATCCACCATCACCATGGGACGGACCAAGATCATCTTCAGACTTCTCCCCCAGCCTTCTGGTGGGCGCCCGTGAGCGACATCAGCGAACTGACCATCACCGCACTCCGCTTCGGCTTCCTGCTGTTGCTGTGGGTCCTGATCTTCAGCATCGTCTCGACCATGCGCCGCGATCTCGTGATCGGCCGCAAAGCCGCAATGGGGACTCCGACGGCACGCGAGTTACGCAAGAATCCGGAACTCGCCCCCGCGCCGCCCCAGCCCGTGAAGCAGCAGGCGCACCAGCTCGTCGTCGTTGAGGGACCACTCAAGGGGACCACGCTTCCTCTGGCCGCGAGCCCCATTTTGCTGGGCCGCGCACAAGAGGCCACCTTGGTCCTCGAGGATGATTATGCTTCGGGCAGGCACGCACGCTTGTTCCCGCAAGGCAGCCGCTGGTTCATCGAAGATCTCGGTTCCACCAACGGCACCTACCTCGCCGATCAGCAACTGACCCGCGCCCTGCCGGTGGAGCTTGGCGTCCCCGTGAGGATCGGCAAGACGGTCATCGAATTGAGGCCGTAGCCCATGGCTTCCCCGCAGGCCTCCGAGGGCAAGTCGCTGCCTCCGGAACTTCCCCTCATCATGCGCTACGCGGCGCGGTCCGACGTCGGGCGTGTCCGCTCGAAGAACGACGACTCCGCGTACGCCGGCCGGCACCTTGCCGTCGTCGCGGACGGCATGGGCGGGCATGCGGGCGGGGACGTCGCCTCAGCGTCCACCGTGCTGGACATGATCCACCTCGATCACGATTCCTACCCGGACGGCGCGGAAACAGTCCTGGCAGATGAAATCCAGACCGCCAATTCCCTCCTCTCCGAGCTTGTCCACGTTGACCCGAAGCTCGCAGGCATGGGCACCACGGTCACTGCCCTGCTGCTCGAAGGCAGGCGGCTGCACTTCGCGCACATCGGCGATTCCCGGGCCTACCGCTTGCGCAATGGCAAATTCGAACAAGTCAGCGTGGACCACACCTTCGTCCAGAGGTTGATTGACGAGGGCCGCCTGCGCCCGGAGGAAGCCGAAACCCACCCGCACAAGAACGTCCTCATGCGCGTTCTGGGGGACGTGGACGCCAGCCCCGAGCTGGACCTGGACGAGCTCGACGTCGAACCCGGCGAACGCTGGCTCCTTTGTTCCGACGGCCTGAACTACGTCCAAGGCGCCGTCGTGGAGCAAGTAGTCCGCGAAACCAAGGACCTTGCCGAATGCGCAGAGCTCCTCATTGAGCTGACCCTCGCCAACGGCGCTCCGGACAACGTCACCGTGGTGCTGTTGGAAATCGTGGAGGAGACAGGCGACAACCTCAGCACGGCCGCCGTCGACGTCGTCCCGGAAGCGCCGGCGCCAGCGAACGCGGCCGAAGCGGCGAAAGCCGCACCGCGCAAGGACGGGCACGGCAGCGATGCCAGCGCACCGGCTAAAGAGTCCGGGGCCAACGCCCCCGCAACGGGCCGGGTCCCGCCGCGGGAAACAACGTCCGACGCAGGACCTTCCGCCGCCGCGGCAAAGCCCACCGCGCCCGCGGAGCCCGAAGCGGGCGCTCCCGCAAATCCCGCCGGGACTACCGAACCTCCGACGGCGACAGACCCGCACCTTGGGGAGCACTTGTCGGCCGAGATCCTCCGCGAGGAGCTTTCGAGCCGCCCGCACGAACTTGTCGGTGCCGCCGCAACCGCCGCCGATACGGGTTCGATCCCCACCATCGCAGGGCGCAGTGTTGCACGCCGTGCCGCCACTGTACTGACCCACAAGGCTGAACAGGACCGTCAGGATCCCCAGCCGATTGTCGCCCGGAAGCGGCGCTGGTTGACCCCTGCTATCGCAGCGGTCTTGGCCATTTTCGTGATCGCCGGGCTGTGGCTCGGTTATGCGTGGACCCAGACCCGCTACTACGTCGGTGAATTCAACCAGCACGTCGCGATCTTCAACGGCATTTCGCAGAGCCTTGGCCCGTTCCAGCTGTCGAAAGTAGAGGCCACGACGAATATCCGCATGGACTCTTTGCCTGAATACACACAACAGACACTTCGCCAGACCGTTCCGGCACGGGATCTCTCCGATGCCCAGCAGATTGTGAAAAGCCTGCAGGAGAACGGCACCACAGGGCTGCCGGCCAATTGCCCGACGGCTACCGCCACACCGACGGCAAGCCTCACCCCTACGGCAAGTCCCACGCCAAGCCCGAGTCCCTCGAACCGGCCAACATCGTCACCGACGTCCACGCCGGTCCCTTCGTGCGCGGTGTCCCGATGATTCTGGCCATTACCGCACCCCAGCCACGCCGCAACGTCGAGCTCGTCCTGCTGGTCCTTGCCCTCGCGGTGGGAATCGGCGCCAGCGCCATGGTCGGGCTCAATAATGCGACCGCGTTCGACGGCGATTTCTGGTTCCAGTCGAGTCTCTTGATCGTGGCAGCATTTGCGTTCCACATGGTCCTCAGGTTTCGCGCAAAATATGCCGATCCGATCATGCTCCCGATCGTCGTTGCCCTCAACGGCTTGGGACTGGCCCTCATCCATCGCATGGATCAGCCTGGCGAGGACACGGGTAACAACCAGTTGCGCTGGACCCTCCTGGCCATGGCGGTGTCAATCGTCGTGATCTGGTTCGTCAAGGACCACCGCCTCCTTCGCCGCTTCACCTTCATCGCGCTGGCGGCCAGCGCAGTTCTCCTTGTGCTGCCGCTCGTTCCGGGCATCTCAGCCGGCGAGGTGCTTGGCGCGAGCGTATGGATCCGTCTCGGTCCCATGACCTTCCAGCCAGGCGAAATCGCCAAGATCACCCTGGCTATCTTCTTCGCAGGTTACCTTTCGTCCAACCGCGACCTCATCCTGCTGGCCGGCCGCAAGATCGGCCCCATGCAATTGCCGCGCTTCAAGGATCTCGGCCCCATGATCACGGCCTGGCTCGTGAGCATCGGCATCCTCGTCTTCCAGCGGGACCTCGGCACGTCGATCCTTTTCTTCGGCTTGTTCATCGTCATCATTTACGTGGCAACAAGCCGGATCAGCTGGGTGGTCATCGGGGGCGCCCTGATCCTCGGTGGCGGATTCCTCGCGTCCAAGTTCTTCTCGCACGTTGCGTTCCGGCTGGACAGCTGGTGGAACGCCTTCACCCCGGAAGTCTTCGACCGGTCCCCGGGCGGCAGCGGCCAGATCGTCCAGGGCCTCTTCGGCATGGCCGACGGCGGCCTCGGCGGCACCGGCCTCGGACAGGGCCGGCCGGACCTGGTGCCGTTTGCGAACAGCGATATGATCGTGGCCCTCATCGGTGAGGAACTCGGACTGGTCGGCCTCTTTGCCGTCGTGCTGCTCTACATGCTGCTCTTCACGCGCGGGTTCCGCGCGGCCCTTGGCGCGCGGGACGCGTTCGGCAAGCTCCTGGCGTGCGGGCTCTCCTTTGCCATCGCGCTGCAGTGCTTCGTGGTGATCGGCGGCGTCACGCGGCTCATCCCGCTGACCGGGCTCACCACTCCCTTCCTGGCGGCAGGCGGTTCCTCACTGCTTGCCAACTGGATCATCGTGGGTTTGCTGCTCATGATTTCGAACACCGCGCGCGGCCCGGTGGACACCTCGCCCATTACCCATGCCCCCACAGAGGCGGTGCAGACCTCATGAACCATTCCATACGCAATTCGTGGATGGCAGCCGTTGCCATGTTCGCCCTGCTCTTTGGCGCGATCAGCTATGTCCAGGTCATCGGCGCCGGCGACCTCAATGACAATCCGTGGAACCAGCGCGCTGTCCTGGCGAACTACTGCAACGACCGCGGTGCGATCATCGTGGGCGGCAAACCAGTCGCGGAATCCGTTGCTGGAGACGAAACCTGCAAGTACCAGCGCAGCTACGCCCAGCCGGAGCTCTATGCCGGAATCACGGGCTACTTCTCACGGACCTATGGATCCACCGGGCTCGAGCAGCAGCTCCGGGACGAACTGGCCGGCAGTTCCGACCAGCTCTTCCTGGACCGTGTAAGCCAGATTTTCCTCGGCAGCCAGCCAAAGGGCGCCTCGGTGGAACTGACCCTCGATCCCGTGATCCAGAAGCTCGCCTACGACCTCATTCCTGACGGTCAGCGCGGCTCGATCGTTGTCACCAACCCCAAGACGGGCGCGATCATCGCGATGGTCTCCAAACCGTCCTACGATCCCAACCTGATCGCCACGCACGATCCCGCCAAGGAAAAGGCCGGCTACGACCAAATCAACCAGGTTCCCGGCATCAACCTCAACCAGTCCGTGAGCGGACCCACCGGCGAGTTGCTGGCGCCCGGTTCCGTATTCAAGCTCGTCGATACTGCCGCTGCATTGAGTTCCGGGAAGTACAACAAGGACAGTGTCTTGCCGAACCCGGACAGCCTGCCCTTGCCCGGTTCGAGCGCTTCGCTGCCCAACTACGCCGGCGGCAACTGCTCAACCCGCAACACGGCCGATTTCCCTTTCGCCCTTGAGCAGTCGTGCAATACGCCGTTCGCGAGCATCGCCCTCGACCTGGGCCAGAAGGCCATCGCGGACCAGGCCAGCAAGTTCGGCTTCGGCCAGGATTTCGGGGACCAGCTCAAGCTTCAGTCCGCGGTCAGCGTCTTCCCCACGAATCTGGACCAGGCCGCGCTGGCCCAGTCGGCCGTCGGGCAGCGGGACGTCAGGGCCACTCCGCTGCAAATCGCGATGATGACGGCGGCCATCGCCAACAAGGGCGTCCAGATGAAGCCGAACCTCATCAAGACTGTGCGGGCACCGGACCTGCGCGTCATCAGCGAACCCAAGCCCGAGGCGCTGCGTACGTCCACCACGCCCGATATCGCCAGCCAGATCACTCAATGGATGACCGACGTCGTATCGCAAGGCATTGCGAGTGGTGCCGCAGTACCGGGAATCCAGGTGGCCGGCAAGACCGGTACGGCGCAACTCGGAGATACAGGTTTGAACAACTCATGGTTTACCGGGTTCGCCCCGGCCAACGACCCGCAGGTAGCCGTCACCATTGTCATGGAAGGCGTTGATGTGTCTACCGGCGCAAAGCTAACCAGTCCGAACGCGAAGAAGATTTTTGAGGCGGTGTTGAATAAGTGAGGCCTACGTCAGGAATCACCCTCGGCGGCAGGTTCCAGCTGACCAGTCGCATTGCGATTGGCGGCATGGGAGAGGTCTGGAGGGCAAAGGATCAGATCCTTGGCCGGATCGTCGCCATCAAGGTACTCAAGGAGGAATACACGGGTGACCCCGGGTTCCTCCAGCGGTTCCGTGCCGAGGCCCGCCACACCGCGTTGCTTAATCACGTGGGGATCGCCAACGTCTTCGACTACGGAGAGGAAGACGGCTCCGCCTACTTGGTCATGGAATTGGTGCCAGGCCAGCCGTTGAGCAGCATCCTGGAACACGAGCAGGTTCTTTCGCCGGACCGCACCATGTCCATCATTTCCCAGACCGCCCGGGCACTGGCCCCCGCGCACGCCCAGGGCCTGGTGCACCGCGACATCAAACCGGGCAACCTCCTGATCACGCCGGACTTCCGCGTCAAGATCACCGACTTCGGCATCGCCCGCCTGGCAGACCAGGTTCCGCTCACGCAGACCGGGCAGGTCATGGGTACCGCCCAGTACCTCGCTCCGGAGCAGGCCACGGGGCAAACGGCCACGGGCTCCTCGGACATATATTCCCTCGGGGTTATTGGCTACGAGTGCCTCACGGGGCATCGCCCGTTCTCCGGCGAATCCCAAATCGCCATTGCGCTGGCCCAGGTCAACGACGCGCCGCCGCCGCTTCCCGAAAGCCTGCCCACCCCGGTACGCGCCCTGCTGATGTCCATGCTTGCGAAGGATCCGAAGAACCGTCCTGCGGATGCCATCAAGCTGGCCGAGGCCGCGGAAGCGATCCGCGCGGGCGATATAGCCGCGGCACACGTCGCAGTGCCGGGAATGTTGCTCTTCGAATCCGCCACGGGCCCCATCACAGCGCCGACCGACATCGCCACCGCTCCCACCGGGATTGTGGCCTCGCCGTACGGCAGGGAAGCCCGTTCGACGTCGACCTCGGCACTCCCGGTGATCGGCGCCGCAGCAGCAGGCGCCGCAGCGGTAGGGGCTGCCGCTGAAGGTGGAAACGCGTTGGCCCGCGCCAATGCCCTGGCCGCCGAGCGCAGTTTGAACGAGGCCGACGAGCACAACCAGTACATCCATGAGGAAGAGGAGTACCGGGAAGAGCCGCCGCGGAAGAAACGCAGCCCATGGACGTGGCCGCTCATCGCGCTGATCGCGCTCGTGCTGCTCGCCATAGCGGGGGCGATCCTGACCCAGTCGGGGCTGTTCTCGCCGAGCAGTCCCGCGCCAGCGACGACGGCCCCTCCAAGCCAGGTCTCGAGCGCGCCCCCAACCTCGGAAAGTCCGAGCCCCACGGAGACATCCGCTAGCCCGACGCCGACAACGCCGACTCCCGAGACCATCAACCTGATCCCGGATCAGTACAAGGGACAGCCGTACGACAAGGTGCGCTCGGACCTCAACGCGCTCGGCCTCGTGGTCAGCGGAAGCCAGGTCTTCGATCCGTCCGCGCCCGGCACCGTCATCGACATCAATCCTTCCGGCCCCGTGGCCAAGGGATCGACCATCACCGTCACCTACTCCAAGGGACCGCAGATGGTCACTGTGCCGACCATCGGCAAGGGTGCCACCGAGTCACAAGTGCAGGCTGCCATCGAGGGTGCCGGCCTCCGTTGGGTCACGGGAGATCCCGTTGACGGGGCAACCGGCCAGGCGCCCGGAACATTCGTCAGTTCAGATCCTGCGGCCGGGCAAAAGGTGAACGCCGGGTCCGTCGTGACCTACCACTTGTCCAAGTCGGCCGCGTCCGCTTCTCCCTCAGCCAGCCGCTAAGACACCATGCCAACCGGACGCTCCACCCCTGCCCACAGAGAGGACAGCACTCCAATGACATCCCAGCGCGTCCTCAACGGGCGGTACGAACTCGGTGAATTGCTAGGCCGTGGTGGCATGGCCGATGTCTACAAGGGCACCGACACTGTGCTCGGGCGGACAGTGGCCGTGAAGCTGCTGCGTGCCGATCTTGCCCGGGATCCGCAGTTCCATGCGCGCTTCAAGCGCGAGGCACAGGCGGTGGCGGCCCTGAACCACTCCTCGATCGTCGCCATCTACGACACCGGCGAGTACACGGTGTCCGGCGGACCGGGCGAGGACGTCCGGGTCCCTTACATCGTCATGGAATACGTGTCCGGCCGGACCCTCCGCGACTTGATCCGCGCCAAGGAATTGGACATTGATCAGGCCATCGAGTTCATCCTTGGGGTCCTCGCCGCGCTCGAATACAGCCACAAGGCCGGAATCGTCCATCGCGATATCAAACCTGCCAACGTCATGGTGACCGGGGACTCGAACGATGTGAAGGTCATGGACTTCGGAATCGCCCGGGCGATGGCCGATTCCGCGGCAACCATGACCCAGACGCAGGCTGTCGTTGGCACGGCCCAGTACCTGTCGCCCGAGCAGGCCCTCGGCGAAACCGTGGATGCCCGCAGCGATCTGTACTCCGCGGCGTGCCTGCTGTTCGAAATGCTCACGTCCCGCCCGCCGTTTACGGGCGACAGCCCTGTCTCGGTGGCCTACCAGCACGTCCGCGAGGTCCCGGAGCCGGCCAGCACGTTCAATCCGGCCGTTTCGGAAGCGCTGGACAGTGTCCTGGCCAAAGGCCTGCAAAAGAACCGGGCCGATCGTTTCCAGGATGCAGCTGCGTTCCGCCGCGCCTTGCGTGCTGCCAAGAACGGCGTGGCCGTCCCGGCCGTTGCCGCCGGAGCACCCACGGACGTCCAGGACGTCGTGCCGCCGACGCGGCAGATTGCGGAAGGCACTTTGGCGCGGGGCCTGACGGGCGCCGAATTCCTCGACACCACCCTCGCCGGAAGGTCGGGAAACGGTCAGAACGCCGCCGACCAGGACATGCTGGCCCTGCAGGCTGGCGAAGCGGAATCCGAAGCAGACCACGACGGCGCCATGCCGCTTGGTTTCACCCCCGAACGCGAGCGGACCGCCCGGCAGAAGTCCCGCCGTCGGGCATGGACCGCGGTAGTGGTTGTTCTCGTCCTTCTGGTCTTGGCCGGCGGCGCATTCTGGGTGTACAGCACGGTCAACCAGAAGCCGGCTCCGCCCGCGTTGATCGCAGTGCCACAGGTGGCCGGCATGACCGAAGCCGCGGCATTGCAGACGCTGTACGGCGCCAACCTCAGCCCGGAGTCAAACCACGTCCCGGATGACAAGGTCCCCAAGGGAACGGTGATCGGCAGCGATCCCGGCGTGGGGTCCCAAGTGGCCCCGAAATCGCAAGTCATGCTTAATGTTTCAGACGGCCCGGTCTCGGCGACTGTCCCGGCAGGCCTGAGCGGCCTCACCGAAGCCGCTGCCCGCGATCTCCTGCGTCAGGCCGGCCTTGTGGGCGGGTCGAGTACCTTGGCCAACAGTGCCACGGTTCCGGCGGGCTCCGTCATCAGTACCAAACCCGCTTCCGGGGCCGTAGTTGGCGTAGGCAGCACCGTTGACCTGGTGGTGTCCACGGGCAAGGTAGCCGTGCCTCAACTCGTCGGTTTGACTGAGGCCGATGCAGAAGCGCTACTCAAGGCGAACGGCCTGGCCATTGCGGTCACCGAACAGGAGAATTCGCAAGTAACCCCTGGAAAGGTGACGAGCCAGGGCGATGCTTTCAATTCGCTCGTGGAGCAGGGCAAGACCATCAGCGTGATTGTCGCGAAGGCTCCCGCCCCGCCGCCGAGCCCCTCTCCGACGCCCACGCCGTCTCCAAGCGACACCCGGGGCGGTGGCGGCGGAGGATCCGGCCTGGGCGGATTAGGCGGCTAGCGCTGGATCAGGGGGCTAAGGGTGGCCGCACGCGCGGCCGCTCCGGACATCCCTAGTGATTCAAGCCAGTTGCCGAGCATGAGGTAACCACCTTCGGTGAGCACCGATTCCGGGTGGAACTGCACACCGCACAGCGGCGCAGTGCGGTGCTGTAGGCCCATGACAACTCCGCTGGCGGTTTCGGCGGTGATTTCCAGAACGTCGGGAATGCTTTCCCGGACAGCCGCCAGGGAGTGGTAGCGGGTGGCCGTCACCGGCGAAGGCAACCCGGCAAAAACGCTCTTGCCTTCGTGCTGCACGGGCGATGTCTTGCCGTGCATGAGCTCGGGGGCATGTGTGACGATCCCGCCATAAGCCTCGGCCAAGGCCTGGTGTCCCAGGCAGACCCCGAACATCGGCTTGTTGTTGTCTCCGCACCATTTGATCAACTCAATGCAGACGCCGGCTTCGGCAGGGGTGCCGGGGCCCGGGGAGATGAGCACGCCGTCGCGCGCGTCCGCCAGCTCGATCGCTTCGGCAAGGGTGACGTCGTCGTTCCGGACCACCGTGGTTTCAGCACCGAGTTCCTGCAGGTAGCCGACCAGGGTGTAGACGAAGCTGTCGTAGTTGTCCACGACGAGGATTTTTGTTGTGCTCATGGCTGCTGTGCTGAACCAATCGTTGAGTCGGTGAGGGTAGTGAACTGTGACATCCAGGGGAAAAGGAACTGGACCATCAGGACAATCGCGCATGCCACGAGTGCAGCTGATGTCAGGATACGCACCCACAGTGGCCCCGGGAGGTGGCGGAAGATCCATCCGTACATGGCTTAGCCCTTTCCGGCCGTTTGGGCGACTTGCTTGGCGATCTCCTGCGGCGGCCCGGCGGAGGCAGGTTGCCAGCTTTCCAGCAGGGAGTAGGCGATGATGCGTTCCTGGGAACCAAAGCGCGGATTGCAGCTGGTCATGGTGAGGTAGCTTTCGGTGGGCTCCACACCCGGCTGCGTGGGGACCGGAAGAAGGACATCGGTCCGCGACGGCATCACGATCTGGTTGTTTCGGAAGACATACGTGTAATAACCGTCTTTGGTCTGCACATATATTTTGTCGCCCGGAACCAGGAGATGGATGTTGTCCAGCACGGCGCCATGGGTCTGGCGGTGTCCGGCGACGGCGAAGTTGCCCGGCGCTCCCGGCATGCTCGTGGATCCGTAGTGGCCGAGACCCAGCGTGTCCAGAATGTCGGAACCGGTTCCCTCGATGATGGGCCGCGAATAGTCAGGGCCGAACCGGGGAATGTACATGATGCCGATCATGCCGCCGTGTTCGGGAGCCTGGGCAACCACAGGTTTCCCGTAGTTCGGCGGTGCAGCAGGATTGGCAGGGGCAACAGGTGCCACCGGTCCCGCAAAACTCTTCGCAAATCCCTGGACGGCCTGGCTCTGCTTGGCGTCCGCTTCGACGTTGGTCCACCACAGCTCCCACGCCACAAAGAGCAACAGGATGATTCCCGCGGTGAGGAGGAGTTCGCCCACGATCTGGACGATCCTGCGCACGACGTCGCCTTTGCTTGGCCGTCCCTTTGGCCGCGGCGGGCGGGACTTGCGTCCTCCCCGGCGCGTACCCTCCGCACCCGTTCCCGTGCCGTCGTCCGGCACGGCAGCGGCTTGCTGCGTCTGCTGCTGCGCCACTGGATCTCCTCTTGACAGGCGCGGATGCCCGACGACGAGCAGTCTCCGAAATCCGGCTAGACTTGGCTGCTAGAACGAACCCCGGAATTGCCGCGTGCGCGTTGACCGCTGGAATTTTCCTTCCTGCAGGATATCAAGCTGACGCGCGGCCTTTCATTCAGCCGGCCAAGGAGGATCCGTGCCCGAGTCCAAGCCCCGCAAGAGGGCCGCCCGCCCCACCGAAGCGGCCACCGCGCACCAGTACAAGCCGAACCCCATCTGGTACAAGCCCGTCATGTTCGGTCTCATGATCATCGGCCTGCTGTGGATCATCACGTTCTACATCACGAGCGGCCAACTTCCCGTACCTGCATGGGCGTCCTGGAACATCGTGGCGGGCTTCGGCATCGCGATCGTTGGCTTCTTGATGACTACCCGCTGGCGCTCCTGAGCGGCGACCTCACATTCCGGCCGCCTGCCGCGTCTACTAGGCATGACCATCAGGCACACCACCATTGATTCCCCACTGGGTCAGCTCACGCTGACCGCCCGGGACGAGTCGCTGACCGGTATTTTCTTCGAGGGCCATTGGCATATGCCGCCGTCGGAATTCTTCGGGGAAGCCGTATCCGCCGAGGATCCCGTGTTCCAGCAAGCTGCGCGTGAACTCGGCGAATACCTGTCTGGCGAGCGAACGGTGTTCGACGTCCCTTTCCAGGTTTCAGGGAATCCGTTCCAGCAGCGGGTATGGGCCAGGCTGGAACACATTCCGTATGGCGAAACCGTCAGCTATGGAGAATTGGCCACCGAACTGGGCGACCGCAATCTTTCGCAAGCCGTCGGTTCGGCGGTTGGCCGCAATCCACTCAGCATCATCATCCCTTGCCACCGGGTTGTGGGGCGCGACGGGAGGCTCACCGGATACGCCGGCGGCCTCGACAACAAGCGCTTCCTCCTGGACCTCGAAGAACCGGCCTCGGCGAAGGAAAGCAAGCTCTTCTAATGGAGCCCAAGAAGCCGTTCGAACTTGTCGTCCGGGAACACGGACCCACGGTTCTTCGCGTGTGCCGCGCGGTTCTGGGCGCCCACGACGCCGAGGACGGCTGGTCGGAGACTTTCCTCTCCGCTTTGAAGGCCTACCCCGAACTTCCCGCGGGCGCCAACGTGCAGGCTTGGCTCGTCACCATCGCCCACCGCAAATCCATCGACATCGTCCGCGCCAGGAACCGCCAGCCGCTTCCCGTGGATGAACTTCCTGTGCGACCATCCGGACTCGGCATCCCCGGTGACGGTCATCGGGAGGTGCTCGACGCCGTCGGGCAGCTCCCCCCGAAGCAGCGCCAAGCGGTGGCCTACCACTACCTCGCCGGGCTCCCCTACAAGGACGTCGCCGGGCTTCTAGGCGGAACCCCCGACGCCGCGCGTCGAGCGGGAGCCGACGGCGTCAAGGCGCTGCGCACCATTCTCGTTGATAGCTCCGAGAGCTACGTGAAAGAAGAAACCCCATGACCATCCATCATGACGAACCGGACGTCTCCGCGCTCCTCGCACCCCTCGAGTCCGTGGAACCGGGCCTCATGCAGCGGCTCCACGACCGCCTCGCAGCGGCGGCCGCCGAACAGGACACCCTCGACATTGCCTACCGCACCGTGGATTCGCCGATCGGCAAACTGCTGCTCGCAGCCACGGAACGCGGCATGGTGCGCGTGGCCTTCGAAGTGGAAGACCACGACGCCGTGCTGCAGCGCCTCGCGGAAAAGCTCAGTCCGCGGATCCTCTTCTCAGCGAGCCGGCTGGATCCGGCCGCCCGCGAGCTGGACGAATACTTCGCGGGCACCCGGCACCGGTTCGACCTGCCCTTGGATTTCAGCCTTTCGCGCGGCTTCCGACTGAGCGTCCTGGAACATTTGCCGCAGATCGCCTACGGCCACACGGAAAGCTACGCGCAAGTGGCCTTGGCTGCCGGCAGCCCGCGGGCCGTTCGTGCCGTCGGGACCGCTTGCGCCACCAACCCGCTGCCGGTGATTGTTCCGTGCCACCGGGTGGTGAAGTCCGATGGATCGTTCGGGAACTACCTCGGCGGTGCGGAAGCCAAACGCGCCCTGCTGGCTCTCGAGGCGGCATGACTTCGGGATGGACGGAACCGCTGTTTCCGCTTGAGTTGCCGGACGCGCCCGACGCCGGTCCACGGGAGATCGCGCCCGGCGCGGTGCACGTTCCGGGCTGGCTGAGCCTTGAGCAGCAACAGTGGATAGCGGCCCGTTTCGAGGAGTGGACGCAGGGTCCCGTCCCCTTGCGTGCCGCGGTGCTTCCCGGTGGGCACCCGATGTCCGTCCGGACGGTCTGCCTCGGCTGGCACTGGCAACCCTATAGATACACACGCGAGGCCTTTGACGTCAACGGGCGCCGGGTCCTCGACCTTCCTGATTGGATGGTGCGCCTGGGTCGCAAGGCACTGTTCGAGGCCTACGGTGACGCCGCAGAAGCCGCAAGCTACACGCCGGACACTGCGCTCGTGAATTTCTACGACGAGGCGGCCAAAATGGGAATGCACCAGGACAAGGACGAAAAGTCGCGGGCCCCGGTGGTGTCGCTCAGCATCGGGGACAGCTGCGTCTTCCGCTTCGGAAACACGGAGACGCGCACCAAGCCGTATGCCGACGTCGTGCTCTCCTCAGGCGACCTCTTCGTGTTCGGCGAAGCGTCCCGTTTTGCATACCACGGAGTCACCAAAGTGCTCCCCGGAACGGCGCCGGAAGGTTGCGGATTGCCGAAGGGACGGATCAACATCACCATGCGCGTCACGGGAATGTCGTAGGGCCGGGGCACAATGGCAACAACAGCTTCTACCCGTCTTCCTGTGGAGGATTACCTATGACCCCGGCCGAGAACGGCACCATCATCGGCGACGACGGCCTTGCTCGTCCGCCCTGGGCTTCCGTCGACCCGCTCATGCGCGAGTACTACGACCACGAGTGGGGAATGCCCGTACGGGATGAACGGGGACTGTACGAACGCATCAGCCTCGAGGGTTTCCAGGCGGGACTGTCCTGGGCCACCATCTTGCGCAAGCGCGACGCGTTCCGGTCCGCTTTCATGGACTTCCACCCTGAAAGCGTCGCGGCCTTCACGGAGGCGGACGTCGAACGGCTGATGCAGGATTCGGGAATTGTGCGCAACCGCCTCAAGATCCGTGCGGCCATCACCAACGCCAAGGCGACGATCGGCTTGCGGAGCGAGGGCGGCTTGGTGGACTTCGTGTGGTCCTTCCAACCGGAGTCGACGCCGGAACCGCGGACGTTTGCCGACGTCGCCAGCCAATCGCCGGAATCGATTGCGCTCTCCAAGGCCCTGCGCAAGAAGGGCTTCGCTTTCGTGGGGCCCACCACGATGTACGCACTGATGGAGGCGATCGGCATGATCGACACCCATTTGCTCGACAGCCATCGCCGCGGCAGCTCAGGAGTCTGGCTCTGATTCCCGCCTTCTTTCCACAGAAGTGCGTAACTTTATCCACAGCTGTGGACAATTCATGTGGACATCCACGTACATGAGGCCAAGATCCCCGCATTCGGGCGATGACCGGACCCGTCCTCCTTGATCCGTGGTTTTACCCAGTGTGCACAAGCCTGTGGATAGTGTCCGCGGGTTCATTGAGAGTTCACTCCCGAGGCATTGAGAACTTCATTTCGCGCCCCGCCGGTCGCTGCGGCTCGCTGGCTCCGGCTCGCTGGCTCCGGTTCGCTGTCCCGGGTCCGCGTCCCGGGTCCGCGTCCCGGGTCCTTGTCCAGGGTCCTTGTCCCGGGTCCTTGTCCCGGGTCCTCAAATGTGGGTGTGGCCGGAATATGTGAAAGAATTTGCGTATGAATGCAGATAAGAGTGCCTGCTCGCTCGGAGTCGACAGCCAATACGTTGAATTGGCCGTCGAAGTGTTCGCGATGCTGGCTGACGCCACGAGGGTCCGGATCGTCCTCGCGCTGCGGGACGGTGAAATGGCCGTCGGAGCGCTGGCCGACCTTCTAGGGAAGTCCCCCGCGGCAGTGTCGCAGCACCTTGCCAAAATGCGCTTGGCCAGAATGGTCTCCACGCGGCAGGACGGGACCAGGGTCATGTACCGCCTGGAGAATGAGCACGCCCGCCAGTTGGTTGCGGATGCAATATTCCAGGCGGAACACGCCTTGGGCGGCACCCCTGCACACCACCGCGTAGAACAGGAATCGGCATGAGCGGCCACCAGCAAGTCGGTCATCACGAGCACGACGTGCATGAGCACGACGTGCACGACCACGACCACGACCACGACCACGACCACGACCACGACCACGACCACGACCACGACGGACACTCCCACAAGCATCACAAGGGTCTCAAGGGGTGGCTGTATGAGCTCTTTGTCCCGCATACCCACGATTCCGCCGATTCCATCGACGATGCGCTTGAGTCCAGCACACAGGGCGTTCGGGCGCTGAAGATCAGCCTCTTCATACTCCTTGGCACCACGGTCCTGCAGTTCCTTGTGGTCCTTATCAGCGGCTCTGTCGCGTTGCTGGCCGACACCATCCACAACTTTTCGGACGCACTCACCGCAGTGCCACTCTGGATCGCGTTCATTCTGGGACGCCGCGCAGCAACCCGCCGATACAACTATGGATACGGGCGGGCGGAGGACCTTGCCGGATTGTTCATTGTCGGCGTCGTAGCGCTTTCGGCGGTGGTCGCCGCATGGCAATCCATCGATCGCCTCTTCCATCCGCAGCCCCTGCACAATCTGTGGTGGGTCCTTGCGGCCGGGCTCATTGGCTTTGCGGGCAATGAGATCGTGGCCGTCTACAGGATCAGGGTGGGCCGGCAGATCGGATCCGCTGCACTGGTCGCCGACGGCGTGCACGCGCGCATTGACGGATTCACCTCCCTCGCAGTGGTGATTGGCGCCGGCGGCGTGCTGCTCGGCTTCCCGCTGGCGGATCCGATTGTCGGCCTGCTGATTTCAGCAGCCATCATCGTCCTGCTCTGGGGTACGGTACGCAGCATCGGGCGACGCCTGATGGACGGCATAGAACCCGAACTTCTCGATACCGCCCAGGCGGCCTTGGACAGGGCACCGGGCGTACTCTCCGTGCCGCGGCTCCAACTACGTTGGGTCGGCCATCGCCTGCAGGGTGCCGCCACCATCGTCGTCGCCGACGCTTCCCTGTCAGCGGTGGAGAAGACGGTCAGCGAGGCCAGGCATCGGCTTGAGCACGCGCTTCCGAAGCTCGACGACATGGCGATACAGGCCGTTACCGAAGCTGGCCGCTGATCGACGGGTCCTGTTCCCAACCGCTGCCCAGCCGCTGCCCAGCCGCTGCGGCTATGATGGCCCACTGAACCTTATGTTGTGAGCCACTTACCCGATCTTGGGCCACTGACCGGACCCGCCCGGCAGTCCGAGATCCACGAAAGAAGATGCCCATGAGCCAGCAAGCGATTCCGGCGAAGCCTCGCCGAAACGTGGAAATGGTGCTGTTGGTGCTGGCACTTGGCGTCGGCATCGGTGCCCTCGCAATGACCAGCGTGGACAAGAAGGAAGCCCTTGACGTTGGATTCTGGCTTCAGGCGGGTGCCCTGACGGCGCTGGCCGGAATCTTCCACGTCGTCCTGCGTTTCAAGGCCAGATATGCGGATCCGGTGATACTCCCGATCGTTGTCGCTTTGAACGGCCTCGGCATCGCCATGATCCGACGCCTCGATGCGTCAAACGGCACTAATGCGGGGGGCAACCAGCTGACGTGGACGATCGTCTCGGTGCTGGTCGCGGCCGCCGTGCTGTGGCTCTTGAAGGATCACAGAATCCTGCGCCGGTACACGTTCATCGCACTCGCTGTCAGCGCCGCGCTCCTCATTCTTCCGCTTGTCCCGGGCATTTCCGCGGGAGACATCAACGGCGCGAATGTCTGGATTCGCCTTGGTTCCCTGCAGTTCCAACCCGGCGAGATCGTGAAGATTACGCTCGCAATCTTCTTCGCGGGCTACTTGTCCTCCAACCGGGACTTGATCCTGTTGGCCGGTAGGAAATTCGGGCGCTTGCAGTTCCCCAGAATCAAGGACACCGGGCCGATGATCACTGCCTGGGCAGCGAGCGTTGGCGTACTGGTCTTCCAGCACGATCTCGGCATGTCCATACTGCTGTTCGGCCTGTTCATCGTGATGATCTACGTTGCCACGAGCCGGGCCAGCTGGCTCGTCCTCGGCGTCGTGCTCATGCTTTTGGGCGGATACGCCGCGGCAAAGATCTTTTCCCATGTCGGCTTGCGCATCGACGCCTGGATCAATGCCTTCGACCCCCAGGTTTTCACCCGCTTCCCCGGAGGCAGCGCCCAGATTGTCCAGGGCCTCTTCGGAATGGCCGACGGCGGCCTGATCGGAAAAGGCCTCGGACTTGGAAGCCCGGACCTTGTGCCTTTCGCGAACAGCGACATGATCATCGCTTCCCTTGGCGAAGAACTCGGCCTGATCGGGCTGTTCGCGATCGTCCTCCTCTATTTGCTGCTTTTCACGAGGGGATTCCGGGCCGCCCTGGGCATCCGGGATGCCTTCGGAAAGCTCCTTGCCTGTGGCCTGGCCTTCTCCATGGCTCTTCAGTGCTTCATCATTATCGGCGGCGTCACGCGCCTTATTCCCCTCACTGGACTCACGACGCCGTTCCTCTCCGCGGGCGGATCCTCCCTCCTTGCCAACTGGATCATCGTGGCTTTGTTGTTGCGGATCAGTGACGCAGCCCGCAGGCCCCAGACGGTCGCTTCCCAGACCGAACACGTCCCGGTCTGACGCCGGTCCGACCTTCAGGCTCCCGCTACCACCTTCGTTCACACGCTCGACCGTATCGCCTCACAATAGGGCCTCTCTCAGAGGGCGGTATCGGCCTGCCTGCGTACCCGCTTCTGCGGCGCGCGCCCGCTTCTGTGCCCGCGCCCGACGTCAGCCCGACGTCAGGCAGCATGGCATCGAAGCTACGTAGCGATTGACCATCCTGGCCGTCCCCGCGCCAGTTACACACTTAACAACAGGCAACTACCCACAAGTTATCCACAGTTGGGGAAAAACTGTGCCTACAAAGTGGAAAACTCCCAGAACGGCGGGCTTCAAGGTCCAGGAAGGACAACGAACTACAGCGATGTGAGTTATTAACAATGTTGATAACTCTGTTGATACCGCTCTCTTACGGCTCCTGACGGTGAGGTTGTCCACACACCACCGAAAAACGCGATTCTTATCCACATACCCACAAGCGTGTGGGCAAAAGTTATCCACAGATGTGGACGTTAATCCCCAGGGAGACCCGCTGCCCCTGCTATCTAGGCGCGGAAGGTCCATCCACCGTTGAACTACACGGTTGTAAGTTACGCACACTGTGGATAACAGCTGTGGAAAACATATCCGAGGGGGTATTGACGCGCCTGAACGCACAGACTTAAGCTGGCGATATTCAATCATTTAGTTGATAAACCATCTGATAGAGTACCGTCAAGATTCGGAATTCCGCAAGGCTTGGGACTGGAGCCAGACAGGGGAGACGCATGCCGGACACGATCGGCACAGCCGTGCTGGATCCTGAAGACCAGCTCAACAGGGCATTCATGGCCCTCGCCGATCCTGTCCGGCGCAAGATCCTGGCGCGGTTGGCCCTGGGCGATGCCACTGTCGGTGAGATCGCCCAGCCCTTCACCGTCACCCTCCAAGCCATCTCCAAGCACCTTCAAGTGCTAGAGGGCGCAGGGCTCATCACGAGGAGGAGGGAAGCGCAGCGCCGTCCCTGTCACCTGAACACCGCGGCGCTGGGACCTTTGGCCGGGTGGATTGAGAACTACCGTCTCCAGGCAGAGGAACGTTTCGCCCGGTTGGACGAACTACTGGCCAGCACAGCCCAAAAGGACAATCCGGAAAAGGAGAAGGACAATGAGCACCAACACAACAATCATTGACGTCGCGGCGGGCACGCCGTTCATCGACACGAGCCGCGACTTCGATGCCGCCCCGTATCGAGTGTTCCAGGCTTTCACGGATCCCGAACTGGTGGTCAAATGGTTGGGTCCGCGTCGCCTGGAAATGCGCCTGGAGGCGTACGACGCGCGGACGGGCGGCAGCTACCGCTACACGCACCTGGACGAGCAAGGCAACGAGTTCGGCTTCCGCGGGGTCTTCCACGAGGTCCAGGAACCGTTGCGGATCATCCAGACCTTCGAATTCGACGGCGCCCCGGGGCAAGTCACCTTGGATACCACCCGGTTTGAAGACCTTGGGGGCCGCACACGCGTTGTGCAGCGCTCCGTGTTTCCCTCGGTGGAGGCCCGTGACATGGCAGTGGCCAGCGGCATGGATGCGGGCATCAAGGAGTCGATGGACCGCTTGGAGGCGCTCCTAGGGTAAGAAAAGCGTAAAGAGCTGTCAGCCCGCGGTGGCCCCAAGGACGGTAGCCAGCACAAGAATTCCGGCCACCAGTGCCATGCCGGCAGTTTGCAACAGCGCCTGGCGCGGTCCACGCGGAGCAAAGGCGATGACGGCGGCACACAGGCCGCCCGTGATCAGGCCGCCCAAGTGGGCCTGCCAGGCGATTCCCGGGACGACGAAGCCAATCACCCCGTTGATGACGATAAGGATCCACAACTGCCGGGTGTCTCCGCCGCGCCGGCTTTGGATCACGAGGAGTGCGCCAAAGAGGCCGAAGATCGCGCCTGACGCACCTTCAACGGGGGTTACAGGGAAGACCGGCGTCAGCAGCATGAAGCCAACGGAACCACCAATGGCGGAGAGCACGTAGACGGCGAGGAAGCGAATGCGCCCCAGAACGGGCTCCAGCACCTGGCCGAAGATCCAGAGCATGTACATGTTGAGCACGATGTGCAGGACGAAACCTTGTGAGTGGACGAAAGCGCTCGTCAGCATCCGCCATGGTTCGAAGGCCCCATATTGGGGAGAGGCATAGGCGGAGGCGAAAACGAGCTGGCCCTCCACGACACCGCCGGGAATCAGCCATTGCAGCACGTACACCAAGGCACACAACCCGATGAGTACGTACGTCACCAAAGGACGCCCGGTCGCGACGGCGCCGCCATAGGCGGAACGCACTGCCGGCGTCGAACGCTTCATTTCATTGACACAGTCAACGCATTGGAACCCGACGGCGGCCGCCCGCTGGCATTCGGGGCATGCAGGACGCCCGCAACGCTGGCACCGCACGTAGGAAGGCCTGTCCGGGTGCCTGGGGCACACCGGAATGTCTGCTGACGGCTCTGCCGCCGGGATTCCGTAACTCATATGCTGCTCATACTCCGGGGATCAGAGCTGGACGATGTCAATGCTGTTGATGACGACATCCTCAACAGGACGGTCGCCCATGCCGGTGCGGACAGCCTCGATGGCGTCTACAACCTTCTTGGACTCTTCGTCAGCCACCTCGCCGAAGATCGAGTGCTTGCCGAAAAGCCAGTCGGTGTTGACCGTGGTGATGAAGAACTGGGAGCCGTTGGTGCCCTTGCCCATCTGGACACCGGCGTTGGCCATGGCCAGCTTGTAAGGGGCGTTGAAGTTGAGTTCCGGGTGGATCTCGTCGTCGAACTTGTAGCCCGGTCCGCCGATGCCGCGGCCGAGGGGATCGCCGCCCTGGATCATGAAGTCTTTGATGATGCGGTGGAAAATGGTGCCGTTGTACAGGGGGGTACCGGTCTTGTCTTCGCCCGTTTCCGGGTGGGTCCAGGACTTTTCGCCTGTGGCCAGGCCAACGAAGTTGGCGACCGTCTTGGGCGCGTGGTTGCCGAAGAGGTCAACCACGATGTCACCGAGGCTCGTGTGGAAAGTTGCTTGTGCGGTTGCGATGGTCATATCGCCATTCTTCCATGCAGGGTCAACGCCGGTGCGGCCAGGAAGGCGGTTCCGCGCTCGGTGAAATCTTCCATGAATCCGCTGGATGAATAGCCGGTGCCGATCAAGCGACGTAGGCTAACAACAAACGAGCATGTTGATCGGGAGGTAGTTGTGAAGAAATCGGACCGGATTGCCCGCGAACTTGAACACACCGTCGTGAATGGTGTCGAAAATGCCAAGGACTGGGCGACACCGCGCGTCGAGGCAGCTGTGAACTGGGCGGTTCCCCGCATCCAGCACGGAATCGACACCGCTTCGCCGAAGCTTCAGGAAGGCCTGAAGTCAGCTGCGTACAACCTCGCCGACGGCGTTGCGACCGTCACCCCTAGGCTCCAGGAAGGCCTGGCGAACCTCGCACCGAGGATCCATGACGTCGTCGAGGATGCCTCACCTAAGATCCAGGAAGCCCTTAACAAGGCAACCCCGGCACTCAGCCACGCCCGGGACAAAGTTGTTGAGGAATACCTGCCCAAGCTCTCGGAACAGCTCGGGCAAGCCTCCGGGGTTGTCCACCAAGCCCTTGAGAATGCACCCGCTCAGGTGGACGCCGTGGCCCAGAGGCTGGTGGACTCGGGAGTGGTTCACAATCTGCAGGAGCAAGCACAAGCCACAGGCGCCCAGCTGAAAGCCGCGGCCGAGGAAGCATCCAAAACAGTCTCGAAAGAGCTCGCCAAGACCCGGAAACCCAAAAAGCGGGGCTTCCTGATCTTCACGGTTGTAGCAGCGGCTGCAGCGGCCGGCATTGCGGCGTGGAGGGCCAGCCGTCCTGTAGAGGACCCATGGAAGACCCCGGTCCCGGTCGTAACACCCTCGCCGGTGCCGGCCGCGGCTGTAGCCGAGAAAGTGGCTGAGAAGGCCAACGAAGCCGCCGACAAGGTAGCCGAAAAGGTTGACGACGTGAGGCTCGACGTAGCCGACAAGAGCGAAACTGTAGCCGAGAAGGCAAAACACGTCGTCGAGGACGCCACGGACACCGCAGCGAACGTGGCAATCGACGCCAAGACGGCGGTAAAGAACATCGCCGCCAGCCTTCACAAGGACGAGGCAGACGAGGACCACGAGGCTTCTGACGAAGCAGGCAAACACGAGGCCTAGGCGAAAGCCGGATTCGCGCCGCGTTGAAGGGATTCCGGTTCGCCGGGATCCCTTCAATTGTTTGGCCACTTGTCACCGGAGACTTCCTCAAGGGATACCGGCCTGATGTTAGATTTATGGAGATGCCAGCCGATAGATCTTTCGTAGATGCAGCCACCAACGCAGCCGTCGCACCCGTGAAGCCGAGCGTTTCAATCATCATCCCGGCGTACAACGAGGAAAGCGTCATACGGCAATGCTTGATCGCGGCCATCTACCAGTCGGTACCTGCGGATGAAATCATCGTCGTGAACAACAGGTCCACAGACCGCACCGCGCAGATCGTCCAGCAGATGCAACTGGAATACCCTGAGAGCCCCATTATCCTGTTGAGCCAGGACAAGGCCCAGGGACTCATTCCCACCCGCAACTTTGGCCTCAACAGCGCCACGTCGGATGTCCTCGGCCGGATCGACGCCGACTCCGTCCTGGAACCTGACTGGGTGGAGCAGGTCCAAAAGGCCTTCGCCGACCCCTCAGCGCAGGCTGCAACCGGTCCCGTGGTCTACTACGACATGCCCATGCGCCGCTTCGGGCTCAAAGCCGACGACAAAATGCGCCAGCTCATGCTCCGGCTCGCGAAGCACCAATATCATTTCCTTTTCGGATCCAACATGGCGCTTCGCCGTTCCGCCTGGGAAACCATCCGGGACGAAACCTGCCTGGACGAGAAAGACGAGATGCATGAGGACATCGATCTTTCCCTGCACCTTGCCGACCACGATCTCAGGGTCCAGTACTGGCCGCAGATGGTCTCGGGCATGTCCGCCCGCAGGCTCGAGGATTCACCGCGCGACTACCGCTATTACGTGACCCGCTTCGACAGGACCTACAAGGCCCACAACGTCAAGAAGATGGCGCTCAAGGCCCCCATGGTGGTGTTCTTCTCGGTCTACTTCCCGGCCAAGCTGCTCCGGGCCATCCACGCGGCCAACGCGAGCCAAAGCGTCCGCCGCGGCGGCCTGTAGCCGCTCAGTCAGTGCCGAGCTCGGCGATTTTTCCGTCAACGTCACCCTTGCCGCGCCGCTGACCAGCGACGACGACGGCGAGACCACCCAGGATCAGGGCTAGCCCCGCATAGGTACCGGCCGGCAGGGTCTCGTGCAGGAAGACCGCAGCGAGAAGCGCCGCCCCCGGGATCTCCAGCAGGATGATCATGGAAACCAGCAGCGGGCTCAGGGTGGCCAGGAGATGGTTGAAGGCGGTGTGGCCCACCAGCTGTGCGCACACAGTGATGGCCACGATCCCCAGCCAGCCTCCGGCGTCGAACCCCACGAGCCGCTGGCCGCCCATGAGGGCCAGCACCGCGACAATGGCGGCGCAGATCCCGTAGCAGAGCGTCGTGTACGTTCCGATGCCCATGCTCTGCCGGGCTTTGCCTCCGGCCAAGGTGTACAGCCCGGCCAAGGCGCCACCGGCGAGAGCGAGGATGTCGCCAAGGAGGGCCTTCGGTGAAGTCCCCATGTCGAAGCCCGTGATGGCGGCGACGCCGCCTAACGCGATGCCAAGCCCCACCAGGACCGGCCAACGGTGCCTCGTCCCGCGGAGGAGCTGGAAAACGGCGATCCACGCCGACTGCAGGCACACCAAGGCGGTGGCGGCCGCGACTGACGTGAGCTCCAGCGCAGTGATGAAGCAAGCGAAATGGAAAGCCAGCGCCACTGCCGCGACGGCGGACCACGTGAACTCGCGGCGGGTGATCTTGCGGAATTGTCGGGGCTCGCGGATCAGGACCGGCGAGGCCATGACGACGGCGGCGATTGCGTTGCGCCAGAAAGCGATGGCCAGTGCCGTGACGGAGGTCGCCCCAAGCGTTCCGGCGATGAGGGGTCCGGATGATGCGACGCCAAGCACACCCAAAGCAGCAACGATGAAGTTCACAATTCAACCTTAGTGGGGCGGCTTAACGCAAAGAGTCCCGGTCATTTCTGACCGGGACTCTTTCTTATGGTGGAGGCACGGGGACTCGAACCCCGAACCCCCTGCTTGCAAAGCAGGTGCGCTACCAATTGCGCCATGCCCCCATAAGAAGCAACCCGTCCATACTACCCTAGTTCCATCGATGGTTTTGACCATCTCCAGACCGGGTGCCTTCGCTACTCAACCGTATCGGTTGCCTTGCTCCAGACCGTTTTCCGGGCTTCGGATTCCTGCACTTTTTTGTAGAGCAGGACGCCTGCGACCGCAGCTGCAACTACCAGCAACTTCTTCACACGCACCCCGTTCCGACTCGGTTTCCCGAACCTTTAGCAAAACCTGTGCAGGTTCCGTGGGCGTACCAGGACTTGAACCTGGGACCTCTTCGTTATCAGCGAAGCGCTCTAACCGCCTGAGCTATACGCCCCGATACCTCTTCGGGCCGAGACATGACTTTACAGCACATCCCGGCCCGATCTCAAATCGAGGTATTTTCACCACTGTTTTCCAGCAGTTTCCCCCAATTTCCGAGCGTTTGGGCTAGTCGTCGGTGAGGGTCACGCCGATGCCGCCAACGAGTGTTGCGGCAATGTTATAAAGCACAGCGCTCAGCATCGACAGGGCAGTCAGCAGCACGACATTCACTACGGCAATGATGGTGGCAAAGGAAGCCACCTGTCCCAGCGATGCGACCTTCTTGAGTTCGAAGCCACCGCTTTCCGAGCCCGCCAGGGTGCCCAGAAGGCTGTCCACCTGGTTGAAAATGCCGGTCAGGTCCAGAACGGTCCAAAGCACGACTGCTGCGATCACCGTCACGATGCCCAAGGCAACGGACAGCAGGAACGCCATTTTCAGGACAGACCACGGATCAACCTTGCTCACGAGCAGGCGGGCGCGGCGGACCTTGGCCTTGGGTGCCGGCTTAACGAGCCCGGGAGCTCCCGAGGCGGGACGCTGCTGGCCCTGCACGGGCCTCTGGCCGGGCGCGGCGGGACGCTGCCCTGCCGGGCGCTGTGTTCCCGCAGGACGCTGTCCCGGAACGGCCGGGCGCTGGCCGGGAACCGCAGGACGTTGGCCCGGGACCCTTTCCGCGCCGGTTCCTGCCGCACCCGGCGTGGATGCCGCAGGGCGCTGCTGGGGACGGGCCGGTGCGTCTACCCGCGGAGTCGCCGACGGCTGCCGCAATCCTCCAGGGACACCCGTACTCGGCTTGGGATATGAGTCCGAATTGCTCACTCGTTACCTCCGGTATTGTGTTCGTTCAGCTCGACGCCGGACCCATTACCGGATCCTGCGGCCGATCCCGATTCGGCCGTTGCGGTCGCCTGATCGGCGCCGCCGTTTGCAGCCAACGTTACGTCATCGTCCGCCCCGGACGTTCCTCCGGAGGGATTTTCGACGCTATTGACGGCTGAGGCATCGTCCGCGCCCTGGCCGTGTTCGTCGTCGGACTCCTCGACATCAAGGCCGCGTTCGCTGTTGCGGGCCACCTCGATGATGCGGTCGTTCTTGTCAGGCTTCGCGAAGATGACGCCCATGGTGTCACGGCCCTTGGCAGGAACCCCTGCCACCGCGGAGCGGACAATCTTGCCACCCTCCATGACCACCAGGACTTCGTCTTCTTCATTGACGATCAGCGCACCGACAAGGTCGCCGCGTTCTTCCTGAAGCTTGGCCACTTTGATGCCCAGCCCGCCACGGCCCTGGAGACGATACTCCTCGACGGCGGTGCGCTTGGCGTATCCGCCTTCAGTCACCACGAAGACGAACGAGCCGTCCTGGACGACGTCGGCCGCGAGCAATTCGTCGTCTTCACGGAACTTCATTCCGGTCACGCCCGAGGTGGCGCGCCCCATGGGACGCAATGCCTCGTCGGTGGCCGTGAAGCGGATCGACTGGCCCTTGCGGGAAACCAGGAGGAGATCGTCCGTTTCGGACACGAGCTGCGCCGAGACGAGCTCGTCCTCATCCCGCAGGTTGATGGCGATGACGCCGGCCGTGCGGTTGGTGTCGTAGTCTTCCAAACGCGTCTTCTTCACCAGGCCGTTCTTGGTGGCGAGCACCAGGTACGGGGCTTGCTCATAATCGCGCAAATCAAGGACCTGGGCGATGTGCTCGTCCGGCTGGAAGGCCAACAGGTTTGCCACGTGCTGTCCCTTGGCGTCCCGGCCGGCCTCCGCCAGCTCGTACGCCTTGGCCCGGTAGACCCGGCCCAGGTTGGTGAAGAACAGCAACCAGTGGTGCGTGGTCGTGACGAAGAAGTGTTCCACGACGTCGTCGCCGCGAAGCTGGGCGCCTTTGACCCCCTTGCCGCCTCGCTGCTGCGAACGATAGTTGTCGCTGCGGGTGCGCTTGACGTAGCCGCCGCGGGTGATGGTGACCACCACTTCTTCCTCGGGGATGAGGTCTTCCATGGACATGTCACCGTCGAAGCCCATGAGGATGTGGGTCCGGCGGTCGTCTCCGTGCTTGGCCACAATCTCAGCCAATTCCTGGCTGATGATGTCGCGCTGGCGCTGCTCGGAAGCCAAGATCGAGTTGAACTCCGTGATCATGGCTTCAAGCTCGGCATGCCTGTCCTGGATCTTCTGGCGTTCCAACGCGGCGAGCCGGCGGAGCTGCATGTCAAGGATGGCGCGGGCCTGGAGCTCATCGATCTCCAGCAGTCCCATCAGGCCGTCGCGGGCGGCCTCGGTGGTGTTGGAGGCCCGGATGAGCGCAATGACCTCGTCCAGCATGTCCAACGCCTTGAGAAGTGCGCGCAGGATGTGCGCCTCTTCCTCGGCCTTGCGCAGGCGGTAGCGGGTCCGCCGGACAATGACGCTCATCTGGTGGGCCACCCAGTGCCGGATGAAGGCGTCCAGGCTCAGCGTGCGGGGTACGCCGTCGACGATTGCCAGCATGTTGGCACCGAAATTGTCCTGCAGCTGAGTGTGCTTGTAGAGGTTGTTGAGCACCACCTTGGCCACGGCGTCGCGCTTGAGTACGATCACGAGCCGCTGGCCGGTACGGCCGGACGTCTCGTCGCGGAGGTCCGCGATGCCTTGGATCTTGCCGTCCTTGACCAGTTCGGCGATCTTGATGGCCAGGTTGTCCGGGTTTGCCTGGTACGGCAATTCGGTGACCACCAGGCATGTGCGGCCCTGGAGTTCCTCGACGTTGACCACAGCGCGCATGGTGATGGAGCCCCGGCCCGTCCGGTACGCGTCCTCGATGCCCTTGTGGCCGAGGATGGTTGCACCGGTCGGGAAGTCCGGGCCCTTGATGCGCACGAGCAACGCTTCGAGCAGCTCTTCACGGCTTGCAGTCGGGTTGGCCAGGTACCACTGCACACCGTCGGCGACTTCGCGGAGGTTGTGGGGCGGAATGTTGGTCGCCATGCCCACGGCGATGCCGGAGGAACCGTTGACCAGCAGGTTGGGGAAACGCGCCGGCAGGATGGTGGGTTCCTGGTTCTTGCCGTCGTAGTTGTCCTGGAAATCGACGGTTTCCTCGTCGATGTCGCGGACCATTTCCATGGCCAGCTGGGCCATTTTTGTCTCGGTGTATCTCGGGGCCGCGGCGCCGTCGTTGCCCGGGGAACCGAAGTTGCCTTGGCCCAGGGCCAGCGGATAGCGCATCGTCCAGTCCTGGATGAGGCGGACCAGGGCATCGTAGATCGCGGTGTCACCGTGCGGGTGGTACTGGCCCATAACCTCGCCCACCACGCGGGCGCACTTGTTGAACGAGCGGTCCGGGCGGTAGCCGCCGTCGAACATCGCGTACAGCACGCGGCGGTGGACGGGCTTCAGGCCGTCGCGGACATCCGGGAGCGCGCGGCCGACGATGACGGCCATGGCATAGTCCAGATAGGAACGCTGCATTTCCGTCTGCAGGTCCACCTGGTCTACGCGGTCCGTCAGTACATCGCCCTCGAGAACGGGTTCCGGAATGCCGGCCGATTCAGCGGGAACCTCAGGTGTTTCTTCACTCATAGTCTATGATTTCCGTTTCAGGTATATGTCAGTACTGGAATATTTCTAGGGCTTTGAAGTCTCTAGATATCCAGGAACCTGACGTCCTTGGCGTTCTGCTGAATGAAGTTCCGGCGCGATTCCACGTCTTCACCCATCAGTACGGAGAAGGTCTGGTCCGCTGCCAAGGCATCGTCCATGGTGACTTGCAGGAGCGTGCGGTGGTCCGGGTCCATGGTGGTGTCCCAGAGTTCGGTGTAGTCCATTTCACCGAGGCCCTTGTAGCGCTGGATGCCGTTGTCCTTCGGGATACGGCGGCCGGCGGCCTGGCCGGAAACCAGCTTGGCGTCACGCTCACGGTCGCTGTAGACGTAGTCGTGGGGGGCGTTCGACCACTTGATGCGGTACAGCGGCGGCTGGGCCAGGTAGACGTACCCGTTCTCAATCAGCGGACGCATGTAGCGGAACAACAGCGTCATCAGCAGCGTGGTGATGTGCTGGCCGTCCACGTCGGCATCGGCCATGAGGACGATCTTGTGGTACCGCAGCTTGGAGATGTCGAAGTCCTCGCCGATCCCGGTTCCGAAAGCCGTGATCATGGACTGGACTTCATTGTTGCCGAGGGCCTTGTCCAGCCGTGCGCGCTCCACGTTCAGGATCTTGCCGCGCAGCGGCAGGATCGCCTGGGTCTCGGGGTTCCGGCCACGCTTGGCCGAACCGCCGGCGGAGTCACCCTCCACGAGGTAGACCTCGCAGCGCGAGGGGTCCTTCGAAGAGCAGTCGGACAGCTTGCCCGGCATACCGAAGGATTCCAGCGGGCTCTTGCGGCGCGCGTTGTCGCGAGCCTTCCGGGCGGCCATGCGGGCTTGGGCGGCCTGGACAGCCTTGCGGATGACGTCACGGGCCGGACCGGGGTTGCGTTCCAGCCAGTCGCCGAGCTGGTCGGTGACCACCCGTTGGACGAAGCCCTTGACCTCGGAGTTACCCAGTTTGGTCTTGGTCTGGCCCTCGAACTGGGGTTCGGACAACTTCACCGAGATAACGGCGGTGAGGCCTTCGCGGATGTCGTCACCGGTGAGGTTGTCATCCTTTTCCTTGATGATCGTCTTCTCGCGCGCGTAGCGGTTGATGAGCGACGTCATCGCGGCGCGGAAGCCTTCTTCGTGGGTTCCGCCCTCGTGCGTGTTGATCGTGTTGGCGTAGGTGTGGACGCTCTCGGAATATGCCGTGGTCCACTGCATCGCGACCTCGACGGCGATGTGCCGCTCAGTGTCTTCGGTTTCGAAGGCGATGACGTCCTCGTGGACGACGTCCACCTTCTTGTTCGAGTTCAGGTGTTTTACGTAGTCGAGGAGACCGTCGTTGTACTGGTAAACCACCGTGCGGTGTTCTGCCGCGACTTCGCCGTCGGTGGCAACAGCGTCGAGATCCAGGTCATCGTCGCCTGCTCCCGCGACAGGACGCTCGTCCGTGAGGGTGATGCGCAGCCCCTTGTTGAGGAAGGCCATCTGCTGGAACCGTGCGCGGAGGGTTTCGAAATCGAATTCGGTGCTCTCGAAGATGGTGCCGTCCGGATAGAACGTCTGGGACGTTCCGGTCTGCTCCGTTGCTTCGCCCTGGACGAGTCCGCCTTGTGGCTTGCCGCCGTCGGCGAAACTCATTCGCCAAACGTGGCCCTGGCGACGCACCTCGGTGTCGACCCTGCGCGACAGTGCGTTGACGACGGAAATACCGACGCCGTGGAGGCCGCCGGACACCGCATAGCCGCTGCCGCCGAACTTGCCGCCCGCGTGCAGGATGGTCATGACAACTTCGACGGTGGGCTTCTTTTCCGTGGGGTGCATATCCACCGGGATGCCGCGGCCGTCGTCCACCACTTTCACGCCGCCGTCGGCCTGGAGGGTCACTTCAATGTGGCTGCAGTACCCCGCAAGAGCCTCGTCCACCGAGTTGTCCACCACTTCATACACCAAGTGGTGGAGGCCGCGCGGGCCCGTGGATCCGATGTACATGCCCGGGCGCTTGCGCACCGCCTCGAGACCTTCAAGGACGGTGATGTCGCTCGCACCGTATTCCTTGGACCCCGAGGGTGTGTCAGGCTTGTGGGCGTTCTCCTTCGCGGGCTCTACTGCCAAGGTCTCTGCATTGTCGTTAGCCACAGGCGCTTTCGACTCCTCCGTGTTCGATGGTCGCCGGCCGTCACCGCACCAAGGAAGCACGTCCGTCAGGACACACCACAGGGACACGGCAGCCGCCAACAGGGACGTCACTGCTAACGCCGGCTACTTCGCGATTGGCAGATCCGCTGTTACAAGTGCTGTTCAGCGGAGCCAATCAACGTTCACCGGCGCCCAGTTGTCTATGCCGATTCTATCGTGACTGAGCGCAGTTCCTCGCAAAACCCGGCCCATATGCTCAGGAAAGTAGCTGTAGGAGGCCGTGGGCCCCATCTGCAAGGTGCCAAAACGGCCCCCTCTAGGGAGCTATACGGTCCGGGGAGGTTTCTCGCCCCTGTGCGCCCTTCAAGCAGAATGCGCCGGCGAGGGTGCACGGAAGTTACCCGTAGGTATCCCGGGGGCCCCGCCCATTGACGCTTCGGCCGCCCTTGCGCCAGCTCGGCGCGGTGGGTGCGAGAACCTGGATGGACGTCACCACTCCTTCTCCGAGTTCCCTTCGGAACATGTCCAGGAGGCTGGTGCTCAGGAGCCTGAGCTGGGTTGCCCACGCGGTGGAATCGCAGCGGACATGGAGCGTGGTGTCGGTAAAACTCTCAGGAGTGCAATGCGCGGAAATCTCCGGTCCCACCAAGGCATCCCACTCAGCCATCACGGAACCAACTGCCACTGGAGAGGTCCAGCCCCGTTCCGCCACGAGCCTTCCAACGACTTTCCCCAGGCCAAGCGGATCCCTGCCGCTGCCGTGGAATTGGCTGAATCCGCGGGTGTCGCGGACGCCCTTGCGTTTGGGAGCGGCACCCGTCCGTGGGGCGGCGCGGCGGATTTCGCCCCGTGCAACGGCCGCTTCCCGCATCCGGTTCAAAGCTGATTGGGCAGCATCAATCTCGTCGGGGTCCCTGCCCGGCTGGCGTCCGCCGGGGCTATCCTTCTCCATCAATGCCTCCGGGCACAACCTTCACGCGTCGCCCCGCCAGTTCCTCGGGAATGTCCGCGTCGACGGCGGCCGTCACCAAAACCTGTTCGGCGCCGGCCACTATTGCAGCCAGTTTACGCCGACGCTGTACGTCCAGTTCGGCGAACACATCGTCGAGAATGAGGATCGGAGCAGAACCGCCGGTACGCGTGTCGTCGAGCATGACGTAGTACGAGGCCAGGCGCAGGGAGAGGCACATGGACCATGTTTCGCCATGGGAGGCATAGCCTTTTGCCGGTGCCTGGCCCAGAACCAGTTCGAGTTCGTCGCGATGGGGTCCCACCAGGGAAATTCCGCGTTCCAACTCCTTGCGGCGCGAGGCCGCGAAGGCCTGGATGTAGCGCTCCGTGAGCTGATCCACGGACAGGGAGCGCAGGTCCTCCACCCCCTCTGAACCTTCAGCGGGACGCTCGGCAGGACCGCCGTCGTCGTCGAGCACGCCCTGGATGGTGGAGCGGTAGACCGCGCCTGCTTCCTTCGATCCGTCCGTCAGTTGCGCGTAGGCGTTCTTGAGGTGGGGACGGAGCCGTTCCACGAGTTCCAGCCGCGCATGCAGGAGCTCCGCGCCGGCCCTCGCCATGTGCTGGTCCCAGACATCGAGCGTTGCCTCATGGCCCGAGGTGAATTTCCCGGCGCGGGCCGATTTCAACAGGGCATTGCGCTGTTTGAGCACCCGGTCGTAGTCGGTGCGGGTTGCCGCATGGACAGGCATGAGGCTGACCAGCAGTTCGTCGAGGAAGCGCCGGCGGTTGGACGGATCACCCTTGACCAGGGCAAGGTCCTCGGGCGCGAAAAGCACCGTCTGGCAAATGCCCAGGATGTCGCGGGCCCGGGCAGGATTTCCGCGGTTGATCCGGCCCCGGTTGGCACGGCCGGCATTGATTTCGAGTTCGACTACCGTCGGTTGTTCGCCCCGGACAAGCTTCGCCCGGATCAACGCGCGGTCCGTGCCGAAGCGCAGGAGAGGCGCATCGGTACTGACGCGGTGCGAGCTCAGGGTAGCCAGGTATCCGATGGCTTCCATGAGGTTCGTCTTGCCGATGCCGTTGGACCCAACCAGGACCGTGACGCCGGGGCCAAGCTTGAGGTCAACCTGCGCGTAGCTGCGGAAATCGGTCAGCGAAAGATGTTCGAGGTACACGCGTACTGCTGGTCGGCCGGGGCCTAGTTGGCCGGACGGGTGGCGTGTCCGCCGAACTGGTTGCGCAACGCAGACACCATCTTCATGGCCGGTGAGCTGTCCTCGCGGGAGGAGAAGCGGGCGAAGAGCGCAGCGGTGATTGCCGGCGCGGGAATCGCGTTGGCTATGGCTTCTTCCACCGTCCAACGGCCTTCGCCCGAGTCCTCGACGTAGTCCCCGATGGACGCCAGGCCCGGGTCTTCGTCCAATGCTTTGACCATGAGGTCCAACAGCCAGGATCGGACGACCGTGCCCTTTTGCCATGCCCGGAAGGTACCGGGAAGGTCCTTGATGATGTCCTTGGCCGCGAGCAATTCGTAGCCTTCGGCGTAGGCCTGCATCAGACCGTATTCGATGCCGTTGTGGACCATCTTGGCGTAGTGGCCTGCCCCCACGCCGCCCACGTGGACGAAGCTGTCGGCACGGTCGCCTTCGGGGCGAAGCGCATCGAATACCGGCATGGCGAGTTCGATGTCTTCGTCCGAGCCGCCTGCCATCAATCCGTAGCCGTTCTGCAGTCCCCAGACGCCTCCGGAAACCCCGCAATCGGCGAAACGGATGTCCTTGGAGTCCAGGAACGCCGCGTGTTTCTGGTCTTCGGTGAAGCGCGAGTTGCCGCCGTCGATCACCATGTCTCCGGCCGAAAGCTTCTCGCCGAGTTCGCTGATCACAGCGTCGGTGATATCTCCGGAGGGCACCATGACCCAGACGAGGCGCGGCGTCGGAAGGGCAGCAATCAGCTCGTCAACGGAGGCGACGTCCGCGATGTCCTGATTGCGGTCAAAGCCGGTGACCTCGATTCCGCCTTTGCGCATGCGTTCCCGCATGTTGAAACCCATTTTTCCAAGGCCGATCAGTCCGATGTGCACGGTGTGAACTCTTTTCTGCGTTGGTGGTTGTGGTATTGACCCGACTGACTCGCATTTGATGTCGTTTTGAGCGCCCGGAACGACAACTAATGTCAGCTAGTTGGGGAGGCGGACGGGCATCACGAGGTAGCGGTAGTCGCCCTTGTCGTCGCCGTCGGCGTCAACCTGGGCGGTGATCATGGCCGGCTTGGGCGCCGTGGTGAAGGAGAAGCGTACGAACTTGGTCTCGATCACGCTCAGGCCCTCCACGAGGTAGTGCGGGTTGAAGGCGACAGTGATGTCTTCGCCGCTGAGCTGGGCTTCCAGTTCCTCGGATGCCTGCGCGTCTTCGCCGGTACCGGCGTCGAGGTTCAACTGGCCCTGGGTGAACGCCAGGCGGACCGGGGTGTTTCGCTCCGCTACCAGGGACACGCGGCGAACGGCTTCAACGAGTTCCTGGGTTTGGACCGTCGCGTGGATCGGCGTGGAATCCGGGAACAGGGACCGGATCTTGGGGTAGTCGCCGTCGACGAGCAGGGACGTGGTGGTGCGCCCGCCGCTTTCGAAGCCAATCAGGCGGCTGTCGTCGTCTGCGAGGGCGAGATGGATGTCTCCGCTGCCGCCCAGTGTCTTGGCCACTTCGTTGAGGGTCTTCGATTTCACCAAGGCGCTCGTGGAAATTCCCGGGGTGACGGGCTTCCACGGTACTTCCCGCATGGCCAGGCGGTAACGGTCAGTGGCGAGGAGGGTGATCATGTCATCTTCGATTTCCATCCGGACACCGGTGAGGATCGGCAGGGTGTCATCCCTACTGGCAGCGATGATGACCTGCGAAACGGCCTGCGCGAAAGCGTCGCCGGGCAAGGTTCCACTGATGGCGGGAAGTGCCGGAAGCGGCGGGTATTCGGATTCCGGCATCGTGGCGAGATGAAAGCTGCTTCGACGGCACGTCAGCGTGACTTTGCTGCCATCGGTTTCGATGTCGACAGGAGCCGACGGCAGGCTGCGGCAGATATCGGCCAGGAGGCGTCCGGAAACCAGGATGGTTCCTTCGGTGGTGATGTCAGCCGGGATCTCGAGACGGGCGGAGGTCTCGTAGTCGAAGCTCGAGAGACTCACTGTTCCGGCTTCTGCCTTGAGGAGGAGACCTGAAAGTACCGGGACGGGCGGCCGCGGAGACAAGGACCGGGCTGTCCATGTGACGGCTTCTGCCAGGACATCCCGCTCGACTCTGAACTTCACGGAAGGGTGCCGCCTTTCATTGCTGCTGCCAGTGTTCCACCGGAAACTCCCCCAGGAGCCCGGAAATCCAGCGTCCGGAACCCGAAAGCTGCATGGTCCGCAGGGAGCGAACTACAAAGCAGCACCAAGGATGGACGCGATGCAGACAGCTTAGCCGGAAGTTCGGGCATTAACCCATCCCCGGCCTGCTGGCGCGTGGTTCGAAGCAGCCATGGGCTGCGTCGCTGGGTGGGCGGAAGGAGATTGTTATTTGAGGGAATTCATTTTTTTGGGATTAGTAGTGTTAATAACCCCTGTGGAAACTGTGGATAACCGGCTCTGGAGCCGCAGTTCCGGGGTTAAGCCCTGTTCACGACATGTGGGTGACAGGGGTTTTAAACAGGGTGTGGACGTGGATAACCCCCAGGGCCGTTTTTAACGATCCACAGACGGCTCAAGGGTTTTAAGCCCATTAACCGCGCTTGTCCCCTTAAGTATCCACAGGCTTATCCACATGTGCCTGTTAATAAGGTATGTAGTGGCCCGAGGGGATCGACTCAGGAATCGCGTTGCTGCTGCTTGATGCGGTTGGTCAGCTCGGTCACCTGGTTGTAGATCACACGGCGCTCGGCCATCAGTTCGCGAATCTTGCGGTCCGCGTGGATCACCGTTGTGTGGTCGCGGCCGCCAAGCTCCTGGCCGATCTTCGGCAGGGACATGTCCGTGAGCTCGCGGCACAGGTACATTGCGATCTGCCGAGCGGTCACCAACGTGCGTGTGCGGGACTTGCTGCAAAGCTCTTCCATGCTGAGCTTGAAGTACTCGGCCGTCTGCTTGAGGATCTGGTCGGCCGTGATCTCCTGGGCTCCGTCATCGGTGATCAGGTCCTTCAGCACCATTTCGGCGAGGGCCACATCGACGGGCTGGCGGTTGAGGCTGGCGAACGCGGTGACGCGGATCAGCGCGCCTTCGAGCTCGCGGATGTTGCTGGAGATCTTGGAAGCGATGTACTCCAAAGCGTCGTCCGGGGCGGACAATCCCTCGCTCTGGGCCTTCTTGCGGAGGATCGCGATGCGGGTTTCGAGTTCCGGTGGCTGGATATCGGTCAGCAGGCCCCACTCGAAACGGGACTTCATGCGGTCCTCGAATCCGGCCAGCTGCTTCGGCGGGAGGTCCGAGGTGATGACCACCTGCTTGTTGTTGTTGTGCAAGGCGTTGAAGGTGTGGAAGAACTCTTCGAGCGTCCGGTCCTTGCCCGCCAGGAACTGGATGTCGTCAATCAGGAGCACGTCGACGTTGCGGTACGTGGTCTTGAAGCTGGCGCCTTCGTCGTCGCGGATGGAGTTGATGAAGTCGTTCGTGAACTCCTCGGAATTCACGTAGCGCACCCGGATTCCGCTGTAGAGCCGGCGGGCGTAGTGGCCGATCGCGTGCAGCAAGTGGGTCTTGCCGAGCCCGGAGTCACCGTAGATGAACAGCGGGTTGTAGGCCTTGGCCGGTGCCTCCGCGACCGCGACGGCGGCGGCGTGGGCGAAGCGGTTGGAAGAACCGATCACGAAGGTGTCGAAGACGTACTTCGGGTTCAGCCGGCCGAATTCGTGCGAAGTGCTCGGCGGAGTGGGCTGCGGCTTCAGTTCCACGGCGAGGTCGTTCGCGGAAGAGAGTTCGACGGCGGGGGCCGGCTCTTCGTGGATGGGCACCAAATCCGTGTCGACGTCGATCGCGCACCGGATGTCGTCGGAAAAGACGCTCCGGAGGGCGTCATCGAGGGCGTCCTTGACTTGCGTCTGGAGAACCTCGCGGGTCAGTTCGTTGGGCACGGCCACCAGGAGGGTGGAACCGATCAGGCCTTGCGCCTGCGCAAGGATAACGAAACCACGCTGCCGGGGTGTGACGCGATCGTCTTGTTCCAGCAGGCTCAGCACCCGCCGCCAGGAACTTCCGACCGTGTTGGCGTGGTTGGCTTCGTCTACCGTCATCAATTGGTTCCCTCGAGTGCTTGCTTGCCTGGATTGCGGCAGCCGAAGGTCCGTGGCCGATCAAAGGGCGTGGATTCCGAACCGAATCCACAGGGTTATGCACAGTCCGTGGATAATCGGCTACTGAGACACTCTAGGGGATGGAAACTCCAGAAGATAGCTGGGAACAAGCTTGTGGATAATTACACCGTTGTGGTTCTGAAACGGGGCCTGTGAGCCACTTCATCCACAGGCTGATGCGTGTACTTAGCCACAGCTGGGGATAACGGGCACGACGGCTCCCGGTTTGACCTCGGGGGTCTTTTTGCCCTAACGTTGTGAAGTCCTATGTGTCCGCTTTTTGACCACCCGCACCTCCGGTAAATCCGGCGTTGGGCGGCGGCGGATACTCAATAAACTTAGCGTCGGCCAGTTCTTCCCCTTTTGATCGGGTGGGCGCACCTTTGATCCACTGGAGTAACTAACGTGAGCAAGCGGACTTTTCAGCCGAATAACCGCCGTCGGGCCAAGAAGCATGGCTTCCGCCTTCGTATGCGCACCCGTGCCGGCCGTGCCATTCTGGCCGCCCGTCGTGGCAAGGGCCGCGTCGAACTGTCGGCCTAAATAACTGACTCGTCGGTCAGCCTTCCAAGCGAGTCACTAGGTGCTAGCCACCCGTAACCGTCTGCGGACTTCTACCGACTTTTCAACAACTGTACGTTCCGGCGTCCGCAATGGACGCCGGAACTTAGTGTTATATACGGCACCTATCGGTGCCGGCGAACCGAGCCGCATCGGCTTCATCGTTTCCAAAGCTGTCGGGAACGCTGTGACCAGGAACCTCGTTAAGAGGAGACTGAGAGAAGCAGGTGCTTTGTCTTTGAATAGGCATGGCACGGGTCTTGCTGTGGTGGTCCGGGCGTTGCCCGCGGCCGCTACGGCAAGCTGGGACCAGCTGCTGACGGATTACAACGCCGCCTTGGCGGCAACCACGAAACGGCTCGGCGGATCCTCTCCGCGGGTTGTTTCGCCCACCCAGGGCACCACAACGGAAGGGACACCGCGTGCATGAGCTGAGCTCCGCCGTCGTCCGTTTCTTTAGAGTCGCTCCGGGGATCCTCGGAACTTTTCTGTGGGAGCTGCCGCGCAACGTCCTCATCATCTTGCTGAAGACGTACCGCAGGATCATTTCTCCCTTATATGGCCAGGTGTGCCGGTTCTTCCCCTCCTGCTCGGCTTATGCCCTCGAAGCGGTGACGGTCCATGGTGCCGTCAAGGGAAGTTGGCTCGCGGTGCGGCGCCTTGCGCGTTGCCACCCCTGGAACGCCGGCGGCGTGGACCACGTCCCCGCCGGACATCGTCATTGGCCCGAAGGCCAGACGCCCACAATTGTTGTACTGAACAACCCGGACCAGTTCCTGGCTGTGTGGTCTGATGAAGACGGTCGCCGCACAGCGGCCTGAGGAAATAGGGAAAACGTATGGACATCTTTGGAACAATTCTGGCCCCGTTCAAGTGGCTAGTGTCCGCGATCATGCTGGGGTTCCACGACGGGCTGAGTTTCATCGGCCTGCCTCCGGAGAACGGCTGGACTTGGACTCTGTCCATCATTGGCTTGGTGCTGGTGATCCGTGCTGCCCTGATCCCTGTCTTCGTCAAGCAAATCAAGGCACAGCGCGGCATGCAGCTGCTTCAACCTGATCTGAAGAAGATGCAGGCGAAGTACAAGGGCAAGACCGACCAGCTCTCCCGCCAGGCGATGGCGCAGGAACAGATGGCGCTGTACAAGAAGCACGGCACCAACCCGTTCTCCGCTTGTTTGCCAATGCTGATCCAGATGCCGTTCTTCTTCGCGCTGTTCCAGGTGCTCTCCGGTATCACCCAGGCCCGACAGGCCGGCACGGGCATTGGAGCCCTGAGCCATGAGCAGGTGGTGCAGTTCGACGAATCCAGCATCTTCGGCGCTCCCCTCTCCGCGTCCCTGCTTCACGGCGGCCCTGCAGGCACCGACCAGACGGTTGTCTGGGTCCTGTCCATCGTGATGATCCTGGCCATGACGGCGTCGCAGTTCATCACGCAGAAGCAGATCATGGCCAAGAACATGTCCGACGAGGCGATGGCCAGCCCGTTCATGCGCCAGCAGAAGATGATGCTGTACATCCTGCCGCTGGTGTTCGGTGTGGGTGGCATCAACTTCCCGATCGGTGTCCTGATTTACTGGACCACCACCAACCTGTGGACCATGGGTCAGCAGTTCTTTGTCATCCGCCGCATGCCGACGCCGGGTTCCCCTGCTGCGAGGGCCCTCGCTGAGCGTCGCGCCGCCAAGGGCTTGCCGTCGCACCCGCTTTTTGGCGGTAAAAAGGACGCCGACGTCGCTGCCGAGGTGGCCGCCGTCGAGGTCAAGGCACAGCAGCGCACCCAGCCACAACGTAAGAACAGGAAGAAGAAGTAATGTCTGTTGAAAGCACCGAAGAGGCAACGGCCGCTGCCTCCGCCGAGGAACTGGTAGAAGCCACAGTAGAAACTTCGGAAGAGGACGCTGCTGCCGGCAAGGGTACTTCCGTGAGCCGCCTCGAGGAAGAGGGCGACGTCGCCGCAGACTACCTCGAGGAACTTCTCGACATTGCCGATATCGACGGCGACATCGACATCGAGATCCGGAATGGCCGCACCTACATCTCCATCGCAGCCGAAGACGATTCCGAGGGGCTGGAGAGCCTGGTAGGCCGCGACGGCGAAGTGCTCGAAGCCCTTCAGGAACTCGCTCGACTCTCAGTGCTCTCGGCAACCGAGAACCGCTCGCGCCTGGTGCTCGACATCAACGGTTACCGCAAGGAACGTGCCGGCGATCTGCAGCAGATTGCCGAAAACGCCGTGGCGAAGGTCAAGGAAACCGGAGCTCCGGTGGCACTTGAACCCATGAGCGCGTACGAACGCAAGATTGTGCACGACGCTGTCGCGGACCTCGGTTTTGTATCCGAGTCCGATGGCGAAGGCGCCGGCCGCCACATCGTGGTTTCGGCCGACTAACGGATCATGGTTGAAATCACGGCAGCCGAACTCCAGGCAGCAGAGAAGATTTTCGGTGACCGGCTCGGTCTCGCCCAGCGGTACGTAGAACATCTGGCGACGTCGGGAACCGAGCGCGGGCTGATTGGCCCGCGCGAGGTTCCCCGCCTGTGGAGCCGGCACGTTCTCAATTGCGCCGTCATCGAATCGGTGATAGCCCACGGAAGCCACGTTGCAGACGTTGGATCCGGGGCGGGACTTCCGGGCTTGTGCTTGGCAATTGCGCGTCCCGATCTTGAACTCACGTTGATCGAACCCCTGGAGCGGCGGGTCATCTGGCTTCAGGAAGTAGTGGACGACCTTGGACTGGGCAACGTCACGGTCATGCGCACCAGAGCCGAACTCGCAGTGGGAATGGTCGACGCGGATGTCGTCACGGCGAGGGCGGTCTCTGCCCTGTCCAAACTCGCCGGACTGACCATACCCTTGCTTAACGGCAAGGGTGAAGTTGTGGCGATCAAGGGCCGCAGTGCTGCCGAGGAGATTGAGCAAGCAGCTAAAATCATCCGTAGGCTCGGCGGCGTGGAAACGTCTGTTGTGGTTTGCGGGCAGGAGCTCTTGGAGGAACCCACCACTGTGGTGAGGATCGTCGTTAACAAACAGCGGAAGATCGCCTAGCTTCGGCGCTGTGTCCCGCGTGTCCGCAACTGAGCGGTTAAGCTAGAGAACGGCAGCTAGAGCCGAATGAGAGTGAGAGTGTGACAGTGGGCAGTAGCGAAACCTCCACCCAGCGGATCCCGCCATTTATTTCCTTGGGGTCGGCTCGGGCCATGGCTGCACCCTCGGCATCCTTTGAATCTGCACTGATGCGCACGAATTCGGTTGCAAACGCCGCTGTTTCACGTGAAACCGTGATTGTCGGACATGACAACGTCATGGACTCCATTGATGATTCCAGCCCGATTGCACGCCAGCTCGCCAACGAGACCCGACGGCGTGAACGACTGGTGGGACGTGAGCTTCCCAAGCCGGAAAAGACCCGCATTTTCACGGTGTCCAATCAGAAGGGCGGCGTGGGAAAGACCACCACGACGGTCAATATTGCGGCAGCCTTGGCCTCCGCGGGACTCAATGTCCTCGTGATCGACATCGATCCTCAAGGAAATGCATCCACCGCTCTGGGTATTGAGCACCACGCCGACGTCGACAGTATTTACGACGTGCTGATCAACGACCTCCCGCTGCGTGACGTCGTGGCTCCGTGCCCCGATATCCCGAATCTCATTTGCGCGCCGGCAACCATTCACCTGGCGGGCGCTGAAATTGAACTGGTTTCCCTCGTTGCACGCGAGCAGCGTCTGCGCCGCGCCATCGATGTCTACTCGAAGGAACGCGCCAAGAACGGTGAAGGTCGCCTGGACTTCATCTTCATTGACTGCCCGCCCAGCCTGGGCCTGCTGACCGTCAACGCCTTCTGCGCGGCGAGCGAGGTACTCATCCCCATCCAGTGTGAGTACTACGCATTGGAAGGCCTGAGCCAGCTTCTCAAGAACATCGAAATGATCCAGAAGCACCTCAACGCCGATCTGGTCGTTTCCACCATTCTCCTCACCATGTATGACGGCCGCACCAACCTGGCCGCGCAAGTGGCTTCCGAAGTCCGCCAACATTTCCCGGATCAGGTTCTCGGCGCTGTGGTTCCTCGCTCGGTGCGCATCTCGGAGGCCCCAAGCTACCAGCAGACGGTGATGACCTATGATCCGTCTTCCAGCGGCGCGTTGTCCTATATGGAAGCCGCTGCGGAAATCGCCGAGCGCTAGACTTCCTTAATCACTGCAATATCCTTGGCGGGCTCTATTCTTGCCATTCCACCGGAGGGACATACTAATGAGCGAAAAGCGACGAGGCCTGGGTCGGGGTCTTGGGGCTCTCATTCCCAGCTCCGCTTCGGCTGGTGCATCGGGGAACGGCGTCCCGGCGTCCCGCCCTGTGGACCTCTTCTTCCCTGAGGCGCGGAAGGCACCGGAGACGGTGGACGCTCCCGAGGCGCCTGAAACGGAAGTAGCGAAGAGTTCCCCCTCGCGCGGCTCTTCGTCCAAGAGCACGACGGCGGCAAAGAGCCCTGCTGCGAAGTCACCCGCGGCGAAGGTCACCCCCGCGAAGACCACCGACGCTGACCGATCGGCCGGATCCAAGCCAGTCGGGGCCGCTGCTGCTACTTCAGGAGAGGCCGTGGCTGACTCGCTTCCCTCGGAATCGTCCGGGGTCCAACTGGTCGAGGTTCCCGGGGCGCGCTTCGCCGAAATCCCTGTCGGGGACATCCATCCCAACCGCAAGCAGCCGCGCAGTGTCTTCGATGAGGACGACATGGCGGAGCTGGTTCATTCCGTCAAGGAAATAGGCGTCCTCCAGCCAATTGTTGTACGTACTTCAACCGAAAAGGGTGGAGAACCGTATGAACTGGTGATGGGTGAGCGGCGATGGCGGGCAGTGCAGGCCGCCGGGCTCGAAACCATCCCGGCGATTGTTCGCGATACCACTGATGACGACCTCCTTCGTGATGCTCTGCTGGAAAACCTCCACCGCAGTCAGCTGAACCCTTTGGAAGAAGCTGCCGCCTACCAACAGCTCCTTGAGGACTTCGGTACCACCCACGAGCAGCTGGCCGATCGGATCGGCCGTTCGCGTCCGCAAGTGTCCAACACTCTCCGCCTCCTCAAACTTCCTCCGCTCGTGCAACGGCGCGTAGCGGCCAGCGTGCTCTCGGCCGGCCATGCGCGGGCATTGCTCGCTCTCCCGGACGCAGCCTCGATGGAGCGTCTCGCGCAGAAGATTGTCGCCGAAGGAATGTCCGTACGGGCCACCGAGGAAGCTGTCGCGTTGTACCAGGATCCTACGGTGCCGCCGAAGAACAGCATTCCGCGTCCCAACGCACGCCATGAGCGTCTCGACTACCTTGCTTCTTCACTTTCGGATCGCTTGGATACCAATGTGAAGATCACCCTGGGTGCGCGAAAGGGTCGCGTGAGCATTGAGTTCGCTAGTGTTGAGGATCTGAATCGCATCATGGATGTTTTGTCACCTGGGGACGAAAGCTAGTCGCTAGGTTTCCACGGAACCGGGGTTTGCTTCTCTCGAGGCAGGCCCCATTTTCGTTTAATGGTTTCCATGCGGCGCTTGCAGGGGTCCGTTTGGTCCTTTTTCGTTGCTCTCTCATAGAGGCCCGGCTCCCATGGTGCGCTCCCATGGCGTGTGCTGGTGGACTCGTTCCCTGGGGCCGGAGTGAGGCGTGGTGCTTTTGGGACGGTGTTTCACGTGAAACGGGCAGTCGTATAGGCCTGAGGTACTGGAAGATCAGTACCTTTTCGCACCCAACGGGGTCCCCCATGTCGCTCGGAGAAGCCAGTATCGAGTTCAGTTGGCCGCTGCTTTAGAAGTCGACACGATCGCGCATCGAGACGATGTCCCTTAACCTCGCGCTAGCCACCGTTGCCTCGTGGCTACATTCTTGATTCCTGCATTGACTAACAAGGTTTGCCCATGGTTGACGGTTCCCTTGATCCTCCGCATTCGAAGTTCGGGCAGCACGCGCAATTGTTTGCCAGAGAGCCTGACGTCAGCCATCCCGGAGGCTGGGCCTTGTTCTTTGAGTGATACATCTCCACAGACTTCTCGGATGATGCCTCTCGAGCGTGGGCAGCCTGCGAATGTTTCACGTGGAACAGCCGAGTCTGCCGACGTGTGCCGGGGAAATCCGTTTGACAGCGCGTGAATCTTCCGGTTGATGGGGCCAACTCTATGGATCGCCGCCAGGCTAGGTTTCACGTGAAACAGGAGCGGCGATGGAGTCCATCGCAATCGAGCCAAAGCTCGGCGTACCAGTAATTGGTAGTCAACTCGCAGTTCGGAGCAAATTCCCTGCAACGTGGCGGTGTGCCCTGGGCGCAAAGTAAACAGTTGCTCGGAGTATCGATGGTTTCAACTAGGCCATCTGCCCCTCCGGAACTCGAGCCCACCATTTCAGGATGCGGTGGCACATCACTTTATGATGCGGTGTGTCTTGGCCTGCTTGTGCTCCCCTTTCGGCGTTGGTTGCACCTCGACGGGCGTAACAGGTCCGGCCATCCCGCTGCGTGCGATGTTGCCAGGACGCGGGCCTTCCAGTTTCCAGCTAGTTGTTGGGTATCAGTACCCCAGCCACTGTCTGCTTTCACCTACGGTGGGCCGTACTCGGCGCGAATTCAGTGGCGGGTGCATACGTCTGTCTGCGGTCTTAGGGGGCTATCTGTGTGTCTGCGCCAGTGACAGCCACGAACCACCATTTCCCGGTGACCAAATGACGACGGGTGCGCCGAACCGAACGATGCCGAACATCTTCAGGATCTTATGGACGCGGTATTGGTCGACTTCGACGATCGTGTTGCGTTCCCGCCTTCACGGCGACATAGGACCGGCGGGTGGCAAACCGTTCCCTGAGCTCGTTTGAGTGTGGCAGTGTGGCAGTGCGGCTGGAAGGGAGTCCGCCTGGAAGGGAACAGATCCCTGGGAGCTCGATCGTCGTCCGGCTGCCGCGTGGCAACAGCCCCTGAGCTCGTGGATTGCGGCGAGGCGGCATGGCTTGGGCGATGTCCTATCCGGACTAGGAGCCCATTCCATCATCCATGTTCGGAGGCGTCCAAGACGGTTCGCGGGTCCCCCGGACCTTGTCATCGAATTCCAGAGCTCGGGAAGTGCGATTGGACCCCGAATAAGTCAGCACCGCAAGACGGCCTCAGGGAGAATCTGATCGAAGTCCTCCTGTGGACCACGGAACTCACAGGAGAGACTGGATCTCGTGGTGTGTGGTGTGTGGTGTCGGCACTGGCTCCAGTCGCCGGTGCCTGCGCCTACGCGGACTTAGGTGCGTGCCCCGACCGGCGTCTGGACGCAGCACAGAGGACCCCTGTACCTGGTGTGCCGACTTGCGGTGAACTTGGATCGAGCGGTGGTGGGACGCCGGCTCCCCCGGAGACGTCGTGCGACGGGATTGAAATCCTGGCATCCTGGCCGCGGTCGTCCTCGTGCCGCGCTGTCCTCAGGTGAGGCTCGCTTGCTGTACTGCTTGCCGGCGCGGCGACAAGCGCGCCGAGGATGTCCGGATGGCTCTCAGTCCTGGTTGGCAGCGCACAGAATCTCTTCATGGACACTCCACACACTTCGGTCTGCCGAATGATCCAGCCCACGGGGCGTCCGTGGCTGGGGCGTCCTGAGTTCGATTCCTGCAAAAGATTCAGAAGGGGTTCGTCTTAGCGGGCATCCATCCCCCGAGCTCCGGCTAGCTAAAGCGCGAGAGTTAGGAGGACCCGATGTGGCTTCGGCTGAGCTTGCCATCGGATCGCCGACGCTACAGGCCAATACTTCCACGGGCGGGCGGGGCGGTATCGACGAATCTGAACGCAGACGATCCGAGAAAGCTTAGCCGTGTGGAGTGTGTATCTCGCTGTTGAAAAGTCTGAGAGCAGCGGTGGATATCGCTGTGGATAACTTTGTTGATAATTCGGTGGGACTGCGGGAGCTCAGGCCTGAGCTCTGTGGGTATCTCGTCGGTCGGCGTCGGTATTCGTGTGGTCCTGAGGTCGCTCGCTGGCTCTGTTTCACGTGAAACAGAGCCAGCGCCTGTAGATCAACCAGATTTACCCCGTTTGGGACCAATATTGGCAGATTCACGGGCTTCTGAAAGCTTTCCGGTCCGTATCAAATCTGATCTCATCTGGCTGGCTAAGCTTTGCTGCGTTCCGCGCCGGACATGCTCCCCAACCGTCCGGGAGAAGCTAGTCGAAGTGGTTCTTTGCGCCCGTGGATATCGTTGTGGATAACCGTGTGTATAACTTTTGGCCGGTCGGTGGATATCCCTCCCAGCGAAGAGCCAGCTGAAGTGGAATCTTGCCTCCATGTTCCTCGCCAGTGCCCGGCTCGACTCGGCTCGGCTTGGTGCTCTCGGGATCTTCTATTCCGCCTGCGCCCCGTGTGAGCGCTCTTGAATTCGACGGTCGCTGCATGTTTCACGTGAAACGCGACCGAATCGAAGGCTGCCGATCACCCGACACCTTCCACTGTCGGTGGGCAAGGGCCGGTGGCAACGACCGAGACCGGAGGACTCCAGGAGCGTGACTGCAGCGGGAGCGCCTGCTGACATTCGGAGAAGCACTGCTGGCATCTATTGGCCCGCGGGTTACCTAATCGGGCGCGGTTCAGTCACGCGGAAACGCGGTTGAGCCACTAGATTGCGGCCAGCCTTGGTTTCTGAATCCCGGACCGGGCGGCCGTGTAGGCATGTCGCTTCTCGTAGTTCAGCTTCGTTCATGAGGGTAGTCGGGCCAATCATTGCTCCCGGTTAGAGGGACCTCCTCCGTTCTCTTGGATTGAGCAGGCGCTCCAGATCGCCCCGTCTACCCCGGACAACCTCGCCAAAAGCAACCAACCCCACCTTGGCCGGTCGAGTTGACCTGCCTTGGGGTTCAATTGTTAGCGCTTCTCGCCTCGTTGCAGGAAGGGGCTTGTGTGAGGGATGCCCAGGGAAATTGCTGCCTCCAGGCTGATCATTTGGCGGCGCTCCGCCTTGCCGGACTTCTTGTCCCGCTGAGGCGGGCTTGAACCCAGGCTCTCGTGCTGGGAGGCAATTTCCGTGGACGTAGCTCTAGTTGCTCGTTTGAGACTCTGTCTCCCCCATTGCCATACGTCCACGATCCTCGGGTGCAGGAAGACGTCAGGGCCACCCCGGCGCGGCTCAGGCGAGTTTGTGTACGGGGAACCAATGCCCAAAGCTGTGGGTGGCGGGTTCAAGATAGCGTAGTCGGCTGAGTCGAGTCTGACTGCAAGACAGCCCGCCCAAGGTACTTCACCGTGTCGGCAGGGATCCTGGATGGGTACTCCCACAATCAGTCTGAATCCCTCGAACGGACCACGTGATTGCCTAACGGCCCGCTCTGGGACCACGTGCGCCGGCGAGCGAAGAAGGCCTGGCCGTCCTAGGGCCTGACATGTAGTGTGTGGCTGCGACACCTTTGTCCTGACTGTGCAGCCGCTGGCCTCAGGTCCTGCCGTCTGAGAGGGTCTGATGCCGCACACTTCGGCTCATTCAGCCACGTTCACGTCTACGCCGTTACGGATCGGCGTTACGGATCAATAGGGGGCTGTCGATAGAGCCACCCACAACCCGGCACCCATAGTCCGTCGGCCTTCTCACGCCGTGAGGATGAAGGCGTCCACACGGCGCCTGCTCCCAAGCCTCACGGTGCCAAGGGGCCATTCCAAGGAACTGTATTGTGGCGCAGGGCAATGGCGAACTCCTCCCCCGATTGACGGCCAACAAGCGGCCTCCTCAGCCTCGATGCATGTCCAAGGGTTACTGGGATCGAAGGCTACTCGTGATGACGGACGGAGCAATGGACGGGGTGGGCCGCGTCCCAAGGGACGAAGCAACCTGAATTAATTGTTTACGGACCTATTAGTACTAACGGTCGGGCCTTCTGCCGGCCGACGTCGCCAGGCACTCGTTTGTCCGGTGTCCGGATAGCTTTACGCCTTGCGAGAGTTGCTGGTAGCCACTTGACGCGCCTGTCTGTCACGTGCCGACGGAAGTGTCCGTATTGATCGCAGGCCTGAAGAAGTGCCCGGCCGGCTCTCGGGACACCGCGGTGTTTCACGTGAAACATCGCTGATATGGGGATTTTCAATAGGACGTTCATCCCGTGCCAAGGAGGGTGGTTTGCGGCGACCCCCGGTGCGCCGGTCATGGCCTAGCACCGAACAAGCCGCGGCGTGGTTCTTGACGGGGGTTGATCGACCTGGAAAGCCGCAATGAATAAGGGACGACGCCCCGGCTCGGCGGCAAGCCGTAACCCCCGCACCCAGTAGTACCAGCGCGGTTTCACGTGAAACCGTCCAATCGCCACTGTCCCGCGATCTGCCTGCGCGAGGCTCAGGTCATCCAGCAATGAACCCGGCACCCAAAGCACTTTTACTCCCTCATCAACGAGCCGTGTTTCACGTGAAACAGTGCATGTGTTGAACGTATGGTTCGACCTGTTTCGAATTCAATAGCGAGGGATCGTGGGCTCCAACGCACGGGTAGCACGGTTTCACGTGAAACGACCGGATCACATACTTGCCCTTCGTATCGAACGTAGTGACTCGGCAGCCTGAATGGAATCTCCCTGCGTCCGCGGCGATGCATGAGTCAGTCGGGCGCAACTATTGCTTAGTAAACATTCCAGCATTCGAAGGCGGAATTAGTTCACCCACTCCGGCCCGTCTCCGGGGGCCGAAGTTTCAGTGGCCGTCTGGGCCGTTCCAGCGAAGAACTGCCCCTTTTGAAAGTGAAAAAGGTTCAGAAATAGGAATAAAAACCGAGACTGGCAGCGGTCGTTCACTGCGCCTCTCAATATCACCAGCCGAAACCACGAGGCTCGGGTCTCGAACTCAATAGCGTGTACCCAAAGACATGAAAAAGCCGGCGGTCTCGCTCAACAGCGAAACCACCGGCTCAATCGGGAAGCAGGCCTTACAGGCGCGCCGCATGTCCTAGGACAGGACGGATTCAAATTCCTTTTCGAAGAACTGCTTCGGCTTTGCACCGATAACTGTGCTCTTCACTTCTCCCCCGCTGAAGAGGTAAACGGCTGGGATGGACGTGATGCCGTACTCGGCGGCTATGGCGGGGTTGTCGTCGACATTCAGCTTGACGACATCGACCTTGTCTCCGTATTCAACCGAGATCTCATCGAGGATTGGACCCAACTTACGGCACGGGCCGCACCACTCTGCCCAGAAGTCCACAATGACCGGCTTTTCAGCGGCCAGGACGTCGGTGCTGAAACTGGCGTCGGTAACGTTTTTCGCGTTGCTCATAATTCTTTCCCTTCGAATGGATGGCTGCTGTGCCGGTTAGGCGTGCAGGTCTGCAAGATAGTGCTCGACGTCCAAGGCAGCGACACAACCGGATCCGGCTGCCGTGATGGCCTGGCGGTAGGTCGGGTCCACGACATCGCCGGCGGCGAAGACGCCCTTGATGCTGGTCTTGGAGCTGCGGCCGTCGACGGCGATGGTGCCTTCAGGAGCGAGCTCCAGTTTTCCCTTGACGAGTTCGGTGCGGGGATCGTTGCCAATGGCCACGAAAACTCCAGTGACGGCGAGCTCCGACTCGGTGCCGTCGACGAGGTTCTTCAGCTTCAGGCCAGTGACCTTGTCCCCGCCGATGACGTCCTCGACGGCGGTATTCCACACGAAGTTGATCTTTTCGTGGGCCTGGGCGCGGTCACCCATGATCTTGGAAGCCTTGAGGGTGTCGCGGCGATGTACCACGGTGACCGACTTGGCGAACTTGGTGAGGAAGAGGGCTTCCTCCATGGCAGAGTCGCCACCGCCGATCACTGCGATGTCCTGGTCTTTGAAGAAGAAACCGTCACAGGTTGCACACCAGCTCACCCCGTGGCCGGAAAGGCGTTTTTCATTCTCGAGGCCGAGCTCACGGTATGCGGAACCCGTGGACAGAATGATGGCGCGTGCCATGAACTTCTCCCCCGTGCCGATAGTCACGGACTTGATGTCGCCGTCGAGGTCCAGTTCGGTGACATCCTCAAACTGAATCTCCGTCCCAAAGCGTGCCGCCTGCTTTTCGAAGTTCTCCATGAGATCGGGTCCCATGACGCCTTCGGGGAAGCCGGGGTAGTTCTCGACGTCTGTCGTGTTCATCAGTTCGCCACCGGCCGTCACGGAACCGGCGATGAGAAGCGGGTTCATGTTGGCCCGTGCCGTGTAGACGGCCGCCGTGTAACCGGCAGGCCCGGAGCCTACGATAATGACATCACGTACGATGGACGCGGTGTTTTCTGCGTTGCTCACTGTTGGGTGAACCTCTTCCTTAATCGATGCACCGGTTCCTTGCGGCCGGCCACATGGCACAACCCTATGGCGGCGCGGAATATTCCGATGTTTCCGGGGACCCTAATATCCACCACCATTCAGGGTACCTTCTGGCAGTGCAGGGCATGGAAGCGAGAAGCGTCGGCTACTGGACCTTGATCTCCGCAAGGCGCAGGCCGTAGCCGTAGCGCGTCTTGGGGGCGGTCAGTTTGGGCAGGGCCTTGATGGAGATAATCACGTATTGGGCCGTTACAGGGGCACTGAGCGGCATGGTGAGCTCCGGTGAGGTGAAGCTGTTGGTGCCCACCAGCTTGGCACCGTCCAAGGCCGGACGATCATTGGTGTAAACGCTGATGTTTCCACCGGATGCGCCCAACTGGCTCAAAGTGACGGACGTCACCTGCGAGGGTGTCTTGAGCTTGACCAGCAGCGACACTCCATCGGGTGCGAGTCCACCCCAGTCCGCCGTGGCGAATTCCATGTCCGACCAGTAACTGGCGGCATTGCCGTCGTATGCCTTGACCAGGTCCTTGTCGTAAGTTGCTGCGAAATCGAAATCGCCCATACGGGTGACTCCATCGATGACCGGCGGCGCTGCGACCGGCGGCGCCGAGGCGGTACCTGTGCTGCTCGGCTGTCCAGTTACGGTTTGAGACGCCGAAGAGGACTGCTTGGCCGCGGGAGCCCCGCCGGGGATGAGGTTGCCGAGATTGGTGACAGCAAGGATCAAACCTACGATCAACACGGCGGCAAGGACCCCGCCTACGAGCCAACGGAAGGAACGGGGCTCGCGAACCGGCTCCTCGTCGTAATATTCGTCCTCGTCGAGGGGCCCTGCTTGCTCGCGCGCGTTCGACGGGAAGCTCGAGGCTCCCCGGCTGTATCCGGCGGCAGCCGCGGCCGCATCGCGGGAAGCGCCCGTGCCGCGCGCTCCGCCGTCGTCGTTAACGAAGCCATAGTCGTCCTCGGACCAGAGAGAGACTTTGGATTCCTGGGCCGGGGTTGCAGAAGTAGGCGCCTGAGGAGTGGATGCTGGAACAGCCTGGGTGGCGGGCGCCGCTTGGATTTGCTGGGGAGCGGTCCGGCTCGCCTCGGCGGTCGAAGTGGACGCGGGCCTCCCCGAAGGCGCGGCTTGGCCGTCGTCGCTGTTTGACTTGCCGCTGCCGTTTACGGCGGCCGCGGCCGCTGCGGCAGCAGCCCCTGCCCCCGCTGCCGCAGCAGCGATGCGGGAACCAAAGCCCCCGGAGGCCGACGCCGGCCGGCCAGCGGGCATGGGAGGAACCACCGGGCGGTGCGGGTCAGCGGCAGCCGGCAGCGATTCGCCAGCGGGATGGGGCTCGACCTCGTCGTAACTGATGTACTCGGCGTCGTGCTCGTCGTCGTCGTAGAGTCCGTCGTAGGTCTCGGGTTCGTGGGAACGGGCCTGGCCGAAGATCTCGCTGCCAAGCGTGTCCGTGAAGAACGGTTCGACGTAAGGAGGGTTGGTGGCCACCACCAGGTCCAGCAGGTCGGGCGCGCTGCTGTGGTTCGTAATGAGGTACGTGGTGCTGTCGCTGACCCCGAGGTCGAGGATCTGGACATGTCCGGGCCGTTCGCCGGTGGCGACCTCGCGGGCGCTCTTGGCAACCTGATCGGCGTTTCCGGGGCCAGCCACGAGGATGCTGACAGGCCTGTTGAGGACCTGGTCCATGCCGTCGAGCACCAGATCCTGGTCGTGCGAAGTCAACACGGTGGCTGTGACTTTGTAGCGGCCGCCAAGCACTGATCCGACATCGATCGGGTGGGACACGGGTTCCTCCTAAGACTGTCCGGAAGCTGCGGGTCCTGAATACGGGATCCGGCCAGCCGGGTGACCCGTGGTCTGCAACTACCTGTATTAGTTTCTGATCCTAGCTGATTGGGCCGTTCCGGCTCCCGGTTTGCGCGGATCCGTCACCTTTTGCGGCGTGATCCACCGCGGAAATAGGGGTTGTTTCCCAGTGTTCCCTGATAGGTGCGGCGACCGGGCAACGGGATCCCTGGGCGGCCTGCGCCCCGTTGCGCGGTGCTGGGGAGGTCTTCATCGGGCAGGTATGACTTCTCGACGTCGGACCAGGCATCCACCTTGTCCTTGCCCTCCGCAATGGCTCCATCGGCATCGCGGTTGTCATCCCACCCGTCCTTCGAAGGCATGGTCTGCACGGCCGGACCGGCGCGGAAGGATGCTGCGTCGAACTCCCCCGAGATGCGCGGAATGAGTCCGGTGTCGTCGGAAACCGTGGCGCGGGCCGCCGTCGGGGTCTGCTCTCCACCCGCGGACGGTGCTTTCGCAACCGGAACGCCCCGGCCGAGCCGGCCAAGCACCGGACGGAGCAAATCGCGGAGCTCACTGACGTGGAAGACGCGCAGCAGGAAAAGGTATGCAAGCAGCATGACGGGCCCGACGACGACCACCGTCACCAATGCGGCAGGCCGGCTGCTCCAGGCGAAGCCGTCGGCGTGATAGCTGCCCAGGAGCCACAGTGCCACGGCGCCGGCGATCGCCGAGCCCAACGCGGCGTAGCCCATGCGGATGTACGAGTTTGCGATGCGCGGACCGTCCACGTGGCCGAGAAGTCGTCGCAGGAACCAGACGCTGATCACCACGGAAAGGATGTTTCCGAGGGTATACAGGACGGCGATCGCGAAGATGATCCGCCCGACCGGCAGGAACTGGATGATGAACGCGCCCACAACGTTGACCAGCGCAAGGATGAGCTGGATGTAGAAAGGGGTCCGGGCGTCTTCATTGGCGTAGAAGACACGCGACATCATGAAGTTGGCGCTCATGAACGGGGTGCTCAGCGCGAGGATCGTCAGCGTCTGGGCGAGCATGACGCCGTCCTGGGGTTTCCCGCCGGAGAAGAACATGCCCAGCGGTCCGGCGAGGGCGAACAGGGCCAGTGCCCCGAAGACAGTGGCGACGGCCATGGTCCGCAGCCCGTGCGACAGGGCTTCGCGCAGTTCGGCTTTGTTGCCCGCCTGGGAGGCATGGGCCATCCGGTTGAACAGCACAGTGGCGAGCGACAACGCAATGATCGAGTGCGGGAGCAGGTAGAGCTGGCTGGCGACTTCCAGGACCGCGTTACCCGGGAGAGTGGCGGCCGCCGGGTCTTGCGCATGCTCCAGCCGAAGCCGCTCGGAGCCGGGAATCGTGGCGATCCTCATGACGTAAAGGAACGCGAGCTGCCCGACGGCGGCGGTCAGGAGCGTCCACACGCTCAGTTTCGCTGCCTGGCCCAGTCCGACGCCCCTCCAGCCGAAGCGGGGCCGGAGCCCGAGCCGCAGGCGGATCACCGGGACAAGGAGTATGGCGGTCTGAGCGAGCACGCCGACAGTGGAGAGGCCGGCGATCAGGAACGTCTGGACTGGCCCCCAATTGTCCAAGGTGTGGGGGTTGGTGTTGTTGGCGCCGAGGATCCAGATGAACATGCCCAGTCCGGCGATGGCCACCACGTTGTTCAAAATGGGAGCCCACATCGCGGGGCCGAAGGCACCGTTGGCGTTGAGGACCTGGGTCAGCAGCGCATACAGACCGTAGAAGAAGATCTGCGGCAGGCAATAGAACGCGAAGGTTACGGCCAGCGATTTCTGCTGGGGTGAATAGCCCTGGGTGGTGAGGTCGATGACCATCGGCGCGGCCAGGGTGACCAGGGTGGTCAGCGTCAAGAGAACCAGCACAGCGAGGGTCAGGAGCCGGCTGATGTAGTCCGCGCCGCGGTCCGGACCCTTGCTGGCTTTGATGATCTGCGGGACCAGCACAGCGTTGAATACGCCACCGGCCACCAGGAGGAAGATCAGGTTCGGCAGGTTGTTGGCATTGATGAAGGTGTCGTTGACCGTCGATCCCAGGCCCAGTGCGGCGCCAAGCATCCAGGTTTTGGCGAAGCCGAGGAACCGTGAAACAAGCGTCCCTGCGGCCATGACGGCGCTGGAACGGGTTTCTCCGGACTGGGGTGACTGGGTTGTTTTGGCGGCAGACATTGTCATTATCGTCCCATGAGCCGGGCTGCCTGTTGCGTCAAACCGGCGTCCGCCGGAAGGAAAGGCCCGCGTTAGAGGTGTTCGGGCAGGACTTCCCGGGCGAGATCGGCGATGCGCCGCTCATTGGGAAAGGACAATTTGCGGGCCAATTCCTGGAGGGGAACCCACGCGGCATCGATGGCCTCTTGGTCGGGATCGTTCTCGATGGTCAGCTCCCCGCCCGTGGCGCGCAGGAGGAAATGGTGCACGGTTTTGTGGACGCGGTGCCCGCTCACGGTGAACCAATAGTCGATGCTGCCGAGCGGAGCGAGGACGTCGCCCTCGATTCCGGTTTCTTCAGCGATCTCGCGGACGGCTGCTTCCTCGTTGTTTTCCTTGCCCTCCGGATGCCCTTTCGGCAGGCACCACTCGAGCCGGCCACCCCTATTAAGGCGGGCGATGATCGCAACCCTTAGTTCGCCGTCGGACGTGTCTACGACGACGCCGCCGGCAGAGACTTCCTCCACCGTCGGAAGGGCGGCCTGGGCCGGGTGCGGAGCGGGCGCGACGTGGGCACCAATTGCCGACGGCAATGGTGCGTTCGTCCTCCTGCCAGGAGCACTCGGGATCGGGTTGGCCATGAAGTCCACTCTAACGACTCTTGCCCGTTGGTGATGACCGGGACATGGACTCACGGTGACGTGCGGATGGCGTGAGACCGTGATCCCGGTGTTGTTCCCACCCAATCGCAGCGCAATGACGAGGATCCGGTGTGATGGCGCGGTGAAATCTGACAAGCTTAAGGAACTATGGCGCAAGTATTGGACAGTTCTTCAGTTAATTTCCAGATGGATCCAGTGGTCCTGGACCTCGGTCGGCGTTTCGTGGACGCTGGATTCGAACTGTCGCTGGTTGGCGGGCCGGTGCGGGATCTCTTCCTCGGACGTGTCTCGCCGGACCTGGATTTCACCACTGACGCCTCTCCGGACCAGACCCTCTCGATCATCAAGAGGTGGGCCGACAATTTCTGGGAAATCGGACGCGCCTTTGGAACGATCGGGATGAAGAAGTCCGGCTTCCAGATCGAGATCACGACCTACCGCGCCGAGGCTTACGACGCCGATTCCCGCAAGCCCGCGGTGGCCTTTGGCTCGTCGCTCCTGGACGACCTCCTGCGCCGCGACTTCACCATCAACGCCATGGCGCTCCGGCTGCCGTCGCTGGAACTCGTGGATCCTTTCGGCGGGGTCCGCGACCTCCACGCCTCGGTCCTCGCCACCCCGGGAGCACCCGAAGCGTCATTCTCCGATGATCCCCTTCGCATGATGCGTGCTGCCCGTTTCGCCGCGCAGCTCGGCGTTGCCGTGCACGACGACGTCCGCCTCGCCATGTCCGGGATGGCCGAGCGGATCAAGATCATTTCCGCCGAACGCGTGCGCGAGGAACTCGTCAAGCTCATTAACGGTGCGCACCCGCGTGCGGGCATCGACCTCCTCGTGGAAACCGGACTTGCCGAATTCGTCCTCCCCGAGGTCTCCGCGCTGCGCCTTGAAGCCGATGAGCACCACCGGCACAAGGACGTCTACCAGCACTCCTTGCAGGTCCTGGAGCAGGCTGCGTCGCTTGAGACGGGCCCGGACGGCCCGGTGCCGGGTCCGGACTTTGTGTTGCGCTTCGCCGCGCTCATGCACGACGTCGGGAAGCCGGCGACGCGCCGTTTCGAACCGGGCGGCGCGGTGAGCTTCCGCCACCACGACATGGTGGGCTCCAAACTGACCGCAAAACGCATGAAGGCCCTGCGCTTCGACAACGACACCATCAAGGCCGTGGCGCGGCTCGTGGAGCTTCACATGCGTTTCTACGGTTACGGCGACGCCGGCTGGACCGATTCCGCCGTCCGCCGCTACGTCGCAGACGCCGGCCCCTTGCTGGAGCGCCTGCACCGGTTGACCCGGTCCGACGTCACCACGCGTAACCAGCGCAAGGCCGAGCGGCTCTCCTTTGCTTACGATGACCTTGAGCAACGGATCGAAGTCCTGGCCGAACAGGAATCGCTCAATGCCATCCGGCCGGACCTGGACGGAGCGCAGATCATGGATTTGCTGGGACTCAAGCCCGGACCCGTGGTTGGCCGCGCCTACAAGTTCCTCTTGGAGGAGCGCATGGAAAACGGTCCGCTGTCCCAGGAAGAGGCCGAGTCCAAGCTCCTGGGATGGTGGACCGGCCAACCCGAGTCCGCCGTCGAACTTTCATCGGAACCAGCCGTCGATGCCAAAGCAGGCACCGCCGAACCAGAGGAGTCCTAAGTGAACCCTGCAGCCAAACTCTCCCGGCCACAGCTCTGGATCATGCGTCACGGCGAGACCGAATGGTCCAAGAGCGGCCAATACACCGGTTTGACGGACCTTCCCTTGACGGTCGAGGGAGAGCAGCAGGCCGTGGAAGCGCGCAAAATCCTGGAAGGCATCGACTTCGACCTGGTCCTGACATCGCCGCTGCGCCGGGCCCGCCGTACCGCGGAATTGGCGGGCTTCCCCGACGCCGTTCATGAGCCGCTGGCTGTGGAGTGGAACTACGGCGATTACGAAGGCATCAGCTCGGATCTCATCCGCAAGGACAACCCGGATTACCTCATCTGGACCGACGGCGTTCCCAACGGCGAGACACTCGACTCTGTGGCGGCCCGGGCCGACAAGATCATTGCCCGCGTCCTCGAGTCCGGAATGGACAACGTCCTGATTGTCGCGCACGGCCATTTTTCCCGCATCCTCACGGCCCGTTGGCTCGAATTGGACGCGAGGGAAGGACGCCACTTTGTCTTGGGAACGGCCAAAGTTTGTACCTTGGGATGGGACAAGCGGACGCCGGCCATTCTCCGCTGGGGATTGTAAGAATTAATTTCTAAATTGTTTGTAATTGGCTGGTCAACAGTGCGATTCATGGTGTAACTTTATTTTTGATCCCAGAGCAATCTGCCGGGATTGAGGCGTGCGCTACCCAGTCAGTCATCTGCGGTAGCGCCAAAACAGAAAAGGAGGTTGGGAAAATGATTACTTTGACTAGCGGATGGAAGATGACCGTTGCTGGCACCCCGGCCTTCGCTGTTCGACGCCGTCCTGCGGCCTAACTTCTCCTGATTTCCTTCTTCCCCCTGATGTTTCAGGGCTGATCAAGGGGCAATCAGGCTCCGAGTTGGGCCTGCCATTGAGCGGTATCACGCGATTGACGTGGTGCGCAGTTTCCTCATAGTTCGGAACCAGCTTCTTGTTGGGGACGGCTGCCCCTGGATACCCCTATCGGAGTTCCATGCTCCGGTACGGACACGGTCGTTCGAGAAATCCGCTTAATCCACCCCTCATTGCCTGGCATTCACGCGCCTAATTCCGCCGCTGTTTTCTTCGAATTCAGGGGGCTTAATTGTCATGCCTGAATTCCGGCAATTCTCTTCAATAACGAAAGGAGGTGAACCCTTGGCCAAGCGCCTCAGGGACTTGATGGTCTTCAACAGCAAGCCCGTCGTCAAAGACAAGACCCTCTTCAACGGACAACTGTTGGATCAACGCCGGGAAGACGTCTACGTCGTCCTGCATCAAATGGGCATCATCCGCTGAGTGTCCCCACCACTGCACTACAGGAGGGACTGATGGCACACATCGGACCGTTCGCCCCGGAAGCCCGCGCGGCTACGCGTGGGCTTCCGCCCTTTAAAGCGGGGGCTTAGGGAGGAGCGCCCCGTGCCTGAAGGTAAGCTCGATTCCATGCAGGAGACAAAGCCGCACATCCAGCAAAAGCGTGCGCGCTTTGTGGTTCCCAGCCGTAGTGATTACTTGCTCAGGAACTTCACCGAGTTGATCGGGGGACCCCTCGGACGGCGGTCCTCCCCCGGGGCCATCTCCCCCGGATTCTTCACCGTGGAGCGGGTCCTGGTCATCCTCACGATCGTCGCCGCCATCGTGTCGATCATGATCAAGGGCTATTGCCGCGTCAACGGCTGGCACACCCCACAGCAGTTCTATGCCACCTGCTACTCGGATTTCCCCGAACTTTTCAGCAGCAGGGGCTTCGCCGACGGCGTCTTCCCGTTCCTTGATCCGAAAAGCATGTTCGAATATCCGGTGATCATCGGGCTGATAGCCGGTGCTACCGCACGGTTGGTCCCGGGCCATGGCGCCACCCCCGATCGGATCCTGGGCTACTTCGACGTGAACGCCACCCTGATTGCGGCCATGTGGATCGTGGTGGTTCTGGCTACCGCGCGCATCAATCGTCGCCGGCCTTGGGATGCGGCAATGGTGGCCCTCGCGCCCGGGATTGTCCTGGCCGGAGTCATTAATTGGGACATGTGGGCAGTTGCCATGCTCGCCGTGGGGATGTACTTCTTCTCGAAGGACCGTCTCGTCATGGCGGGCCTGTTCATCGGCCTCGGAACGGCCACCAAGCTTTATCCGCTGCTTATCCTCGGCGCGATCCTCCTGCTCGCCTTGCGAAGCGGCCGCCTGCGGGGCTTCTTTGTGACCACCGTGTCAGCCGCGGTCGCTTGGCTGGCAGTCAACGTCCCGATCGCGGCCATCAACCCAGCCGGTTGGCGCTACTTTTTCGATTACACCCGTGATCGCCCCGCGGGGTACAGCTCCTTGTGGTTCGCGTATAACCTCGTTGCCGAACGCCTCCGACTGGCCAAACTTGGCCCCGACGCCATCAATGCCTTGGCGATGGACATGTTCCTCCTTGCGTGCGTTCTGATTGCCGTATTGGCATTGGCGGCGCCGCGGCGCCCGCGGCTTGCCCAGTTGACCTTCCTGATCGTGGCAGCCTTCGTGCTGAGCAATAAGGTCTATTCCCCGCAATATGTGCTCTGGCTGGTGCCCTTGCTGGCATTGGCCAGACCCCGCTGGCTCGACTTCCTGGTCTGGCAGGCAGCTGAGGCGTTGCATTGGGCTGCCACCTGGATGTATCTGGGTCAGGTCAGTAGCGGCGGGGCGGCGCAGAACAACATCGATATGCCGTACTACGTCATGGCCGTGGTGCTGCATATGGCCGTAACGGCATATTTGATGTTGAGGGTTGCATGGGACATCTGGGATCCACACCTTGATCCCCTCCGGGTCCAGGGTGTGGACGATCCCCACGGTGGCCTGTTCGATGGCGCGAAGGATTGGTTTCGGGTGGACCTCAAGAATCCGACGGCCTCGGTGCTCCCCTGGCGGCGCGTTGAGGTGAACTCCGCTGAGGACCGTTCCGGGCGCGAGCCGCAATCCGGGCGCGACACCTCCGGAACTCCCCGCGACTCAGTGAGCTCCACGCAAGGCGACGGCGAACGCCATGGCTGAGGTCGCCGTCGTCGGCTCCGGACCGAACGGTTTGGCCGCCGCGGTAGTGATGGCCCGGGCGGGCCTGGCTGTCCGGGTGTACGAGGCCGCCGAGACGATCGGTGGTGGAACGCGGACGACTGAACTGCTGGAGCCGGGGCATATCCACGACGTCTGCTCCGCTGTGCACCCCATGGCGCTGGCTTCGCGTTTCTTCCGGGATTTTGAGCTCGAACGGCGTGTGGAGCTGCGTTTGCCGGAGGTCCAATACGGAACACCGCTCGACGGCGGCAGGGCAGTTCTCGCGTATCGCTCGCTGGAGCGGACGGCTTGTGAACTCGGGGCCGATGGAGCAGCATTTACCCGCCTCATGGGACCGTTGGTGGAGCATCTGGGCGGCGTTCTTGACGTGACGCAGAACCAGTTGCTGCGGATGCCGGCCCGTCCGATCGCCGCGCTACGCCTCGGCCTGGCAACCTTGGAGCAAGGTTCACCGTGGTGGAACCGGCGGTTCATCGGGGATGCGGCGCCCGCACTGCTGACAGGTGTGGCGGCGCATGCTTTGTCTCCCCTTCCTTCTCCCACAGCCGCAGGGGCGGGACTCCTCCTGGGTGCGCTGGCCCATGCCGGTGGCTGGCCCATTCCGGTTGGTGGATCCGTGGCCATAGCGGACGCGATGGTGCGGGACATCGAGGCCCACGGCGGAGTGGTCGAGACCGGTGTGCGGATCGATTCCTTGGAAGAGCTGCGTCCCGCGAAGGCCATCCTGCTGGATGTCGCACCACCAGGACTGCTGCGCATGGCGGGCGCCGCGCTTCCCGCCCGCTATAGGAAGTCGCTGGAAACATTCCGTTTTGGGAATGCGGCATGCAAGGTGGATTTCATCCTGTCCGGGCCGGTGCCTTGGACGGCTCCAGGTTTGGCCGACGCCGGGACGGTGCATGTGGGCGGCACGCGTGCCGCCATGGCGGAGGCCGAGAACCTTGTAGCTGCGGGCCGGCATCCCGCGAAGCCGTATGTCCTTGTGGCCCAGCCATCCATAGTGGATCCGGGGCGCGCTCCCGTAGGGCGGCACATTCTCTGGTCCTATTGTCATGTTCCCAAAGGTTCCACGGTGGACATGGCCGAGGCGATCATGTCCCGGATCGAGGAATTTGCGCCGGGTTTCCGCGACGTGGTGGTCGGCTGGAAGACGACAACGGCGGCGGGCTTGGCCGACTACAACGCGAACTACGTGGGTGGCGATTTTAGCGCGGGGACCATGGATATCCGAGGACTGGTACAGCGTCCCGTGCTCTCCTCAGTGCCGTGGCGGACGCCTCTGCCAGGGGTGTACCTGTGTTCCTCGTCTACGCCTCCAGGACCTGGAGTAACAGGAATGCCCGGGTACCATGCTGCTGAATATGCCCTGAAAGACATGTTCGGCCTGCCGATACCCGGGCTTGGCCTAGGCGCATGACCCCTGCGACGCCCGCTCACTTATGTCGCCAAAATCCGAAACGCTCGCTCACTTGCGTACAGGAGCGGCCCGCGTTTTCCGTCAGAGGTGAGCGGGTGTTGGTGAATGTGCCGTCATAGGTGAGCGGGCGTTGGGCTAGTTGGCTGCCGTGAAGCGTGCCCGGCGGTGGGCAGGAGTTTCGATTTCGTCCAGCATGGCCACAGCGTAGTCCTGGGTGGAGATGGTGTTGCCGGCCGGAGAATCCTTTGCAGTGGAGTAGTTCCCGGTGCGCTCACCCGGCTGGATGACCGGCGCAGGTGCGAGTACGGTCCAGTCCAGGCTCTCGGGAGCTTCCTTGACGGCGGCGAAAGCGGCCGCGGCCGTGGTTGCTTCGGCCTTGTATGCCTCAGGGAAGTCGGGCGAATCGAGGAGGCGGACGCCGTCGATCTCCAGGGTGCCTGCGCCGCCGACGATCATGAGACGTGTACCTTCCGCGTTGCTGTACGCGGTGTCCATTGCCGCCAGCCACTCCCCGTGGTCTCCGCCGGTGCGGCTGGGACCGGTGGCGAGGATGACGGCGTCGTGCTCTTTGGCGACCTCCGCGAAGCTCTGGCCATCAGCGAGGTCGGCGGCGAGGGCCTTCGCTCCAGCAACCTCCGAGCCCTTACGGGAGATCGCGGTGACTTCGTGGCCGCGGGTGAGGGATTCGTTGACGATCTGGCTTCCGACCATGCCTGTTGCGCCGTAAACTGCGATTTTCATGACTCTCCTTGGGTTGCTATTCTTGCGATATCAAAACAGTATCTAATTGATACTGATAGCTTCAAAGGAACTTAGTTACCTCATGGATACCAGCGACCTGCCAGCAAACATCCTCGACCCGGACTGCCCGTCGCGGGTGATCTTTCAACGCATCGGCGACAAGTGGGCTTCGTTGGTGGTCCAGGTCCTCGCGGACGGCCCGATCCGGTTCTCCGAGCTTCGCAAGATGGTCCATGTAGTGACGCCGAAGGTGCTCACCCAGACCCTTCGAACCCTGGAGCGGGACGGTCTCATCACCAGGACCGTCCACGCGCAGGTACCCCCTCGCGTCGACTATGAACTGACCGAGCTCGGAGCTTCCTTGCTGGAGCCCTTGACCCTTTTGCGTCTCTGGGCGGAGGATCACGTGCCCAGCATTCTCAAGGCCCGCGACGCCTATGACGATGCCCAGGACGAGGCCGTGATCCGGGACTGACCCTTCCGGCCTTCGCCAACTGGCTCGCAGTAAGTGTCGTTTTGAGGCCTCAGAACGACAACAAATGCGAGTCAGTTGGGTGTGCCGACAGGGACGCGCGCACTGAGGCGCCCGTCCCGCATAGTGGCGACGGAGTCGGTGAGCGGGAGGAACTCGGTGTCGTGCGTGACCATGACGGTCGCCGTCGCGAACTCGTCGGTGACTTGACGCAGTAGCCGCACGATCGATTCACTGCGTTCGTGATCCAATGCCGCGGTCGGCTCGTCGACAAGCAGCACCCGGGGTTGGCCCATGAGCGCCCTCGCGATGTTTACCCGCTGCCGCTGCCCTCCGGAGAGCTGGTGCGGCCTCTTGTTGAGCGAACTCCCGAGCCCGACGACGTCGAGCAGTTCCGTAGCGCGCTCACGTGCCGCTTTGGCAGGCTTTCCCCGGAAGTGGTCGCCGATGATCAACTGCTCGACGGCGGTCAGCGACGGCAGGAGGTTGGGTTGCTGGAAGATGATGCCCACTTTTTCCCGGCGCAGGGAAGTGAGTTCGGGGTCCTTGAGTCCAGTGGCATCCGTGCCGTCGATGATGACGAGCCCGGAACCCGGCCGAACGAGTGTTGCCGCCACGGCAAGAAGCGAGGACTTCCCGGAGCCCGACGGGCCCACGAGGGAAAAGAACTCGCCGGCGTCCACGCTGAGATCCACGGCGTCCAGGGCCTTGAGGGTGGAGTCTCCGTCCGGGTACTCCAGGGTGGCGTTGACGAGGTTCAGTACGGGGTTCATTGATATGCCTTTCATGGAATATTAGGTTTTGGCGTTGGCCTAGTTGCCGCCAAGGGCGATGAGCGGATCCACCTTGGTGATGCTGCGTACGGCCAGCGCCGCACCGCCAAGCCCGAGGATCACGATTCCGGCAATCGGGACGAGCGTCGTCAGTGGAGTCACGAGGAACGGGGCAGCCTTGGCAGCAAAGAAGCCGCCAACCACGCCAACGCCGCCGCCCAGTCCCGCCCCTGCGAGCAAAACGATTCCCGCTTGGACCAAGGCGTCGCGCACGACGTAGCCGGACGAAGCGCCCATGGCTTTGAGCACCGCGATATCGCGTGTGCGCTGCACAGTCCAGACGGTCAGGAACGCCACGATGACAAGCGCCGAGATACCGTAGAGGAAGGCCTGCATCAGCATGAGGGAGCCGTTTTCGCTCTTGTAGGAACCGAGGGCCTGGAACGAGCCACTAGGCGTGGCGCTCACCGTGCCGGCTGCTGCGTTGGCGGCGTCGGGGTCCACGGAGGCTCCGGCGTCGTAGGTCACCGCGAGGACCGTCCCAATCGATTCCCCGGCAGGAATATGTGCGAGCTTTTGCCACGTCGCCCGGGAAGTCCAGACAACCCCGGTGTGCGAATACCACTCATCCTGGGTAACGGCGGAAACCGTCAGGCTGGTACCGCCCACGGTCACGCTGCTCCCGGTACTCAGCGCGAGTTCCTTCGCCAAGGCCTCCCCGACCACCACCTCGCCGTCCCTGACCGCCACTGGCGAGATGCCGCCGTCGGCCCCGAAGACCGCGACGTTGGCAGTGCCGGCGGCATTATTGGAGGAATCGAGGGATTGGAACCGCGTCTGGGTGATACCCACCGCTTCGACAGAAGCAACACCCGGCTGGTTCCGCCAGGCTTCAAGCTGCTTGTTGGAGACTTCCGATTCCGTGTAGGAGGCCTTGGCCTCGCCCCCGGCTGGGGCGCCGAAGGCGATTTGCTGCGCCGGAAGGGCTGAGATGGCCGACGTGGACTGGTCACCGAGGCCCGCGGTCAGTCCGGAGAGCATGACGAGGAGGAGTGTGATGAGGGCGACGACGCTTCCCATGAGGGCGAAGCGGCCCTTGGCGAAGCGGATGTCGCGCACTGCGAGAAACATGGAATTCCTTTGGTTCGGAGGCGATTTTCTGGTCCTGCTTCAACTTTCCCGGCAGTTGGCGGCTGAAGCATCGTGAAGTGGATGGACCCATCCGATCGCCTTGGTTGACCGCGGGATCAACCGTTTGGTTGATTGGAGCCGAATACGGCGGAACCGGGGCAAAAGTGTCGGAGGGCGAGGCTACGCTGGAGGGCATGCAGGGAGACGATTCGCAGCAAGTCGCCGCGCCGCCTGCGCCGCGGCAGCAAACAGGTGACACGGCGCAGCCCAATGACACGCAGCCCATTGGTTCCGCCGTGATTTTGCGTGTCCTGCGCGTCAGCCTGCACGTCGGTTTTGCGGTGCTCTTGTTGGTGGCGGTCGTCAGGCTTGCAGTCGCGGGCCTTTCGCCTTTCGCCACCGGGGCAGGCCTCGGCCTGTCGCTGCTACTGACTGCTGTCTACCTCGCAGGGACGGTTCTCGAGAAGCGGCACGCCGGCCATTCCGAGCGTTTCAATCCGAAGCCATACGCGCGCTGGTGGCTCGCCGTCGTCGGATTCCTATGGCTGCTGCTCATGCTCATCAGTCCGGACTTCGCGTGGATAGCTTTCCCGCTGTTCTTCCTGCAGCTGCATATCCTGCCGCGGCGTTTCGCTCTTCCCGCGATCGCTGCCAGTACCGCGCTCCTGATCGCGGCGATGTGGTTCCATAACCGGGGTGCCGGGGCGGATGCCCTGCAACTTGCCATGGTCCTCGGGCCTGTTTTCGGGGCCGCCTTCGCGGTTGTCACCGGCCTGGCTTATCGGGCGCTTTACGTCGAGGCGGAGAACCAACGCCTTGCCGCCGAGGAATTGCGCCGAACCCGGGCCGAATTGGCACGAAGCCAACACGACGCCGGTGTGCTGGCAGAGCGCGAAAGGCTCGCCCGCGAAATCCACGACACCCTGGCGCAGGGATTCTCGAGCATCGTCCTGATGGGGCGCTCGGCGGAGAAGGCCCTCGACGCCGGTGACAACGCCGCGGCCCGCGACCGGCTCAGGACCGTCCGTGAGACAGCAGCCAGCAACCTGGCGGAGGCTCGCAACTTTGTCCGCGGTCTTGGATCCCCCGAACTGGATGAGTCTGAGCTGGCGGACACCCTGCGGCGCCTCTGCACCAAGACCGAGGCCGAGGCTTCCGCCCGGGGAGCCACGCTGCGCTGCCGCTTCGAGCTCCAAGGCACGCCGGTGCCGCTGCCCAACCCTTACCGGACCACCCTGTTGCGCGCGGCTCAGTCTTCCCTGGCGAACGTGTGGGCGCATGCCCAGGCGGGCGCCGCCGTCGTGACCCTTTCCTTCCTGGACGCCGAGGTGACCATGGATGTGTTCGACGACGGTGCGGGCTTTGATCCCGAAGCGGCGGCTGCCGCAGCAACCCGCGACGACGGAACCGGCGTCGGGCTCAAAAGCCTGCGCGAGCGGCTCGCTGCCCTCAACGGAACGCTCGACGTCGAGTCGGCTCCCGGGGAGGGGACCGTGGTGGCAATCCGGCTGCCGCTGGGGACCGGCAACGCAGCCCTGGAGGGGACCCCGTGACCACCATCAGGGTCCTGCTTGTTGACGATCATCCCGTGGTCCGCGCTGGGCTCCGGGCCATGCTTTCCGACTTCGAAGGCGTCCGCGTGGTGGCGGAAGCCTCCGACGGCACCGCCGCATTGGCGGAACTATCGAAGCTCCACACCCTCGGCGAACCCGTCGACGTGGTTCTCATGGACTTGCAAATGGGCTCGGGCATGGACGGCGTCACCGCCACGGGCAAGATCAAAGCCGGGGAAGCCGGGACTCCCCCGCCGCCGGTCCTGATCCTGACCACTTACGACAACGACGCCGACATCCTCGCCGCGGTAGAGGCCGGTGCCAGCGGATACATGCTTAAGGACGCGCCACCTGAGCAAATCCGGCAGGCCGTGGTGTCTGCGGCGGCGGGTCAGACGGCCCTTGCACCCGAGGTTGCCGCCCGGCTCATGGGGCGGATCCGCAATCCGGTGAACGCCTTGAGTGCCCGTGAAGTGCAACTCGTGGAGCTCCTCGCCACTGGGATGAGCAACCGTGCGATGGCGAGGCAACTCTTCATTTCCGAGGCAACGGTCAAGACCCATTTGGTGCACATTTACGGCAAGCTGGGCGTCGACAACCGGACCGCGGCCATCGCGGCGGCGACGCAGCGCAGGATCATCCGCAGTCAGTAGAGTCGGCGCGCGCACCCCGGGTGCCTCGCGGACCCAAATGACTGGCAGTAGGTGTCGTTCTGGGGGTCGAAAACGACACCTACTGCGCGTTACTTGGGGAAAGTGGCTACGCGCTGTTCTCGAACCCCTGAAGCATCACAAAAGCGCAACGTGCTGTGATTTGGATCATTCCTGTCGGTCCAAGAAGGCATAATGGCGCGAATGGGGAAAACTAAAAACATTGTCCTGGGGCTTGCCGCCCTGATGATTGCCGGGTCGCTGACCTCTTGCGATGACGGCCGCTCCGGGGCGGAGGGCGCGGCCAAGCAGCTCGCCTCCTCTTTGGCGGCGTTCGACGTCGGATCGCTCGCCGTTGACGGCAAGGATGCCTCGGCGGCAAACGAGCAGCTCAAAGCGGTGTTCGCGGCCCTTGATCCGGCCAAGCCTTCCGTTGAGAGCGGCGCGGTGACGCTCGACGGCGACAAAGCGTCCGTCCCGCTCAACTTCACATGGAAGATCGGGACCGCGGAGTGGAAGTACACCTCCCAGGCTGCACTGAAGAAGTCCGGCGACAAATGGGCGGTCCAATGGAATTCGGCACTCCTGGAGCCGGACCTTAAGGACGGCGAGGTCCTGGACAAGACCGTCAATTCGCCATCCAGGGCCGACATCCTCGGCGCAGGGGACGCGAAATTGGTCAGCTACCGTCCGGTGGTTCACGTGGGGATCGACAAGACAACGATTGGATCGGCCGATCCTGCAGCGTCCGCGGCGAAGCTCGCGCAACTGGTGGGCGTGGACGAAGGCGCGTATGTGAAACAGGTCCAGGCTTCCGGCCCGCAGGCCTTCGTCAGTGCCATCACGCTGCGCGAGGACGGCAGCCGGACGGTCACAGACCAGCAGATTGCCGCGATTCCCGGCGCCCGTGGCATCCGCGATTTTCTGCCTTTGGCACCAACCCGCACCTTCGCCCGCGCCGTCTTGGGGACCGCGGCCGAGGCAAGCGCCGAACAGATCCAAAAGTCCGGGGGCGCCCTCAAGGTGGGAGACACCGTCGGATCCGGTGGCCTGCAGGAGCAATATGACACTCAACTCCGAGGCCAGGACGGGGTCTCCATCAAAGCCCGGCCGCAAGGCATGACAGACGACCAGATCAAGGCAGCAAATCCGGATCCGCGCCGAGTGCTTTTTGCCGTCGATGCGAAGCCCGGCGACCCGTTGAAGACCACCCTGGATCCGCGCTTGCAGCAGCTCGCCGAAGACACCTTGGCCGGTGTTGGGCCGGCCTCGGCAATTGTGGCACTCCGTCCCTCCACCGGCGCCGTCCTCGCAGCGGCCTCCGGTCCCGGCAGCAACGGCTACAACACGGCCATGCTCGGCCAGTACGCGCCGGGGTCCACGTTCAAGATCGTCGATTCCCTCGCCTTGATCCGCAATGGAATGACGCCGGATTCCAAGGTTGAGTGCACGCCCACAATCACGGTGGATGGCCGGACCTTCAAGAACGCCGAAGGCTACCCGGCGTCGTCCCTGGGTTCTGTTGAATTGCGGGACGCTTTTGCGCATTCGTGCAACACGGCCTTCATCAGTTCCCGCGACAAAGTGAGCCAAGCCCAGCTCGAGTCTGCGGCAACCTCGCTGGGGGTGGCAGTCCAAGCCCCGAAGCTGGGGGCTGACGCCTTCCTGGGCTCCGTACCGGGAAACGCTGATGGCACCGAGCACGCAGCTTCGATGATCGGCCAGGGCAAAGTGCTTCTTTCGCCGCTCGCGGCGGCCATCATGGCAGCATCGGTGGCCCACGGCGCGCCGGTGTCGCCGCAACTCGTCCTGAACCCCGGCGCAGTCCCGCCCTCCGCAGGTGCCACGCCGACGCCGTCCGGCCCGCCGTCGTCGGCGTCCCCCGGTGCCTCGGAGTCCCCCATCGCGGCAGCGTCCGACAAACCGGTCACCCCGGCTGAGGCAGCCGCGCTGACCGACATGATGAGGGCGGTGGTGACCTCCGGCCATGCCGGTTTCCTGGCGTCAGTGCCAGGGGCGCCCGTTGGCGCGAAGACCGGAACGGCCGAATTCGGAAATGACAACCCGCCCAAGACTCACGCCTGGATCGTTGCAGTGCATGGAGACCTGGCGGTCGCAGTGTTCGTGGAAGACGGCGGCCTCGGTGCGACTACCAGCGGTCCGCTGCTCAAATCGTTCCTGACCGCCGCCGGCTGAACTCGCGGCCCGCAGACCGCTGGTGTTCGTCCTCTGGATGGACGTGTTCTCAGGCTGTCCCGCCGCGCCTTCTGCTGGAAGGTAAAGCCAAAGAGCAACAGCATCAAGGGGAACCCACGTCGACGCCGCAGCAAGGATTTCAGCCCCGCTTACCCACCACCGTCCGATCGCGCCCCCGTCAGCATGGGGCAGTTGCAGCGGCCCAGGAGGGAAAGATTCTCGGTTGGTAACGTGGCTCGGTATGTGAGCGGGCGTCGCAGCCTCTGGACACGACCGCGAGGCGGGTGCACACTTAATTCAACGCTTGTTGAATTAGTTGCGGAATGAAGTTCAACTCCGGGAGTGGCCATGGACCAGCCTGAAAGCACCACATGCGTCATCGCGGGCGGGGGACCCGCCGGGGTGATGCTCGGACTCCTCTTGGCGCGGGCCGGCGTCGAGGTCACGATCCTTGAAAAGCACGCCGACTTCCTGCGCGACTTCCGCGGCGACACCGTCCATGCCTCCACCATCCGACTGTTGGATGAGCTTGGGCTGGGCGAAGGATTCCGGGCCTTGCCCCAAAGCAAGCTCGGCAATTTCAAACTCCCCACGGGCGGCAAGGAGGTCACCCTGGCCGACTTCGACCGCCTCAAGCCACCCTACGATTACGTAGCCATGGTTCCGCAGTGGGACCTCCTGAACTTCCTGGTGGACGCCGCACAGCAAGAGCCGGAGTTCACGCTCCGGATGAACACCGAGGCCACGGATCTGCTGTACGACGACGGCGGGAAAGTCGCCGGGGTGGCGTACCGCACCCGGGACGCGGCGTCCGGCGTCGAAATCGGAACGGGGGAGCTTCGCGCGACGTTGACGGTGGCATGTGACGGCCGCAGCTCGGTGCTCCGGCAGAAGGCGGGCCTCGTCCCCCGTGAGTTCCCCGTGCCGTTCGACACGTGGTGGTTCAGGCTGTCCCGGCGTGCGGATGAACAGGAACAGTTGGCTTCGATCGTGCCCCGCTTCTCCGGCGTCGATGTGCTCCTCAGCCTGACCCGCAAGGACTTCTACCAGATCGCCTATATCGCGGAGAAGGGCAAGGATCCGAAATTGCGGGCCGAAGGGGTGGAGAGTTTCCGTGCACGCGTGGCCCGCATCCGCCCGGACCTGGCGGACCGCGTGGACGAAATCAGGTCCATGGACGATCTCCATTTGCTCGACGTGAAGCTCAACCGGATCAAGCCATGGCACAAACCCGGGCTGCTCCTCATCGGAGACGCGGCCCACGCCATGTCGCCCGCAGGCGGTGTGGGGATCAACCTGGCCATCCAGGACGCAGTCGCGGCAGCCCAGCGCCTTGCCCGCCCTTTGCTTCAGGGCACCCTGGGCGAAGCCGACCTGGCCTCGGTGCAGAAGCGGCGATGGTTCCCCACGGTGGTGATCCAGAATGTTCAGCTCCTCATCCAGAAAGCCGTTTTCGGCCCCGCAGTGAAAGGCCAGTTGATGGGCCCGCCCAGTCCGGTGGTCTTTATCGCCCGCCACGTGCCGTGGTTCCGGAAACTTCCAGCCCTCATGATCGCTTTCGGGCCGCGGCCGGAACACGCCCCGGACTTTGCGCGCCGGAAGGCCGCCGCGAACCGGAAATCGCTGTGAACAGAGGGCGGCGGCCCGGACGCGTGAGCAGCCGGGACGCGGTTCTCAGTGCGGCTCGCGAACAGTTCAGCCGTAAAGGATATGACGCCGCGACTGTCCGGGCCATCGCGGCGGAGGCCGGCGTGGATCCGTCCATGATCAACCACCATTTCGGAACCAAGGAGCAGCTGTTCATGGCTGCGCTTGAGTCCCCCGTGGACCCCAAGGACCACATCACGGCGGTCCTCAGCGGTCCGCCGGAAGGGGTCGGGGAGAGGTTGGTAATGCGTGTCCTGACCGTGTGGGACTCGCCCGCGGGGGCAGCCGGCGTCGCGGTTCTGCGGACGGCGATGCAACATGAGTGGAGTGCCGCGCTGGTCCGCGAGTTCATCCTCAACCGCGCCATCAACCCGCTTCTGGCCGGCCTCGGGGTGTCCGCGGAAGAGGCGTCGTGGCGCGGAAACCTGGTGGCGTCGCAGATTTCCGGACTTATCCTGACCCGCTACCTGATCAAGCTGGAGCCGATCGCTTCGACGCCGCACGCCGTCGTCGCCCGAGCGCTGGGGCCGACCATCCAGCGATATCTCACTGGTGCCGTCGGTGCGGACCACCTGGGCGGCTGAGGAGCCCCCCGCGGTCCGTGGGAAGATTGAACGCGTGGCCCATATTGACGTTTCAGGCATCGACTACTTCCTCTCCGACGGCACCCAACTGCTCAACGGCGTGACCTTCAAGGTCCCGGACGGCAGCAAAACAGCCCTGATCGGGCCCAACGGAACGGGAAAGACCACCCTGTTCAAGATCATCGCCGGCGATCTCACGCCTGACGAAGGAGTGGTGGGACGCTCCGGCACCATGGGCATCATGCGCCAATTCGTCGGCCAGGTCCGCGATGAATCAACCGTGCGGGACCTGCTCGTCTCCGCCGCGCCGCCAGCTCTCGCCGCCGCCGCGAAGGCGGTCGAGGACGCCGAGCTCGCCATGATGGAGCACGACGACGAGCCCACCCAAATGCGGTACGCCCAGGCGATCGTGGACTGGGGAGACGCCGGAGGATACGACGTCGAGACCGTCTGGGACGAAGTCTGCATGGCAGCGCTGGGCATCCCCTTCGACCGCGCGCAGCACCGACCGGCGTCGAGCCTTTCGGGCGGCGAGCAAAAGCGCTTGGTGCTCGAGGCACTGTTCTCCGGACCGGATCAGCTCCTGCTCCTCGACGAGCCGGACAACTACCTCGATGTTCCGGGCAAGCGATGGCTCGAAAGCAAGCTCAATGAATCCAAGAAGACGGTCTTCTTCATCAGCCACGACCGCGAGCTGCTCAACAACGCCGCTGGCCGCATCGTGACGCTGGAACCCGGCATCAACGGCGCCGGGGCCTGGGTGCACGGCGGCGGCTTCGGCACCTACGTGGACGCGCGCATCGACCGCAACGCGCGCTTCGAGGAACTGCGCAAACGCTGGGACGAGGAGCACTTGAAGCTCAAGGAACTCGTCATCATGTACAAAACCAAGGCGGCGTTCCGCTCGGACATGGCCAACAAGTACCAGGCTGCCCAGACGCGGCTCGCCAAGTTCCTGGAGGCCGGGCCGCCCGAGGCCTTGCCGCTGGAGCAGAACGTCAACATGCGCCTCAAGGGAGGCCGGACGGCCAAACGAGCGGTGGTGGCTGAAAAGCTTGAACTTACGGGCCTGATGAAGCCGTTCTCCACCGAAATCTGGTTCGGCGACCGCGTGGGCGTGCTGGGTTCCAACGGTTCGGGCAAGAGCCACTTCCTGCGGCTCCTCGCCGCTGGCGGCACCGACCCGGAGCGCGAGCACTTGCCCGTTTCCGACGTCGAGATCGCCGAAGTTCCGCACGAAGGAACCGTCAAACTGGGTGCCAGGATCCGTCCCGGATTCTTCGCGCAGACCCATTCCCGCCCGGACCTCATCGGCCGGACGCTCCTGGACATCCTGCACCGGGGTGACGAACACCGTTCCGGGCTGGGCCGCGAGGCTGCTTCCGGCGCGCTCGACTCCTACGGGCTGGTGGGCTCGGCGGAACAGAAGTATGAGTCGCTCTCCGGCGGCCAGCAGGCGCGTTTCCAGATCCTGCTCCTCCAACTGTCGGGCGCCACGCTCCTGCTCCTCGACGAACCGACGGACAACCTGGACCTGCACTCGGGCGAAGCCTTGGAACGTGCCATCGACGCGTTCGAAGGCACCGTCCTGGCTGTCACCCACGATCGCTGGTTCGCGAAGTCCTTCGACCGCTTCCTCGTCTTCGGATCCGACGGCAAAGTCTACGAGTCCGCAGAGCCCGTCTGGGACGAGTCCCGGGTAGAGCGGGCGCGCTAGCCTCCAGGCGCCACCGACGCCCGCTCACCTTTGGTGGTTTTTTCGGGAACGTCCGCTCACGTCTTGAATGGGTGAGCGAGCGTCAGCTTGAAACCCCGCATAGGTGAGCGAGCGTCTACCGGAAGTGCCGCATAGGTGAGCGAGCGTCTGAGCCGGTGTCACGCAGGGCGAGTTCCACATCCACTCCGCGCCCCGCTCTCGCGCCGGGCACGTCCAAACCACTCGCCCATATGATCACGACTGATGATTAAATGCTCATTCTTGGATAGCATATGAGCATGAGAACTGCTGACCGCCACCGGCTCATTGGCGAGCTGCTGCGTGAGCGTGAAGAGATCACGGTTGACGAGCTCGTTGCCGAATGCGGAGCCTCGGGGGCCACTATTCGGCGCGACCTGGAAATCCTCGCTTCCCACGGCGTCCTGCGCCGCGTGCATGGCGGGGCCCGCAGCCTCGTGGACCGCGGTGACAACCCGGGCTATGGGCAGCGCGAACTCGAGGACCAGGACGCTAAGGAGAGAATCGCCGTCGGCGTCGAACGGCTGCTCCGCGACCGCGATCACGTGTGGCTGGACAGCGGTTCCACGGCAACGGAAATCGCGCGCCGGCTCGCGCAGCGGGAACTGACCATCATGCCGATGTCCCTTCGTGCGGTGGAATTCCTGGCCGCCGACATTCCCTCTGGACGGCGTCCCGGTCTCTTGTTGCCTGGCGGCAGCCTGGTTCCCGGCGAGCAGTCGTTCCGTGGGCCGATGGCAGAGGCCAACATCCGCTCCTTGCGTTTCGACGCCGCAATCGTCACGCCCTGTGCCATCAACCTCAAGGACGGCCTGCTGGCGCACGATCTCGAGGACGCCGCGATCAAACGGGCAGGCCTGGAATCGGCCGGCCGGGTAATCGTGGCCTGCACGGGAAGTAAATGGAATGCACAGGCCGTGGCTCTGGTTGCAGCCATGGATGCGGTAGATGTCATTGTGACGGACCGGAAGCCAAGCACTGAAGAACGCACCCTACTTGAAAATCTCTCCGTGGAAGTTGTGACCGTATGACCACCAGCACCCGAACCGCCCCGAACGTCAAAGCCGCAGCAATCGCCACCTTCCTGGTCTTCGGAATGAACGGGCTGGTTTTTGCCAGTTGGGCGGCCCGGATACCCGCCGTCACCCAGACCCTGCACCTGACGTCAGGCCAGATGGGCACCCTGCTGCTGTGCACCGCCGTCGGGTCCCTTGTGGCGCTGCCCTCCGCGGGGTGGGTTGTCGGCAGGATCGGTACGGCCGATACCGTCCGCGCTGCCGGTCTGCTGGCCGCCTCTGCCGGAGCGGCCATCGCGTTCTCCTTGATGGCCGGCTCCGTGGCCGCCACCGCGCTTGCGCTGTTTTTCTTCGGCGTGGGGGTCGGGCTATGGGATGTGTCGCAGAATATCGAAGGGGCCGACGTCGAACATCGCCTCGGGCGCACCATCATGCCGCAGTTCCACGCGGCTTTTAGCGGGGGCGCCTTTGTGGGTGCGGTGCTTGGTGCGTGGCTTTCCCAGATCGGCGTTGGACTTCCGGAGCACTTGCTGGTCATCGCCGGCGTCGTGGTTCTTCTCACCTTGATCGCACCCCGTTACTTCATGCCCCACGAAACCACGGGAACGATGCCCGACGACGGCGCGCCCGCCGTGAAGGGCCCCTCGGCCTGGCGGGACTCCCGCACCCTGTTGATCGGCGTCGTGGTCCTCGGGGCGACCCTCACGGAAGGCGCCGGAAACGACTGGATCGCCAAGGCGTCGGTGGATGGCCTGAATGCTTCCGAATCGACGGGCGCTCTTTTGTTTGCGCTCTTTGTGGCCGCGATGACACTCATGCGTTTCTTCGGCGGCCGCGCGATCGACAGGTTCGGGCGCGTATCCGTGCTGCGGGTCAGCATGGCCGCCGCTGCAGTGGGCCTGACGCTCTTCGTCTTCGCGGGAAACCTGGTCCTTGCCGGGGCGGGTGCGGCCCTTTGGGGCATCGGCGCAGCCCTGGCCTTTCCGATGGGCATGTCCGCTGCTGCGGATGATCCGAAACGCGCAGCCGCACGCGTGTCGGTGGTCTCGACCATCGGTTATGTCGCGTTTCTCGCCGGTCCGCCGCTCCTCGGTTACTTGGGCGACCACACCGGAATCCACATGGCCCTGCTTGCCATCGGTGTTCCGATCCTGATTGCCCTGTGGTTGGCAGGCGCCGCGAAGCCCCTCGGTAAAAGCAACTGACTCGCAGTTGTTGTCGTTATGAAGCGTCAAAACGACAACAACTGCGAGTCAGTTGGGTGGCTACGGCGGCGGTAGTTACGGAGCCGAGGTGGCGGGTGCCGAAGGAATGGCGGTCGGCGATGCCCCGTTGGTCGGAGCGCCGCTCTGCCGGTTCCGGCCCTGGCCGCCGTTGAAGTTCTGGAACTGGCCGCGGCCGGGACGGGCCTGGCCCGCGTCCATTGCCTTGGTGACGCCGACGCCCGCAAAGAACCCGACGGCAACCAGCAGCACTGCAAGGAGGATCTGCGTCAAGCGACCCATCTTGAAGCGCTTCTTGGGCACGAACGGCTCCGACGGCTGGGGCTGGCCCCAGCCCTGTCCGCTGGGTTCCTGGCCGGTGGCTTGCAGGACCGCGGTCGGCTGTCCGGCGTGCGGCTGCTGGGTGTAGGGCGGCTGGGGTTCCGGCTGGTTGGTGGTGCCGGGCTCCGGTGCTGAGTAGGACATTTAGGGATCTCCTGTTTGGCTGTTTTCTTTAGTTGCTGGGGAGTGGAACTGTGGGCGGCTATTCGTACCGCAGGGCGTCGATCGGCCGGAGTTTCGCCGCCTTGTTGGCCGGGTAGATTCCGAATACCAAGCCGATCGCCGCGGATACCAGGAACGACAGCCACACGGTCCACCACTGGACTTCGGGCTGTGTTCCCAGCAGGGGGAAGGCGCTGCCGATATAGCCGGCGGCGATTCCGAGCACTCCGCCGATCAGCGAAATGATGAGCGATTCGATCAGGAATTGGCTCACGATGCTGCCCCGCGAAGCTCCGATCGCCTTGCGGATGCCGATTTCGCGGGTACGTTCGGTGACCGTGACGAGCATGATGTTCATGACGCCGATCCCGCCCACCAGGAGCGAAATGCCGGCCACGGCTCCCAAGAGCACGGTCAGCGTCGCCGTCGTGGTGGTGGCGGTCGTGAGGATCTGCGCCTGGTTCCGCACTTGATAGTCACGGTTGGCGGAGGTGACGTTGTGCCTGGCATCGAGGATCATTTGAACCTCGTTCTGGGCCTGGTTCATCACGTCCGCTGACTTCGCCTGGACCGTGATCGAGGCGAGGGACGGCGAGTACCCCGTGAACTTGTCCTGGGCTGCGCTGTAGGGGATTACCACAATGTCATCCGGATCGTTGAGGCCCGAGGACCCCTTTTGAGCCAAGACGCCGGAGACCACGAAGTTCTGGCCATTGAGGGCGATGGTCTGCCCCACGGCCGAGGTCACCGAGCTGCCCACCAGGTCCTGCGCCACGGTGTTGCCGATCACGGCCACTGCGGTGCCGCTGCTGGCGTCACCATCGCTGAAGTAGGATCCCGCCGCGAGCGTGTCGTTCGAAATGGAAAAGTACGACGGCGTGGTCCCCACGAATGTTGCGACCGCGTGGGTTGCGTCCTGGTAAGTACCCGTGACGTTCTGTGCCGTGACCACCGGCGCCGTTGCGGCGACGTCGGGGGCCATCACGGGATCCGTCAGCGCTGCCATGTCCTGGAGCGTGAGGTTGGTGCCACGGGACCGCGGACCGGTGACGGCTTGTCCGCCTGCGGCTCGGCCGCCGGCTGTCGTCTGGCGGCTCACGGTAAGCACGTTGGTTCCCAGCTTGCCGATCTGGGTCTTGATGGCGTTGGAGGTTCCGGCGCCTACGGCCAGCAGGATGATGACGGATGCGATGCCGATCAAGATGCCCAACGTGGTGAGGATGGAGCGCATCTTGTTGGCCATCACCCCTGTCAGGGCGAAGCGGACGGATTCGGCGATCATCATGCCGGCACCGCCGTGGCTACCGGGTGGGCGTGGACGTCCCGAAGCCGGTGGTCCTCAATGATGTGTCCGTCCTGGAATCGCACAACACGGTTGGCCCGCGCCGCGACGTCCGTCTCGTGGGTAATCATCACGATGGTCCGGCCGTTGGCGTGCAAGGACTCGAAGAGATCCAGTATTTCGTGCGAGGACTTGGTGTCCAAGGCTCCCGTCGGCTCGTCGGCCAACAACAATACGGGGTTGGTCACAAGCGCCCGGGCGATGGCAACGCGCTGCTGCTGTCCACCCGAGAGCTGCGAAGGCTTGTGGTCGGCGCGTTCCGCCAAACCCACCGAAGCGAGCACTTCCAGGGCCCGCTCGCGCCGTTCCTTGCGGTGCACCTTTGCGTACGCGAGCGGCATGGAGACGTTGTCCACGGCCCGCGTGCGCGGTATCAGGTTGAAGTTCTGGAAGACGAAGCCGATCTTCCGGTTGCGGATCTGGGCGAGCTGGAATTCGTCCAAGGTCCCGGTATCGATGCCGTCCAGGTGATAAGTCCCCTGGGTGGCGCCGTCGAGGCAACCGATGATGTTCATCATGGTGGACTTTCCGGAGCCCGAGGCACCGATGATGGCTACGAAGTCGCCCCGGTCAATGGAGATGCTGACGGAATCAAGCGCCCGTACTTCGGCCTCCCCTTTGCCATAGATCTTGCTCACGGAGTCCAGTTGGATGACAGCGTCGTTCACGGCTGATTACCCGCCATTTCCGCGTGTGCCACCGGTGCCGCCGCCCGTAACTCCGGCGCCGCCTGTTCCACCGAATCCACCCGTGCCGCCGAATCCGCCCGCACCGGTTCGTCCGGTGGTGCCGGTGGTGTCAAGAGTTGAGGAGATGGCCGGGAGCTCAATCTGATCGCCCGCGCTGAGCCCGGTGAGCACCTGGGTGCGGCCGTTGTCCGTGATCCCGGTGGTGATGGTCACCGCCGTCGTGGTCCCGTTCTTCATGACATTGACGGTCTGCTTGGTTCCGGTGGTGGTGATCGCCAGCGAAGGCACCGCCAAAGCGTTCTTGGCGGTCGCCGTGGTCACGGAGATATTTGCGCTCTGGCCGAGCCGGAGGTCAGCCGGGGGGTTCTTGATGGAGATCGTCACGGGATAGCTGACAACGTTATTGGTGGTTGTGGCGTTCTGGGCGATTGCCGTGATGGTACCGGTGACCGGTGCCGCGGACGGGTCGGTCTTGAGTGCCGGGAAGGTGAAGGTGGCCGAGTCGCCGGTCTTCATGGCGGCGATGTCCGATTCGGCGAAGTTGGCGATGACCTGCAGGTGCGCCGTGTCGCTGATCGTGATCAGCCCGGAGGACGACGTGCTCGCGGCGCTTGTTGAAGTGCTGCCGGAGGAAGCGGACGCCCCGGAAGAGGAGGATCCGGAACCGGATGAACCGGAGCTGCCACTACCGGCGTTGCCTCCGACGACGGCGTTCACGGCGGTGACCGTACCCGAAACCGGGGCCGCGAGTGAGCAGGCCGCCAGGTTCTTGGTCGCAGTGTCGACCGCAATCTGGGCAGAAGTCGTGTTGGACGTGGCGCCGCCGCCGCTCTGGGCGGAATTGAGGGCGGTCGCGGCCGAGGCGACCTGCTCTTTGTCCTTGAGGGCCGAGCTGGCTTGCTGGTTGGCTGCCTGGGTCAGTGCTTGGTTGTCCTTTGCCAGCTGGGCCTGTGCAGCGCTGAGGGCGGATTGCGCGGGTTGGCTCTTCGGCTGGGCACTGGCGGTGGCCTGCGCAGAAGCGACGGTTGCATTGTCATTGTTCACGGCCGTCTGCGCGGCGGCCACGGCACTGGCTTGCTGGCTCGCGTCCAGGTTGGCCGTTTGCTGGGCGTTGGTGAGGCTTTGGCTCGCTGAAGCTACCTGGTTGCTGGCTGAGGCCTGCTGTTGGTTTGCCTGCGCCGCGGCGGAATCCAGCTGGGCCTGGGCAACCGCCAGGGCGTTTTGCGCGTTCGTCGGATCAATGGTGACGAGTACCTGCCCGGCCGTGACCTGCTGGCCTGTCACCGCGGAGACCGTGGCGATGGGCCCGGTGCAGTTCTGCGCGTTGATGACCGTGGTGCTCGCGGGCGAGACGTTTCCGCTTGCGGTAGATACTGCGGTGAGGTCCGCTGCGCTGACCGAGACCGTCCGGGCGGTGGTGTCTGAAGCCGTCTGCGGCACGCCGTTCAGCACGAAGAAGGCACCGGCGGCAAGGCCGACAACGACCACCCCGATGCCGCTGTTGATGAGTTGAGGTTTTGAGAGCATGCCCGAAGACTATGGTGGCTGTCTTGGAGCATGCCGAGTGCTACCTGATGGTTTACCCTATGTGACGCCCTGCCAGGCGTGTCGCTTGAGCCATGCCCGCGGGGGGCTGCGAGACGCGTGCACGGGTAAATGACCACCGGCCATCCCACCAGACTATCCGACCCGCCGATAGTCTGGTGGGATGCGAAGCATGCTGCGATGGGGGCCGGACCGGATAGCGCGATTGGATCGGGCGGCGGTCCGGGCGGTCTCGCGGTGGCCGGAAGGCCCGCATGACGACGTGTGGAAAACCCTCTCGCGGGCCGCAACCAAGGGCAAGCTCTGGTTTGCCGTGGCTGGCGTTTGTGCGGCATTTCCGGGGAAGCCCCGCAACGCAGGGATCCACGGACTCCTGGCCCTCGGCGTTGCGTCGGCGGTCACCAATCTCGGGTTCAAGGCGCTTCTTCCGCGGACGCGTCCATTGCCCGAACTCCTTCCGGCATTCCGGTTTGTCAATCCCCAACCCACAAGCTCTTCGATGCCTTCGGGCCATTCGGCGTCCGCGGTTGCGTTCACTCTTGGCGTCGCGCTGGTGAGCCCCCGCCTCGGAGCGACCTTGGCTCCGGTTGCGGCAGGTGTGGCGTATTCCAGGGTTCATACCGGCGCCCACTGGCCCTCCGACGTGATGCTCGGCTCGGCAATCGGCGCAGGAGCGGCGCTGCTCACGCGAAAGTGGTGGCCTGCCCGGCCCCCGGTTCCGGACACGGACCGTTCACCGGCCGACGCGCCTGCAGTCGGCGACGGCGAGGGGCTCAGCATTGCGGTCAACGCACTTGGCGGATCCTACTCGCCGGAGACCGAGGCCCAGCTTCGGGAAATATTCCCCAAATCGCATATAAGACTGATTTCCGACGGCGACGATGTAGTTGCCGAAGTGCGGGCCGCGGCAGGGCGCCCCGGGACGAAGGCCCTGGGCGTGTGGGGCGGTGACGGAACTGTCGGCGCCGCCGCTGCCGCCGCCGTCGAGCACGATCTGCCCTTGCTGGTGCTGCCTGGCGGGACGCTCAACCATTTCGCGCGCGACGTGGATGCCCGATCCCTCGAAGGGGCCCTCAAGGCTGCCAAAACGGGAGCAGCAGCATGGACGGACCTGGGCCATGTGAGCGCGGGCCGCGGCATCGACGGCAAGGACGAAACCGCCGAACTCATCATGCTCAATACCGCGAGCGTCGGTGTCTACCCCAACCTGGTGCGACGACGCGAACGGCTGCAGCCCGCCATGGGGAAGCCCCTGGCGGGACTCGTCGCCGGCTTGCGGACGTTCGGCGCGGCACGGCCCACCACTCTCCGGATCAACGGTGTCCCCCACAAGTTGTGGATCCTCTACCTGGGCCGCGGCCGTTACTACCCGCGGGACCTGGCGCCGCTGACCCGTCCCGTGCTCGACGACGGGGTGCTGGACATCCGCATGGTGACGGCCGATGAGCCTTTCGCACGGTTGCGTCTGCTGTGGGCGGTCCTCACCGGAACCGTGGACACGTCCAAAGTCACCCATCTCAGCGAAGCGGCGGAGCTCAGGATCGAGGCGTCCGGAGAACCGCTCGTGATCGCGGTCGACGGCGAGCCGTTGCCCGGCGTGCGGACCGCCGACTTCACCGTGAAGCGCCGGGCGCTACGGGTGTATTCACCGCTTTACTAATGCTTTCCCAGCGGTGGGATCCCTGGCCCAAGCCGGAGTCATCCATAGGGACTACCCTGAGTGACCCCTGAATCATCCCTGAGACCGGCGAATTCGGCCCTCCCGGTAGCTAGCGTTGTACCTACAGTCACCACCTAGCTGCAGCAAGCGGAGGGAACGCTTCCATGATTGAGGCAACAGGCTTGAGGAAGGTCTACGGCGCAAAGACAGCCGTGGATGGAATCAGCTTCACCGTACAGCCCGGGAAAGTCACGGGCTTCCTTGGCCCGAACGGCGCCGGCAAATCCACCACCATGCGCATGATCATGGGCCTGGACCGCCCGACCTCGGGCGACGTCATCGTCAACGGCCGGCACTACTCCCAGCACAAAGCCCCGCTCCACCAAGTGGGAGCGTTGCTCGATGCCAAGGCGGTGCACACCAGCCGCAGCGCGTACAACCACCTGCGCGCCATGGCCGCAACCCACGGGATTCCGAACTCACGCGTCGAGGAAGTCATCGAGATGACCGGCCTCACCGCGGTAGCCAAGAAGAAGGCCGGAGGGTTCTCCCTCGGCATGGGCCAGCGGCTTGGCATCGCCAACGCACTCCTCGGTGATCCCCAGACGCTCATCCTCGACGAACCGGTCAACGGACTCGATCCCGAAGGCGTCCAGTGGGTCAGGAACCTCGCACGCTACCTGGCAAGCCAGGGCAAGACCATCTTCATCTCCAGCCACCTCATGTCCGAGATGGCCCAGACCGCGGACCACCTCATTGTGATCGGTCGCGGCAAGATCATCGCCGACACCACGGTGGATGCGCTGATCGAGAGCCAGTCCCGCAAGCGCACTTTGGTCCGTACCTCGGAGACGACGCGCTTGTCCGAGTTGCTGGCCCGCGACGGTGTCCGCGTGGAACAGAACGAACGGGAAACCCTGGAGGTATACGGGGTGGAGCCGCTCCGCATCGCCGAACTCGCCCTCGACAACCGGGTGCTGGTTTACGAGCTCACGCCGCTCACGTCGTCGCTGGAAGAGGCCTATTTCCAGCTGACCAAGGACGAGGTGGAGTACCACTCGCACATCACCGGTGGACCGACGGCACCAGGCGGGCCGCTGGACGCAAACCCCGCCAGCGTCGGCGCCACCCCCGCTGCCACCATGGAAGGGATCCAGTCATGAGCACCACCACCGTCAGCAAGAAACATGCGGTCCCGTCAGCCGGAACCGGTGGCGTCACTTTCCTCAGGGTGTTGAACTCCGAAGCCATCAAGTTCCGGACCCTCATGAGCACGAAACTCCTGTTGGTCCTGACCTTCGTGGCCATTGTCGGCATCGGCCTGCTGTCCGCCTTGGTCCGCTGGAACTTCATCAACCAGATGGTCGAAGTCGGCCGGCAGGGTCACAAGGAAACGGTGCAGCAGGCCGTTGACTCCTTCCCTCCCGGATCGGGGTTCAGCCTGTACAACCTGCCGAACGCCGGACTCAACATCGGCATCCTGGTCATGGGATCGCTGGCCGTACTGTTCATCGCCTCTGAGTACGCCACCGGCATGATCCGGTCGACCATGAACGCGGCTCCGGGCAGGCTCTCCACGTTCGGCGCCAAGGCCGTGGTCCTGGTTGTGGTCTCCTACGTCCTGTCGGTCGTGGCCGGCGTGGTGACCTTCCTGTTGGCGTCACCCATGTTCGCCAACTTCTCCCTTGACCTCGGCTGGAACACGGACGGCGTCCTCTACAGCGTTTTCACCGGCGGCCTGTACGTCTCCGGTGTTGCGCTGATCGGCCTCTCCCTCGGAACACTGCTGAAGAACCCGGCCGGCGGAATCACCGTCCTGGTGGGCATCATGTTCGTCCTCCCGTTCGCCGGCCAGTTCCTCAGCCTCGCGCCCGGTGACTTTTGGAAGTACGTCCCGCAGTACCTGCCCAGCGAGGCCGGTGGCCGCTTCCTGTCGATCGGCCACGTAGACGGCACCCTGGATCCGTGGGCGGGCGGCCTCGTGTTCCTCGGCTACGTCATCCTGTTCATGGTTCCTGCCCTCATTGCCCTCAAGAAGCGCGACGTCTGATTCGCACTTCAGGGACACCCGCTCAAGGCAAGGCCACTAGGCTCAAGCCATGAGTGAAGAGTTGCCAGCACAGGACGCGTCGGCCCACGGAGCCGACGCGTCCTTTGCTGAAATCACGCTGCGCCGCCGTGGCAGGATCCGCCGCTATCTCTTCGAGCACCCGCGGGTCATGGACGCGGTGGTGGTGCTTTGCTATTCGTTGCTGGCACTGGCCACGTTCATCAGCTCCATCGTGGACGGCAAGTGGTTCGCCGCACTGCTCCTTGTTGCCATCGCCGCCATCCTGTTCCTTCGGCGCCGCAATCCGCTCAGTGTCACTGCGGCCGTTGCGGTCCTCGAAGTGGCTGTGACGCTGCTGAATCCATGGGGTTCGAACGTCTCGGCGGGACTATGGTTTGCGCTATATGCCGTGGCCGTGGGGAGGGCGCGGACCTTCGCGTTGATAGTGTTTGGCGCCGCAAGCCTGCCGCTGACCCTCGTGTACCTCTTCATGTGGACCAGCCCGGTTGCCCCGTCCAATGGAGAGGCGATTCCGGAGAACTTCCACCTCATCAGCAACATCGCGGCCGCGGTCAGCATATTGTTGTCCAACCTGATCGCCACCGGCATCGGCATTTCCGTTCGGCAGCGACGTGAGCATGAGAGCGAAATCAGGGCGTGGGCAGCCCGCACGGCCCGCCTGGGGTCGGTCACCGAACGGAACCGGATCGCCCGGGAGATGCACGACGTCGTGGCCCACTCCCTGACGGTCATGATCAGCCTCTCGGACGGCGCCGCCGTCGTGGTCAAGAAAGATCCGGAGCGCGCCGGCGAGGTGCTTGGCGAACTGTCCCGCACCGGCAGGACTGCGCTGGCCGATATGCGCCGCGTCCTCGGCGTGCTGCGGGACGACACTCCCAGGTCGGCGCCGCTGGAGCCCTTGGTTTCCGGGCACGACCTGAGCAAGCTGCTGGATGGATTCCGGACGGCGGGGTTGCCGTTGCACTATTCGCACACGGGACCAGCCCTTCCTGAAGACCCGGCGTTCCAACTCACCGTGTACCGGATCGTGCAGGAATCCCTGACCAACGTGCTCAGGTACGGGCGCTCCTTAAGCCAAGTGGAGGTGCGGATCGTGCGGGAGGGCGACTCGGTCACCATCGACGTGCTCGACGACGGCCGGGGCTCCCGGGATCCGGGAACCGAAGAGGCGGGGCTGGGAACGGGCCAGGGAATCGCGGGGATGCGTGAACGTGCGGGAATTTATGCTGGATCCGTGGATGCAGGTCCCGGCATTCCCGGCGGGTGGCGTGTCCATGCGGAACTGAAGTGGAACGGCGACAAGGTGAAATCATGAGTGACAACGCTCCCACCAGGGTTCTGCTGGTGGACGACCAACCCCTGCTGCGCATGGGATTTCGGCTCATCCTGGAAGGCGAAGGCGACCTCGAGGTGGTGGGCGAAGCGTCGGACGGCGCCGAGGCTGTGCGGAAGGTGGCGGAACTGGAACCGGACGTGGTGCTCATGGACGTCCGGATGCCTGCCATGGATGGAATCGAAGCCACGCGGCGGATCACGGCTTCGGCCTCCAATGCCCGGATCATCATCCTGACCACTTTCGACCTCGATGAATATGCGTTCTCCGGCCTGCAGGCAGGCGCCTCCGCCTTCCTGCTCAAGGACGTTGCGCCTGCCGAGCTCGTCCAGGGCGTCCGGCTCGTGGCGAGCGGCGATGCCGTGGTGGCTCCGAGGGTCACCCAGCGGCTTCTGGAGACCTACGTCCGCGGGGGCCGTGTGCCCGGCCAGCCCACGGCGCAGCCCCGCGATCCATTGCTCGAAGAATTGACGCCCCGCGAAACCGAGATGCTCGAGGCGATCGCCGGAGGGCTGTCCAACGCGGAAATCGCGCACAAGTTCTTCCTGTCCGAGGCCACGGTCAAGACCCACGTACGGCGGATCCTCACCAAGCTGCACTTAAGGGACCGGGTCCAAGTGGTGGTCTACGCGTACGAAACAGGGCTCGTGATCCCGAGCAATCCGGATTACTAGGACGCGGATACTGCGTGGCCGGCGTCATCCGCGGCCGCGGCTAGACTCGGAGCCATGCCTTCGAACTCCGCTGCAGAACACATCCAGGACCTTGGCGCGTATGTGAGCGCATCGCCGTCGAGCTTTCACGCCGTCCACGAGGCCGCGCGCCGGCTCGATGTGGCCGGTTTCACGGCCCTTGATGAACTTCAGCCATGGGAAGGCGGCGCGGGCAGCTTCTACGTGATCCGGGACGGCGCCCTCATCGCTTGGGTGACACCGGAAGGCGCCACCGCCACCACCGCATTCAACATCCTTGGCGCCCACACGGATTCTCCGTCCTTCAAGCTCAAGCCCAAGCCGACAACGGGCAAATTCGGCTGGCTCCAGGCGGGCGTGGAGGTGTACGGCGGTCCCTTGTTGAACTCCTGGCTGGACCGTGAGCTGCGGCTCGCCGGACGGCTCGTGATGATGGACGGCACCCAGCACCTCACGGCTACCGGGCCGCTCCTGCGTTTTCCGCAGTTGGCCATCCACCTGGACCGGGCCGTCAATGACGGCCTCACGCTGGACAAGCAACAGCACATGAACCCGGTGTTCGGCCTCGGTGATCCCGATAGCGCGGACGTCCTGGCCATCCTGGCGGACTCCGTGGCCGGGGCTTCCGTGGATCCGGCGCGGATCGGCGGTTATGACATCGTGGTCGCGGACACGCAGGCGCCTGAGCAGTTCGGTGCCAAAGGCGAGCTCTTCGCTTCGGGACGCCTCGACAACCTCTCTTCGACACACGCCGGTCTCGCGGCCCTCATTGCGCACTCCGCCTCGGGAGCGCCGGCCGATGGCCCCATCGCGGTCCTGGCCGCCTTCGACCACGAAGAAATCGGCTCCGCCTCGCGTTCAGGCGCCTGCGGACCCATCCTCGAAGACATCCTCACCCGGATCTCCGACGGATTGGGCGCGACGGTGAGTGAACGGCGCCAGGCGTTGTCGGCGTCGTTCTGTGTTTCCGCGGATGCCGGCCACGCCGTCCACCCCAACTACCCCGAGCGGCACGATCCCGCCAACCGTCCCATCCTCAACGGCGGACCGCTCCTCAAGATCAACGCCAACCAGCGCTACGCGACGGACGCTACCGGCGCGGCATTCTGGGCGCGGCTGTGCGGCGACGCGGGCGTCCCCTACCAGGAGTTCGTTTCCAACAACGACGTCCCATGCGGCTCGACCATCGGCCCGCTGACGGCTACCCGCCTGGGGATCCGGACGGTCGACGTCGGAGTGCCTCTTCTGTCGATGCACTCGGCACGCGAGCTATGCGGCGTTGAGGACCCGCGCCACCTGGCCACTGTGGCCGAGTTGTTCTTCCGCACGGCAATCTAGCTCAGGATGCGAGGCTCACCACGAGGTTGATGGTGGTGGCGAGGATCCCGACGCCGAAAACGTAGGCGAGCAGGCTGTGCCGCAAGGCTGCAGACCGCATTGCCCTGGTGGTGATCGACGTATCCGAGACTTGGTAGGTCATCCCGAGGCTGAACGCCATGTAGGCGAAATCCGTGTATTGCGGCGGTTCTTTTTGGTTGAATTCGATGCCTTGGGGCGGATCCGACGTGTAGTACACCTCGGCGTAGCGCAGAGTGAAGAGGGTGTGCACCAGGAGCCACGACGCCACCGCACCGCCGAGGGCCAGCAGGGCGAGCATGAATTTGTCGAAACCGTGCGCATCCTTGGCCCCCAGCATTACCAGGACGAAGGCTGCCAGGGAGCCGACGGCGGCACACAGGATGAGAAGATCGGCGGTGGAGCGCCGCGGATCTTCCTCCCTGGCATGGGTTCTCGTCTGATCGGCCTTCATCGGGGTGATGACCGTCCACACGGAAATGTTGTAGACCGCCGCTGCCACTGCCCAACCCGCGGCCGGCGCATAGATCCACTGACCCCAGATCCCGGTCGCCACCGCAGCTGCGATGCCGGTGAGGAGCATGAGCCCGAATCGCAATCGGGAACGTTTGGCACGGGCAGACTTCGGACGCTGGTTCTTTGCTGCGGCGTTCATAGTCCGATCATGGCACGCCCGACTGCGGGCTCCGGCGTCACGCCACGCAGACTTTTGGCTGCCTCTGTGGAGCCGCGCCCCGGAAGAACGGGAGATCCCGACGTCGGACGGTCCAGAAAGTTGCGCGGCGTGACGGCTTAGCTGCCCGGCCGGCTTAGCTGCCCGGCCGGGGCGCGAACATGATGACGGCGACGCCCAGAAGGCAGATCATGGCACCGATGATGTCCCAGCGGTCGGGTCGGAATCCATCAAGGAGCATTCCCCAAGCCAATGATCCGGCGATGAACACCCCGCCGTATGCTGCGAGGACACGGCCAAAGTGTGCGTCCGGCTGGAACGCCGCCACGAAGCCGTAGATGCCCAGCGCCGCAATCCCCAGGCCTGCCCACCACCATGGTTTGGCCTCCCTGATCGATTGCCACACGAGCCAGGCCCCGCCGATCTCGGCGATGGCCGCGAGGACAAAGAGCGCGACGGATTTGAGGACGGTCATGGGTTCAGTCTGCCTGAGCCTGGCGTCGCCGTTCCACGCGGGTTATCCACATACCTGGGTTATCCACATAGGCGATGCGGCTCATTCCACCTTGTCGACACGCCGAATAGGCTTAGACACGGGAAATGGACTAAGATATTGAAGTCTGTGCTGCGCCCTGCTTCCGCTTCTGGAAGCGGTCACCAGCACTGTTCATCGCAAATGAACCTCCTGTTACGGAAATGCCGTAACCGCTTAGCCCAAAGGAGGTGGGTTCACATATGCGTCCTTACGAATTGATGGTAATCATCGACCCCGAGGTCGAAGAGCGTACCGTAGAGCCGTCGCTTCAGAAGTTCCTCAATGTCATCACCACCGATGGTGGAACCATCGAAAAGGTTGACATCTGGGGCCGCCGTCGCCTCGCTTACGACATCAAGAAGAAGTCCGAAGGTATCTACGCTGTGGTGAACTTCACCGCCAAGCCGGAAACCGCCAAGGAACTTGACCGCCAGCTGAGTCTCAACGAGACCATCATGCGCACCAAGATCACCCGCCCCGAAGAGCAGAAGGTCGTTGCTGAGTAATCTCAGCTCCAAGCTTTCATTCTTTACCCCGCAGGAACGAACAAGGAGGCAGTAGATGGCAGGCGAAACCACTATTACGGTCATCGGTAATCTCACCAATGACCCCGAACTGCGGTTCACACCGTCAGGCTCGGCGGTAGCGAACTTCACCATCGCTTCTACTCCCCGGACCTTCGACCGCCAGTCCAACGAATGGAAGGACGGGGAAACCCTGTTCCTCCGCGCTTCGGTCTGGCGCGAAGCAGCCGAAAACGTCGCCGAATCCCTCACCAAGGGCATGCGCGTGATCGTTTCGGGCCGCCTGAAGAGCCGTTCCTACGAAACCAAGGAAGGCGAGAAGCGCACCGTTATCGAGCTCGAGGTCGATGAAATCGGCCCGAGCCTGCGTTACGCCAACGCCAAGGTCAACCGCACCCAGCGCTCCGGCGGTCAGGGTGGCCAGGGCGGCTTCGGCGGCGGCAACAACAGCGGCGGCTTCGGAGGTGGCGGCGCTGGTGCAAACCAGGGCGGCAACTCCGGCGGAACATGGGGCGGCGGCCAATCCGCACCGCAGGAAGACCCCTGGGCTACCCCGGGCGTCAGCAATGCGGGCGGATGGGGCAACGGCCCGGATTCCGAACCTCCCTTCTAAACACCCATAAAAGCTCGACGCCGGAACCCGCCGACGTGCCGCGAGGCACCCGGGTGGCGACCGCCGTCGGGCACCACCATCCCGTGGATCCATTCCACGGGCTCCATAGAAAAGGAGCTCCACGATGGCTAAGGCTGAACTCCGTAAGCCCAAACCAAAGTCCAACCCCTTGAAGGCCGCTGACATCACCGTCATCGACTACAAGGACGTAGCATTGCTGCGCAAGTTCATCTCCGACCGCGGAAAGATCCGCGCCCGTCGCGTCACTGGCGTCACGGTGCAGGAACAGCGCAAAATCGCCCAGGCAATCAAGAACGCCCGCGAAGTTGCTCTGCTGCCTTACTCCGGCGCTGGCCGCGGCTAAGGAAGGGATTAACTAACATGGCAAAGCTCATTCTGACCCACGAAGTAACCGGTCTCGGTGCTGCTGGCGATGTTGTCGAGGTCAAGGACGGTTACGCACGTAACTTCCTGCTGCCCCGCGGCTTCGCTCTGACCTGGACCAAGGGTGGCGAGAAGCAGGTTGAGTCCATCAAGGCTGCCCGCGCTGCTCGTGCCCACGCTTCGGTTGAAGCTGCACAGGCCCAGGCCTCTGCGCTTTCTTCCAAGAAGGTCAAGCTCGTAGTGAAGGCCGGCGAGTCCGGTCGTCTCTTCGGCACCGTCAAGCCGGCTGATGTCGCTGCTGCAGTTGAGGCCGCTGGCCTCGGCTCCATCGACAAGCGCAACGTTGAACTGCCGAACCACATCAAGTCCCTTGGTTCGTACCAGGCCAACGTCCGCCTGCACGAGGATGTTTCCGCTGTCATCGACCTCGAGGTCGTTGCAGGGAAGTAGTCTCTGACATAGCTCGAAGGACCCCCGTCCCCGGTTTCCGGAGGCGGGGGTCCTTTGCTTTGCTCCCGGGTAAGCGGTGGTAGCCTGCAGCGGTGAACCTTGAAACCATGCGCACCAGGCCCTTCTCGCAAGTGGATGTCTTCACGGACGTGCCGTACCTCGGCAATCCGCTTGCCGTCGTCGTCGATGCTGAGGGGCTCAGCGCCGGGCAGATGCAGCACTTTGCCAACTGGACCAATCTGTCCGAGACCACCTTCCTGCTGCCGCCGAGCGACCCCATGGCCGATTACCGCGTCCGGATCTTCACGGGCAGCGAGGAATTTCCTTTCGCGGGACATCCGACGCTCGGCTCGGCGCACGCTTGGCTCGCGGCCGGCGGAGTGCCGAAACGGGACGGGATGCTCGTCCAGGAATGTGGCGCAGGATTGGTCAAGGTAAAGCTCGACGGCGGCCGGCTCGCCTTCGCGGCGCCGCCGCTGACCCGCTCCGGGCCCGTGGGCGAGGCAATCATGGAACAGTTGGCCGCCGGACTCCGCTTGCGCCAAGCGGCGCTCTTGGATGCCTCCTGGCTGGTCAACGGCCCGCAATGGATCGGTGTGCTGCTCGAATCGGCTGAGCAGGTCCTGGGCCTTGAGCCTGACCTTGCGGCGTTGGGGGATCTGAAGGTCGGCGTGATCGGTCCCCATGAAGCGGGTGCCGGCGTCGATTTCGAAGTCCGGACGTTCATTCCCGGAGACGCCATGGTGGAGGACCCGGTCACGGGAAGCTTCAACGCCGGGGCTGCCCAGTGGCTGATCGGCAGCGGCCGGGCACCGGAGCAATACCTCGCCGCGCAGGGGACGGCGCTGGGCCGGGCGGGACGCATCCACGTCAAAGCGGAAGACGGCGACATCTGGGTGGGTGGAAGCTCGGTCATGTGCATCCAGGGGACCGTCCGTCTGTAGCAGGGAATAAAAGGGGATGGGCCACGGTTTGGGAGTATAGATGCAAACGCATGTACTCTGGTTTGAAGCCATCGAACCGCCCAGCAACAGGAGATCGCCATGGAGACCCGCCGCATAACCGTCCTTTCCGCCGGACTTGGCGTACCGTCGTCGAGCAGGCTTCTTGCAGACCAGCTCGCCGCGTCCGCCAAGCGCCAGCTAGGGGATGCCGGGTACGAGGTGCGGGTGGATGTCATCGAACTCCGGGACCTGGCGGTGGATATCGCCAACAACTTCGTCACCGGCTATGCCGCACCGCGCCTCGCGGAGGTGATCGCCGGCGTCGAGGATTCCGATGGCATCATCGCCGTCACGCCCGTCTTCAGCGCGTCTTACAGCGGTCTGTTCAAGTCCTTCATCGACGTTCTGGACCCGAAGTCCCTGGACGGCAAAGCGGTCCTTCTCGGCGCCACGGGCGGCACCGATCGGCACCAGATGGTGCTCGACTACGCCATGCGGCCGCTCTTCACCTACCTCCGCACCCGGATCACGCAGACCTCGGTTTTCGCAGGACCCCAGGACTGGGGAAACACCGACGACGGCGCGTCGCCGCTGTCGGTCCGCGTGGACCGGGCGGCGGGCGAGCTGGCCCGGCTCCTGAGCGGCGAACAGCCGCACCGCAAGGCGGACGCGATGGAATCCCTGCCTTTTGAGCAGCTGCTCGCGGGGATCACCGCGGGACCCTAGCCGAGCCTGGCCTGCGCACGCTCCTGGCGCTAGTCGTCCAGCAGCTCGATGAACTCCCGGGCCTGCTTCATGCTGATGTCGGAATGCTTGGTGAGGGCCAAGGCTGCCGCTTCGACGTCGCCGCTCTTGGCCAGGGTGCGGATCCGTCCGTAGATCTCGTCGTTGAGCATGTTGCTGCTCACTTCGCGTGTCACGTCGCCCTTGCTGACGATTGCCCGGTAACGGTACGGGAAGTGCTCTGGTTCGTCGTCGTCAGGCATGAGGTCCTGCGGGGCCGGTTCGGGCTTGCGGAAAGGCTGTGGGTGCGCCGCAAGGGCGCCGACGGCGTCCCGTGAGGCGCGCAGGCCTTCTCCGGTGGCGCTGAGGTACAGCTTGATGGCCGCCATGGCCTGACCTTGGGCGATCAGGGAGTACAACTGCCGGTGTTGATCTTCCGTGAGCTTCGCAGCGGCTTCGCGGGCCAGTTCGACAGGGTCCACTTTCGCTTTGTCCGTGGCGGCAGTGCCGCGGAGTTCCGTGGAGCGGCGGGAGAGGACGCGGCTGATCAGGAGCACCCCGACGACGACGGCCGCCAGGATCAAGACCGGAACAAGTAGGGATGACATGCGCTAAAGCCGATCTATATAGTTCTTGGCGGTCAACAAGTCCGAGTGGGTTTGCTGGCGCAGGAGCTTGATGGCCTGAATCTTCTGCCCGCTGCGGACCATGCCCTGCAATTGCAGGGCGAACTGTGGGTTCAACTGCCCGTTGGGCAGGATAGGGGTGTTGTAGCCTGCCTGGCCGACCCCCGGGCCGGCCCCGGCTTGCGCCCTTAGTGCCGCCCGCGACTGGCTGTCCTGCTGGGACTGTTGCTGCGCGTTCTGGCTCGGCCTGGTGGATGCATCGATGCGGGCGCGTGCCGCCGTTGCAGCCTGCACTTGGGCGGCCTGGTGGGCTGCCGAGCGGACAGCCAGCTCCCGTTGATAGCGCTCAGCGTCGGACAACCCGGAGTTACGTGGTTTGAATGCCGCCGTCAGGGCCCAAATCACAGCCACAAGGATGACAACAGGCGTTGCGACCAGCAGTACATCCCCCACAGTGAAACCCATACCTAGAGCTTATGTCAGAACGCAGTTATCCACAGCACATTCCTGCTTTGGCATAGCTTCTGAGAGCCGTCTGTCAAATTCCGGAAGGCATTGTGGGGAGTATCACTTTTCTGGCATATTTATGGCCCTCCGGGCCGTTGGGTACGGGGCCGGGTGGGGTTTGCGCATATAGGCCTGTGGATGATCCGCTGAAGAAAATACTTTTGTTCCACATGCAACGAAGAACGTTTTCCCAGCTCAGAGGCTATTTGCGGCCAAAAGAATTTCTCTTTCCACAGGGTCATGCACAGACTGTGCACAAGTAGGGGTACGTATTCCACACTTTATCCACAGGCCCGGCTTGGTGCCCCGGAAAAGCAGGGCTAACGTGGCTGAGTACCTGCTTTAGGTACTTGGAAAACCCCTGTTTCTCATGGACTGCGCGTTGGTGCTGTCGGTAAGCAGCGCGCCCGCGGACCCGTCTGTGGATAAGTTGTGGAAATCTCGGGGAAACCAAAATTGTCGGTGCCTTGAGGGACAGTTTGGACCAGCCGGCATCAACGGCGCGGTCGGAGCAACCCATACCGGGGCATTGGCCTACCGCACCGCCGGAAACAGTTATCTGCCGCGGTACAAATGGAGGACGGCTTTGTCAGTTACGCACTTGGATTCGATCGAGGGCGGCCGGACATCGGACGCCAGCCGCAAACCTCCCCAGGACATTCCCGCTGAACAATCGGTTCTCGGCGGCATGATGCTGTCCAAGGACGCCATTGCCGACGTCGTGGAGATTGTCCGCGGCCATGACTTCTACCGTCCGGCCCACGAAACGATCTACGAGTCCATCATCGATCTCTACGGCCGCGGCGAACCCGCCGACGCCGTCACAGTGTCCGATGAGCTGACCAAACGCGGCGAGATCAACAGGATCGGCGGCCCCGCCTACCTGCACGAGCTCATCCAGACCGTGCCTACGGCGGCCAACGCCGGCTACTACGCAGAAATCGTGGCTGAGCGCGCTGTCCTGCGCAGGCTCGTCAACGCCGGCACCAAGATCGTCCAGATGGGCTACGGCCAGGACGGAGAGGTGGAAGACCTCGTCAACCAGGCCCAGGCCGAGATCTACGCCGTGGCTGAACGCCGTACTGCGGAAGACTACGTGGCGCTCAAGGACGTCATGGAATCCACCGTTGACGAGATCGAGGCATCCGGCCACCGCGGAGAAGGCATGACGGGCGTCCCCACCGGGTTCTACGAACTCGATGAGCTCACGCACGGTCTGCACCCGGGCCAGATGATTGTCATCGCCGCGCGCCCCGCCGTCGGTAAGTCCACGTTCGCGCTTGACTTCGCCCGTTCCGCCGCGATCAAGAACAACCTCGCCACCGTGATGTTCTCCCTGGAAATGGGACGCAACGAAATCGCGATGCGCCTGCTGTCCGCGGAAGCCACCATTGGCCTCCAGGACCTGCGCAAGGGCACCATCAAGGACGAGCAGTGGTCCAAGATCGCCACCACCATGGGACGCATGAACGACGCCCCTCTGTTCATCGATGACAGCCCCAATATGTCCCTCATGGAAATCAGGGCCAAGTGCCGCCGCCTGAAGCAGCAGCACGACCTCAAACTGGTGATCCTTGACTACCTCCAGCTCATGAGTTCCGGCAAGAAGGTGGAATCCCGTCAGCAGGAAGTCTCCGAATTCTCGCGTGCGCTCAAGCTGTTGGCCAAGGAGCTCCAGGTTCCGGTCATCGCGCTCTCGCAGCTCAACCGTGGGTCTGAACAGCGCCAGGACAAGCGGCCCATGGTCTCGGACCTGCGTGAATCGGGCTCCATCGAGCAGGACGCGGACATGGTCATCCTGCTACACCGCGAAGACGTCTACGACAAAGAGTCTCCCCGTGCCGGCGAGGCCGACATCCTCATCGCCAAGCACCGTAACGGTCCCACCAAGGACATCGTGGTTGCGTTCCAGGGCCACTACTCCCGCTTCGCCAACATGGCCGGCGAGACCGGCGGCGGGTTCTAGCTCCGCTCGAGTCCTAGTCGAAGTGTTGTGTCGCAGGCGTTCATGAGGGCCTCATCGTGGGTGGCAATAACGACAGCGGCGCCGCGGGCGGCCTCTTGCTGGAGGAAGCCTGTGACGAGGTTCCGGTTATCCAAGTCGAGGGACGCGGTGGGCTCGTCGGCGAAAATGATGTCGGCGGAGCGGAACATCGCCCGGGCCAGGCCGACGCGTTGCTTTTCGCCGCCGCTGAGGGTTGATACTTTCTCCTTGCCGCGGCCGGTGAGCCCTACTCGTTCGAGCGCCTCCCCGACGGCGGCTTTCTGGCGCCGCTGAAGTCCGAGGAGTGAAAGATGTGAGAGGGCGACGTTGTATTCGACTGATTCTTCGTCAATGAGCCCGTAATCCTGGAAGACGAACGCAGCGTGTTGCTGCCAAAAGCGGCGCCTGCGCCGGTCATCCCATTTGGTGGCGTCTTGCCCACCGACGGTTACGCGGCCACCATCGACGCGGAGGAGTTGGCCGAGAACGTTGAGAAGGGTGGTCTTTCCGGACCCGCTAGGCCCGATCAGCGCCAGAGTCTTTCCAGGCAGGCCGTGGGCGCTTTGTCCGTCCAAGACCTTTTTTCCTTCGATGGTGACGGTGACATTGTCTGCTTTGATGTCCATGAGAACCTTTCGAATGGTCGTGGTGGCGGTCAGGCTGCCCGGGAAAGGAGCCGTCTGAACACTCCTCGTGCCGAGCTGATATGCATGGTGAGACTGATGAGCACATAGAGCGGGACGGCGATCAAGGCCCACCAAACGTCCGGACGGGCGCCGGCGCCGAGGGTGAAGTACATGGCGACTGCCAGCACCAGGGCCAGCGCGCCCTCCCACGCCAGGCGGCGGGTGAGGGATTTGAGCCACGTCCAGCCTGAAGTGCGTTGCACGAAGATGCGCCGGGCTTTGGAGAGGGCGTAGACGAGGGCCGAAACCGCAGTGCTCATGGTGAGTGCGAGGAGGACCAGGGTGAAGGATAGTGTCTTCATGCCCGCGGACTGGTTTTGGAGCTGGCTGTTGTAGAGGGCGGCGTCCGAAATGCGGTCCACCGAGAGAACCACGCTCCCCAGGGAATGTCCGGCGAGGTAGTCACGGACCCAGCCTGCGTCGTTGAAGGTGAGATTCGCCGTGGTAAGGAAGCCGCCGATGGTGCTGTTGTTGAAAGTCTTGGCGGGGTCGGCCACGACGATGACGAGAGGGTTCCGGAAATGGGTCATCTCGCCAAGAACGGGCGCAAGTGCAGGGAATTCTTGCTGCCCCGTGTATCGGTAGTTTTGGAGCGACTGGTCCAGCCCGTTGAGGTTGTCGCCGGCTCGATTCCACAGTGGGAACTGTCTGGTCAGATAGTCCTTGAGGGTTGCCGGGAGTTCATCGAAGGAAACCTTCGTACCTTGCGCCCCGAGCGGGTCGCCCGTGGAAGGATCAGAAGCGATGAGCGGCGAGATCGCCTTGAGGTAGTTGGGATTTGCGATGACCACTCCGTCGTAGCCGCCGAGGTCGGCCGACCCGGTCTCGTCCTGTCTGACAAGGTATTCGGGCTTGATGGCGTAGGAAAGGGTCAGCTTGCCGGTGCTGGAAGCGGCGTCGGCAAGGTTGTGCAGTTCTGCTTGCCGGCTCTGAAACTCGGCATCCGAACGGACGCCTACGCGCAGTGAGACCTGGTCTTTCAAGACCTCCCACTGGGCGCCTTGGTTTGAAAGGTTCGTCGCCTCGGCGATGGATGCTCCGACGACGGGCAGCGTCACAGTCACCAAGACAAGGGTCGCTGCCTTGAGTAGTTCGCTGATCCGCTGGAAATGTCTCTCGGGAGGCTGGCGCGAAGCGATACCGTCCACGGACGGCCACGTCAACGCACTCACCAGCAGCGCACACAGGACCATCATGGCCAGGGCGCAGCTTAGGAACGCGGCGCTAGTGAGCGTGAAGGAGGTCAGATAGGAGGCCTTGCCTTGGGCAGTAAGGACGACAAGGGCTACAAGGACGCCGACGACCGCGGGAATCGCCACGACCCGGAACAGGGAGAGGAGGTCCTCGAGGACGATCTTGCTGGCGGGGGTACCGCATAAGACCTTCAGTGTGCGTGCCTTGGCACGCAGGACGTACCACGCGATCACCAGGGTAATGAGGAGGACCAGACACGTCAGGAAGGTCAGCCAAGCGCCCGTGCCCAACAGTGCCTGTTGGAGGACACCGACGGTGTCCTTTGCGGAAATGTTGCGCTTCACAAGGTGGGTGTCCAGCCATTGCGTCAGATGCAGCGTCGCGCTCTCGGACCCCGAGTAGACGTAGGGGCCGCTCAGGGAGGCGGTACCGAGTTCATGCGCGGACCGTAGCTGACCATGCATGCCGGGTTTGAACCATTCAAGCTCCTGCGCGGTCAGCGGCGCTTCCTTGCCGAAGGCGTACAGCGATCGTGAATTGAAGAAGTCCTCAGGATCTGCAACGACTTTGGCCAGGTGAAGACCTGTTGCGTCCGCCAGTGAATCCAACTCGGAAATGACGTGGGCTTTGGGCATTTGCACTTGGGAGAAATCAAGGCTCGCCGTAAATTCGGAACCTCGGGGGAATGCTTCCTCGGCTGTCGATATATAGATTCCTGCCAACACCGACAAGAACACGGCTATGCCCAATGAGGTAATTCGTACAAGTAACTTTAACATTTAGGACGCGTCCTCAAAATGGTGGGGAATCCGACCGGCGGAACGTGGAAGGTCCGCCGGGCGGCCATTAGCCAGGCAGGAATACCTTCCGGTTAGCAGACCCGGTAGTACCAGGAGTTGTGTGTCCAGATGTTTCCGGAGTGCCAAGCGTTCGCCCAGTAACCGCCAGCGGTATTAATACTGCTGTTGTAGCCCCAGTCGTTCCGAACCGATGAGCCATGGCACCGACTTCCGTGCATGTAATCGGAATAGATACCGATGTTGTAGCCGTAGTTCCACGTGCCGCCTTCGGCGGGATACTGGGTGCCAGCGACCGCAGCTCCTGCCACAGAACACAGCGCACCCGTGAGCGCGATACCTGCCAACGTCTTCTTCAGATTCATACAAATTCCCCCGAATTTATTAATGCGAATGCGAAATGGGGGGAATGTCAACGTTCAGATATATCCCCCACAAAGAAAGCTATCAGCATACTCCCAGCATTCAACCCAAGATCAGTAACGACTCGGTAACAACAATTACTAAGTTTTAAACAGCAAGATTACTATTGCCGAAAGCAATCAATTACTGCGAAGTAAAGGCGTAAAGAATGCGGAGCACGTTCCTGCCTTCACACTCAGGCGTCTCAGCATCGAGCAGGGTAGGCGCCGAAGGTCCAATAAGCTCGACGCCCATGCTGGATGCATCCTGCGACACGGGAAGTACCTCCTCTACTGGACAGCCACGATCGGACAGTGCAACAAGGAGCGGCAGCTGGTCATCAGCGCATATCTTCCAGCACGTTTGTGACCCTCATTCCAACCGATCAATGTCGAGATGGGATCACTTCGACGCCTCGCCCAAGCCCAAGGTCTGACGGGTTCCCGCCCAGGGGCCTCCTGCTCGCACCGCGGATCGCCCACGTCACCGGTCGGGGCTACAAGGGGCACGAGGACCGCTGTCCTCCATACTTGGCGGCCATTCGGCAGGCCCGGGTTGAGTCTCCGGATCGTGATCGCTGACGACGACCCACGGCTTGCCGCCGGGGGTGCCGCGACGGCATTGCTGGAGGGTGCCGACCTGCCTAGCGCAGTGTTTGCCCGCAGCGACGAGCTGGCCCATGGCGTGCGCGAAGCCGCGCGGCCTAGGACGTCGCGGCGCCAGACCCTCGCGGAACGCCTACCCGCCGTTGAGCAAATGATCGGGCATCCGGTTTCCGGGAGCCCGTCCTCGGATCTCCAGGAGTTCGCGGGCGTGGGCGTGAAGGCGCCTGTCCTCGTCGGTTTCCGGCACCCAGGGTGGGATCGGTACGGACGTGCCGGTTTCATCCCTGGCCACCATGACCGTGAGGCAGTACGTGGTCAGGTTCATCTCACGGCTCTTCGGGTTTCCGGAGCGCACGTGCACAGCGATATGCATGCCTTTGTAGCCTGTGTAGACGAGACGGGCTTCTACTTCCACCACGTCGCCGATCAAGAGCGGCCGGTAGAAGCGCACGCCCCCGGAGAACACCGCCACGGTGTCCTTGCCGCAATACCGTGAAGCGCAGACGTAAGCGGCCTCGTCGATCCACTTCATGACAATGCCGCCGTGGACCTTTCCGCCCCAGTTCACATCGGTGGGGGCCGCCATGAAGCGGAGAACAACGCGCTCGGCAGTGCCGGCGTCCGTATATTCCTGCGCGTTCATGGCTTCGACGATTTTCTCCCGGACGGCGATCCGCGCGAGGGCGTTGTCGCGCTGCTCGACTTCCTCCGGCGTCGAGGGCTCGAACTGGGGGACTGGAACCGGGCGGCCGTCGGGACCAACCGCAACGAAGATCACCAGGCACTGGCTGCGCATCGTGGCTGGGCCGCCCTTGGGGTCGCCCGAGGACACGGTGGTCCGGATATGCATGGAAGAGCGGCCCGTATAGACGATGGTCGCTTCGACCTCGACCATGTCTCCGCTGTTGACCGGGTCGGCGAAATGGATGTTGCCCACGTATGCGGTGACGCAATAGGACTTCGCCCAGCCAACAGCTGCCGCGTAGGCGGCCTTGTCCACCCACTCAAGGACTGTGCCAGCGTCGACGGACCCGCTGTGTCCGACGTCGGTGGGAGAAGCAAGGAACCGCAGCGTGACGGAGTGGGAGGGAAGCTCGCTCATGACGAGAGTGTATCGACGGCGCGGATCCCGGCGCGTTGTATGACGGTGCGGACCCGGGTCGGCAGTGTCGGCGCCCCCCGCTAGTCTGGGAAAGTGCCCCAAACAGTGACCCGTCCCACCCCGCCCTCCACGGCCCGGGAGATCCTGCGCCTTGCTGTCCCCGCCTTCGGGGCGCTCATCGCCGAACCCCTCTTCCTCTTGGCCGACTCCGCCATTGTGGGTCACCTTGGCGTGCCTCAACTCGCCGGCGTCGGACTGGCCTCCACCCTGCTGTACACGGCGGTCGGACTTATGGTCTTTCTGGCATATTCAACGACTCCAGCGGTGGCGCGGGCCATCGGGGACGGAAAACTCGCCAAAGCACTGGCCGCAGGCCGCGACGGCGCTTGGCTGGCCTTGCTGCTGGGTGCAGTTCTGGCGGTGGCGGGCTTCCTCGCGGCTGAGCCGCTGGTGGGGCTGCTTGGCGCCAGTGGTGAGGTGCGGACATATGCGGTGGACTATTTGCGCTGGTCCATGCCGGGACTCGTCGCCATGCTCCTGATCTTCGCCGGCACCGGAGTGCTCCGCGGACTGCAGGACACCCGCACCCCCTTGGTCGTCGCGACAGTGGGATTCGCCGCGAATATTGGCCTGAACTGGATCCTCGTCTACGGGCTGCACTTGTCAGTGGCCGGGTCGGCCATCGGAACCAGCATCGCGCAATGGGCCATGGCTGCTGTCTATTTGGTGATGGTGGGACGGAATGCCCGGCGTCATGGCGTTTCGCTGCGCCCTGATTGGCGCGGAATCCGCACGATGACCACCGTGGGTTCATGGCTCATGCTCCGCACACTCAGCCTGCGCCTGGCTATCTTGGCCACGGTCCTGGTGGTCACCTCCCAAGGGTCCGTCAACCTCGCCGCGCACCAGCTCGCCATGACAATCTTCTCCTTCCTTGCCTTCGCCCTGGATGCCTTGGCTATTGCTGCGCAGGCCCTTATCGGCAAGGAACTCGGCGCCTCCCGCCCGGGGAGGGCGCGCGAACTCACCCACACCATGATCCGCTGGGGTGCGGGCTTCGGCGTCGTGACCGGTGTGCTCCTCGCGGTGGCTGCGCCGTGGGCGGGATTCCTCTTCACCTCCGACGCCGGCGTCCAGTCCGCGCTCACCGCGGCGCTGTGGGTGCTCGCCGTCGGGCAGCCCCTCGCTGGTTACGTCTTCGTTCTGGACGGCGTCCTGATCGGTGCGGGCGATGCCCGCTACTTGGCGATTGCCGGCGTCGTGAACCTCGCGGTCTATCTGCCGCTTTTGGCGGCAGTCCACGCGACAAGGCCCGACGGCGCGGCGGGGCTCGTGTGGCTCTGGGGGGCGTTCGCGCTGGGCTACATGGCGGCCCGCGGGGTCACCTTGGGGCTGCGGTCCCGGTCTGACAAATGGATGGTCCTCGGTTCGCACTAAACTGGACTGGTGACTCTCCCCACCTCTTCAGCGACTTCATCCACGCCCATGGCAACCGGACTCTGGAAGCCCGTACTTCTCCGCGCCGGTGTTGCGCTGGTGTTTGGAGCCGTGACTGTCTTCTGGGGCTCGCCGTCCGTGCACGTTCTGGCTTGGGCTACCGGGCTCTATCTGCTCGCAACCGGGGGCGCGGCATTCCTGGCCGCGAGCATTCCGGCAGCCGCGGCCGTCGTCGTTGGCCTGGCAGGTGTAGGTGCCTTGATGACGCAGTCCGATACGGGCGTTGGCGTTTCAGCGCTCGTGGGATTGCTGGTGCTCGGGGGGTTCGAACTAGTCAAGGGATTCCGGCGGCGCGGACGCCACGTGCTCGCCCGCGACTGGATCATTTCAGGCGTGGTGGGCATCGGCACTGCCGTGGCCTTGCCGTTCTTCATCAGCTTGGGAGCCCACGCGCTTCTCGGCGTCGCCGGCGGCGGCGCCATCATCTCGGGAGTCTTGTGGGTGCTGTCCGGGTTGAGCCTGCGGCACGATGGGCAAACCCCCTCCGCCGAGGCCGTAAACTAGTAGTCGTACGTTCTACCCTGCGTAGAACTCTCAAGGCGCGTATGGCGCCAGCACCCACATTGGAGGAATGACCTTGGCTGACCAGAAACCAGGAGAGCCGCGCAAGATGCGGACCTCGGTTAAGGGACCGCTGATGTTCTCCGCGTTCTGGGGTGTCTTGGTCTTTTTCGCCGTGCTGATCTTCGCCTCCGGCGGCAGTGCCCGCACTCCGCGCTTTGACCTCGCCTTTACCGGTGGCGGCATCGCCTTCATTGTGAGCCTCGTCCTCGCCGCCATGCTTTCCATGAGCTACAAGGAAAACGCCGAGCACCTCGGCAAGGGCTCGGGCGTCAACCTAAGTTCCAGGAAGCCGGGCCAGAGTCACGGATCCGCGGCCCCCCATGCGGGCAGCGAAACGGAAACCCCCGACGCCAACTAGGCCGTCTTACTCCCCTCACTCCGTCCCCGATGCCTTTCGGGCCCGGTAGGCGGCCACGTGCGTCCGGTTGGCGCAGTTGCCGGTATCGCAATAGAGCTTGGATCGGTTGCGGCTCAAGTCCAACACGACGGCGTCGCAATCGTCTGCCGCGCACACCCGCAGGCGGTCCATTTCCTTGCTGCGGATGACGTCCACGAGCGCCATGGCGGCTTCGGTGCCCATGCGCTCCGCGAGGGGCGCCTCGGGGGTAGTGGCGTGCAAATGCCAATCCCAATGATCGTGCTTGACCAATTGGGGGAGGGCCCGCGCATCGATGAGGAGCTGGTTGACGGTCTCCACGGCCGCGTCTTCATCGGCCGTCCACAAGGAAGCCAGCTGGCTCCGGAGTCGCTTCACGCTGGCTAATTCGGCCTCGTTTCCTTCCCTGGCGCCAGTGAATTCTTCCGCGTCGAGGAAGGCGTGGAGCTCGGCGACACCCGGGAGGGATTCGGTGCCGTTGGCAGCCGTGTTGATCAAATTGACCACACTTCGAAGCGCCACTTCAGTGTCAGGTGCAAAAAGCACTTTGACTCCTTACATCTCTCGGAGGTAGTGTCAGTAGCGTAACCCATTTTACTCCTGACAGGAGGCTGCTGTGTCAGCTGCAACAAACCGGGCTGGTGCTGCGGGCTTCATGGCGTCGGGCCTGGGGCTCGCGCTCTTTTCTTCAGCGGTCTTCGGCTTGTCAGGCTCGTTCGCCAAGTCCCTCCTGGAAACGGGGTGGACCCCCGGTGCGGCAGTTGCCATCCGATTGAGCGGCGCTTCGCTCATCTTGGTGATCCCGGCCGTCGTCGCCCTCCGGGGCCGTTGGCACCAACTCAAGGACAACTGGCTCACCATCCTGTTGTTCGGCGTCATCGGTGTTGCGGGGTGCCAGCTTTTCTACTTCAACGCGGTGTCCAGGCTGTCCGTGGGCGTCGCCCTCCTGCTCGAATACCTCGCGCCAACCATGATCGTCCTGTGGCTGTGGGCCGCGAGCCGACGCCGACCCCGGGCCCTCACGGCCATTGGAACGCTGCTGTCCCTCGGCGGTCTCGTCCTGGTGCTTGATCTCACCGGTTCCGTGAAGGTGGACTTCGTCGGCGTCTTGTGGGGCATGGCCGCGGCCGTCTGCCTGGTCATCTATTTCTTCATCACGGCCAAGCAGAACGACACATTGCCGCCCATTGTCCTGGCTTCCGGCGGTCTCATGGCCGGTTCAATCCTCATTTGGATTGCCGGCGCAACCGGTCTGGTGTCCATGAATTTCGCTACCGCGGACACGCAGCTCGGGCCGTGGACCACGCCATGGTGGGTCTCGATCGCCGGCCTTGTCATCCTGTCCACCGTGCTGTCCTACGTCACGGGGATCATGGCAGCACGAAGCCTCGGTTCCAAAGTGGCATCCTTTGTCTCGCTCACCGAAGTGCTGTTCGCCGTGGTGTGGGCCTGGCTTTTGCTGGCCGAATTGCCGGGAGCCATCCAGCTCGTGGGCGGGGCGCTCATCGTGTGCGGAGTGGTGTTGGTTCGAATCGACGAGCTACGTGCGGACAAGCGCGATGCCGTGGAGTCCGGTACATTCCACGCGGCCCTGGAGCTTGACCACGCAAACGACGTCGAGCCGGTTCCATCCGAGCGGGTCCTCTAAAACCGAGCCTTGAGGGAGGGCCAGGGCCTAGCATGTTGATATGTGCCGGAATATCCACACCCTCCACAATTTCGAGCCACGAGCCACCTCAGCGGAGGTGGAAGCTGCAGCACTGCAATACGTGCGCAAGATCAGTGGCACGACGAAGCCGTCGAAGGCCAACGAGGAGGCCTTCGCCGAGGCCGTCCATGAGATCGCGCATATCACCCAGCATCTGCTCGATTCCCTCGTGACCCACGCGCCCGCTCGCAACCGCGACGAGGAGGCGGCCAAAGCCCGGGCCCGCGCGGCTGTTCGTTTCGGAACGGCCTGACTTCCCCCAACTGGCTGGGCCAGCTTCCCCCAACTGACTGGCAGTTGTTGCCGTTTTGACGCTGCATAACGACAACAACTGCGAGTTAGTTGGGTGGGCCGTGAGTTGGGTGGGCAGGGGCTACTTTGCGAACGAGCGCAACCGGAGCGAATTAGCGACCACCAGGACCGAGCTCGCAGCCATGGCCGCACCGGCGATCATCGGGTTGAGCAAGCCAAGGGCAGCAACAGGGATGCCTATGGCGTTGTAGAAGAACGCCCAGAACAGGTTCGTCTTGATGGTGGTGAGCGTCTTCCGGGACAGCTCGATGGCTTGCACCAGCTGCCCGAGGTCACTGCCCATCACGGTCAGATCCGAGGCCTCGATGGCGACGTCCGTGCCCGACCCCATCGCGATGCCCAGGTCGGCCTGTGCCAGGGCTGCGGCGTCGTTGACCCCGTCCCCCGCCATCGCCACAGTGGACCCCTGGGACTGAAGCTTCCGGACCGCGTCCACTTTGCCCTCCGGCAGGACCCCCGCGAACACGTCTTCCGGGGCGATCCCGACGGCGGTGGCCACTTGGGCGGCGACGGCGGCGTTGTCTCCGGTCAGCAGCAGGGGTCGGATCCCGAGTTCCTTGAGCTTCGCTATGGCCGCTGCCGAACCGGGTTTGACGGTGTCCCTGAGGGTCACGACCCCAGCGGGCTTTCCGTCCACAGCCACCCAGATGGCGGTAGCGCCACCGGCTTCCTCAGTTGCCAGTGCCTGGCGCTGTGCGTCGTCAGGGAAAATTCCGTTGAGTTCCAGCCAGCCGGTCCTGCCTGCCACGACCGTTCGTTCGGCGCCCTTTCCGGCTCCGTTCAGCGCGACCATTCCCCGGACTCCGCCGCCCGGGGCGGAACTGAAGTCCTTCACAGCGGGGAGCGGACCGGCGTCGGGCATTGCGGACTTGGCGGCAGCAGCAATGGCGTGGGCGATGGGGTGCTCCGACGCTGCCTCGACGGCGCCGGCAAGAGACAGGACATCGGCGGGGGAGTGGCCGTTCAAGGCCAAGGTGTGTCCAACGGCCAGCTTGCCGCTCGTGACGGTACCGGTCTTGTCCAACAGGATGGCATCCACCGTGCGCGTATCTTCAAGCACCTGGGGCCCCTTGATCAGGATGCCGAGCTGAGCGCCCCGGCCGGTCCCGGTCAGGAGCCCAACCGGCGTCGCGAGCCCAAGCGCGCACGGGCACGCAATCACGAGCACTGCCACAGCAGCGGTGAACGAGGCATTGAGGTCCCTGCTCAGGACGAGCCAGACTGCGAAAGTAACCACGGCGATGACCAATACGACCGGCACGAAGACGGCGCTGATGCGATCGGCGAGCCGTGCGATCGGGGCCTTGCCCGTCTGCGCCTGGCTGACCAACCGCCCCATCTGGGCGAGCGTCGTGTCGGAACCGACGCGGGTTGCCCGGACCAGCAGACGGCCCGAAGCATTGATGGTGGCGCCCGTGACCTGGCTTCCCGGGCCGACCTCCACGGGCACCGATTCACCGGTGACCAATGAGGCATCCACGGCCGACGAACCACTCGTCACCAAGCCGTCCGTGGCGATCTTCTCTCCGGGGCGGACCACGAAGATGTCCCCTGCTACGAGTTCCTCGGCCGGGATCTGGTGCTCGACGCCGTCGCGCACCACCGTTGCGTCCTTGGCTCCCAGGTTCAGCAGCGCCTTGAGGGCATCGCCGGCCTTCGCTTTGGCATTGGCCTCCAGAAAGCGGCCCAGGAGCAGGAACGCGGTGACCACGGCCGCAACTTCGAAGTACAGTCCGCCGCCCATGCCCCCCGTGGACTCCATGCCGGGGTGTTCAGTCATCATGGGGTTCGCGAAGAGCTGCCACGCAGAGTAGAGGTACGCGGCAAGGACACCAATGGAGACGAGCGTGTCCATGGTCGAGGCGAAATGGCGTGCGTTGATGGCGGCGGCGCGGTGGAAGGGCCACGCCGCCCACGTCACCACGGGAAGGGCCAGCAACGCGGCGACCCAACCCCAGTGCGGGAACTGCAAAGCTGGAATCATCGAGATGGCGAAGACCGGGACCGTCAATATGGCCGCAGCGATCAGTCTCGGACGCAATTTCGACGCTGCGGGTCCGTGGTGCATGTGGTCTTCGTGGGTGCCCGCATTGTGGTCGCCGGCCGCGGCGGCACCGGCGCCATGCTCTGCATGCTCGCTCGTGCCTCGCTTAGACGCATGCTGGCGCATACCACCGGCACCGTCGCTGTGGTCATGTTCCGTTGCACCGTTGTCACCGGCGCTGCCTTCGGTGCTGGACGGGCTGGGCCTCGATTCGCGGATTCTGGCTTTGTAGCCCGTTGCGTTGACGGTGTCCACGATTTGTTGGTCCGTGACGTTGTCCGGGACGGTGACGTGGGCTGATTCGAGGGGGAGATTGACTGAAGCTTCCACGCCGTCGAGCTTGCCCAGCTTCCGCTCCACGCGGGCCACGCAGGATGCGCATGTCATCCCCTCGATGTCGAGCTCGATGATTCGCGTCCCCGTTTGGTGGAGGATATCGTGATTGCTCACATTGGCCCCTAGGCCTCGTTGGCGACTACCAAGTAGCCGGCTTCCGCGACAGCTTCGCCGATTTCCGACGGCGATAGTTCCTGGGTGGAGGTGATGGTGACCGTGGAGATTCCGCCGGCATTCAGGTCGATCTCGACATTCTCCACACCCGCCAAGGACTCGATTTCCTCGCTGACGGCTGAAACGCAGTGCCCGCAGGTCATGCCGGAAACGCTGACGTTCGTCTGGATGGTGGCGGTGTGGCCCATGGAGTGCTCCTTGGTCGTGATGTGAATTGTGTGGTGAGTGCTTGAGGGGTTAACGCAGCAGGCGCCCGATGGCATCGGCTGCTTCCTTGACCTTGATGTCGATTTGCTCGGCGCGCACGACGGGATCCGACTCGGAGGCAGCTCCGACAACGCAATGCCCGATGTGTTCCTCCACGAGCCCAAGGCTCACGGCATGCAATGCCTTAGTGACTGCAGAGACTTGGGTGAGGATGTCGATGCAGTATTTGTCCTCTTCCACCATGCGCGCAATGCCGCGCACCTGGCCCTCGATCCGCTTAAGGCGTCGCAAGTATGCGTCCTTGTTGGGAGAGTAGCCGTGCTGGCCATTGTTCAAGTCAACCGGGTTGTTCAGGTCCACCGGATTCACATCGATCGTGCTCATGGTGCAAATTTATACCCCCTAGGGGTATAAATCAAGTACCCCCTGGGGGTATAGGCGGGAACCGGCCGCCGCTACCCCCAGCTCGCCCAGTCCTCCGGGCTCAGCGAGGGGCGACCGATCAGATAGCCCTGGGCTGCGGTCATTCCGAGTTCGGTTACCGCGGCCAGCTCTGCCTCGGTTTCGATTCCTTCCGCCACCAAGGCGGCTCCGATTTCGGAGGAAAACCCGACCATCGCAGCGCCCAGGGCCCGCTGTGCCGGATCGGTGTCGATGCCGGCGATGATCTCGCGATCGAGCTTAATGAGGTCTGGTTTGAGCTGCAGGATGTGGCGCATCGAAGCGAAGCCGGCACCGGCGTCGTCGACGGCGATTCTCAGGCCCGCGCGCCGCAACGGTGCAAGTGCGTCCGCGAGCGGTCCGTAGTTGCCGACCTCATGGCGTTCCGTGACCTCCAGCACGATGCGCCGCGGGGGGATGGCCGACTCCACAATCGCAGCTGCCAAACGTGGGTCAAGGCATGCGCGCGGCGAGAGATTTGCCGCGACGTACAGCCCTGGCGGGAGCGACGCACCGGTAGTGAGTGCGGTCCGGAGTGCGAGGATTTCGAGCTCGACGTCCAGGCCGACCGAAGCAGCTTCAATGAACCGCACCTCCGGGGACAACTCCTGGTATCCACTGAACCTTGTCAGGGATTCGACTCCAACGACTTTGCGCATTTCCAGGCACAGGATCGGCTGGAATGCTGTGATGACTGAACCGTCAGTGAGCAATTCCTGGATGCGGGCGGTGACTTCTGCACGCATGCGTGCTGTCTCTGGATTCAAGACACGGCAGGTGCCCTCGAAACCGCGATCCCGGCCCTCCCTGTCGCGCATTGGCCTTCCGGCAACGTCAACCAAGACGCGGCTGCCGTCCCGGTGCCGACACACGGTGACTACCCGAGACCATGAGGAGTCACCGCTTTCCCTGGCTTTCCAGTCCAGCCGCGCATCCGCCAGATCCCCGGGGTCGATGATGCGTGTGATGTTCCTTCCCAGCAGTTCGGAAGGCTCGTATCCCGTGATGTCCTTGCACGCCGGGCTGCAGAATGTAAATCGCCCATCGGGCCCGGTGGCCCACAGCCAGTCCTGGCTCGTATGCAGCACCGTGTCCATCAAACGCGATGTTTGGAACGCTTGGCTGCGCTCCCGCTGCTGCTGCCGCATGAGACGCCACGCCGCCAACACCACCAGCGGCACAATCAACAGCGCTAGAAGGGCTGGGAATCCGGTTGATCCGTCCAGGCTGAGCCACGGTGGAAGCCCGAAAGCCAACGGCAGGCGGATAGACAAGGCGACCGCAGCTTCGATGAATACGACAACCAGAAGCCACCATCCAGTTGAGGCGGATGCCGGCGCGGTTGCTTGGCGTCCCTTGCGGGAAGACGCCCTCTTGAGCCTGGGAACGCGCATGAAGGGCATCACCCAATAGTGCCACCATGCCGTGGAATTCGCCGTAATCGGCAGCGGGTCGATCCAGAGGCGCACAACCCCCGACGACGGCTCCCCGGAACCCGGCTTAAACAAAGAGCTCCGGAGTGCGTTATTGGGGGATACGCACTCCGGAGCGGACTTTGGAGCAGGTTCTTTGGGTTCCTGCTGACAATTAGCTTACGTGCCCCAACAGCACTCCGCTACCAATCTGAATAACTACTTTCACTTTACTTTTTCCAGCCCCGGATTCGCGCCGAAGTCCGGTGTCTGGTCAGCTCGGTGCCCCCCTGTTACCTCATGTCAATACCTCCGGGAAGGGGCATTCGTCGCCTCAGTTG
>NZ_JARVRG010000030.1:0-190401 GCF_030209795.1 Arthrobacter sp. efr-133-R2A-63 | reverse complement strand
TCAGCAACGACGCAGACAACCACCGTGGCGTTACACCACTATGCGGGACTCCACTGCGGCGATTAGGGCAATGCCACTAAGGAACAGCCATTTACTCGTTCTATCAGTCCGCATTGGACTGTTGTCGAAATATGGGATTCGTTGTGTGGGATGACTTGCTACCTGTAGAAAGCTGATGCAGTCATGAGGGCACTAGACAGCATGAGGACGGCAACAGCAGCGGTGGTCATCTTAGCTCCGGACTATTCTGGCAGCGGCTTATTAGTTCTTCCGTCGACCGAAGCCCCATCCAGGTGCCAACGGCCCTCCGTCTGCAAATAAGTTCCTCAGCGCATGCAGGAACCAACGCCACGAACTGCCTTCTGAGGTCGCCTTGCTCATAGGGACAGCGTACACATCGGCGCATTTTGTGGGGAGCTAGGGCAGGCGCGGTGTCCCCGTGAAGGATCGATCACCGTACCCTTGGTGCCCGCTAGCCGAACGGCGGGATTCGCTCCGCACCAACTAATTTGACACAAAACATCAACTACTGACGGAGAGAGTCACATCCCGGTGGAACCATCAGCCGTACCGGGAAACCACGGTCTCCGCGGGCCCAACTTTGCTGACAGATCCCTGTAAAGTGTCTGTATGCCTAGGATTACGGCCGCCACCAATGCCGCGCAACGCGCTGAAACCCGACGCCGGGTCCTGACGGCTTTCGGAGAACTGCTCTTCACCCACGGACTGCCCGGATTGACCATGACCGACGTCGCGCGGCACGCCGGCGTCGGCCGGACCGCGGTGTACAACTACTACGCCGACATGGAACAGCTCCTCATCGCGTACGCCCTGGACGAGACAGAGCGGTTCCTGGGCGACCTGCGCGAATCCCTCGCGGCACTTCAGAACCCGGTGGACCGCCTTGCCCTTTACGTGCGCGCCCAGGTGGAAGACCTCAGCCGACGGCACCTCCCGCCGGGTCCTGCGATGGCGGCAGTCCTCTCCCCCGCTTCCTTCGCGAAACTGGCAGACCACGTGGGCGAACTCAACCTGCTGCTCCAGGACATCCTGCGCGACGGTATCGCCGCCGGCTACCTCCCGCCCGCCGACGTCGGCCAGCTCGCCCGGCTCATCCACGGAACCCTGTCCTCCAGCGCAGCACGCGGCAATGCGGCGAACGGGGCGGAGCTGGACGAGCTTGAGGAGCGGCTGGTCCAGACGGTGCGGTTCATCCAGTTGGGCGCAGGAGCAAGGTTCGACGACGACGGCCGGCCCGCGCGACTGGCGTGACTCGCCCGCGGGGCTGGCTGCGTCCGCCGGGCTAAGGCGTCGGAATCACCGGCAGCTTCGCGTTGTCCGCGATCCGCTGCTCGAGGCGGGGACAACTGAGCTTCCCCGGAGTGTTGTCCACGAGCTCCGGTGGGACGAGTGCCGAGAATCCTGGTGCGAGGATGAGGTCCACGGAACCATCCGTGCGTTGGTCCTGGACGTAATCGGTGCCGGCGACATTCTTCTGGATGTTGAACGCTGCCGCTTGGCCGCTGGATCCCGAAACCACCACTGCGGGGCCGGTGTAGCTCGTAGTGGAGTTGTCGACCGTGCCGACGTTGTATCCCCGGGCCTTCAACTGGTCCGCCACGTTCTTGGCCAGGCCGGGCCTGCCAGCAGCGTTATAGACATTGATGCTGATCTTGTTGTTGGGCGTGTAGTCGAAAACCGTGGCGGGACACACGGCGGCCGGCGCCTGGCTTGCAACGGCGGAGGGGAAACGGATCACGCCGTTCATGACTGCCCATGCCCCCACGAGCCCGGCAACAACCACTCCGACAAGCAGCGCGAGAACGATCCCGTGCAGGAGGCGGCGGCTGAACCACCCCGGATGGCTCTCAGGCCCGGGAGCCTCAGCAAAAGTTGCCCGGAGATCCGGACCGGTGACAACGCGATGCCCGTGCAGGGTCGTCGGATCTTTCTGCCTACCGGGACGTTTCGGGCGCTTCCCCGGATCCGCGTTCTCGGGCACGGCCACCTGCTCTTCCGGGATTGTTTCGTTAACCATCTATCACGAGCACCCGGGCGTGGATGGCCGTGCGCTGGTGGAGCGCGGTCCGTACTGCGCGGTGGAGCCCGTCTTCGAGGTACAGCAGGCCTTGGTACTGCACCACGTGGGGGAAGAGATCGCCGAAGAACGTCGAATCCTCGGCCAGCAGGGCTTCAAGGTCAAGGGTGCGCTTGGTGGTGACAAGTTCATCGAGCCGGACCGGACGCGGGGGCAGCGAGGCCCAGTCCTTTGGCGTGGAAAAACCATGGTCGGGGTACGGGCGTCCCTCGCCCACAGCTTTGAATATCACTGTGCAAGCCTAAAGAAGTAAGGCGCCCAAGGGAACTTGTGAGAAGTCGGCCACGAAGGTTGTGGCCAAAAGGTAACCGTTGGCGGACCGCGTGCGCCGAACGGTGGCGTCTGCCGCCGTCGGCCGTCACACCACTGCCGCCATCCCGCCGGACTGACAGAATGGGATCATGACTGCTTCAATGCCAGGCACGCACCCGGCCGCTCCTGCCCTCGCACTGCTCCTCGACGTCGACGGTCCCGTCGCAAGTCCCGTGACGCGCGATGTGAAGCCGGCGATCATCGCGGACCTTGTGGGCTTGGCATCCGCAGGCATCCCCGTCATTTTCAACACCGGCCGCTCGGACGCTTTCATCCGCGAGCAGGTCATGGCGCCCATGATCGCCGCCGGAATGCCCGCCGGAACCGTGGTCCACGCGATCTGCGAGAAGGGCGCCGTGTGGTTCAGCTACACCTCGGGAGGTCCCGGGCCCATCCATATGGACCATGAGCTTGCCGTTCCGAAGGCCTACGGCGACGACGTCCGCCGCATGGTGGCAGAGGATTATGCGACGCACATGTTCTTCGATGAGACAAAGCGCGCCATGGTGTCGGTGGAGCAGCATCTGGACGTCTCAAGTGACGACTACCTTGCCGAGCAGAAGCTCTTCGACGCCGACGCCCTGGAACTCATGGGCAAGCACGGGCTCTCTGCCGCGATCCTGGATCACCACGCACCAGAGTCCGACGACGCCGCGGACTACCGCCTGGACCCCACCATCATCTCTACGGACATCGAGTCCGTCCGGCTCGGCAAGGATCTCGGCGCCAGCCGCGCGGTGGAGCTCCTCGCCGCCCAAGGGATCACCCCGCAGGCTTGGCGGACAGTGGGCGATTCGCGCACTGACTACGCCATGGCGGATTGGCTCCACCACAATGACCACAGCGTGAAGCACGTCGACGTCCGGCCCGCGGACGGCGTGCCCAACAAGCCCTACGATGTTCTTACAGCCACAAACCTCGGCCTGGGCGACGACGTCATTCACGACGACGCCGGAGGCGCGTTCCTGCACAGTTGGCGTGAAGCCTTGGTGGGCTAGGTTCACCAAGCCCGCGCCAACCACAATCTTTCGGAGAAAAGCCATCACAGACATGGACCAGCAAGCAATCTACTTTGGTAGCCCCGCCTCCGACGACGATGCGGTCGTTCCCGAACCGACGTCGCCCGCCGTCGAGGCGCGCCTCAAGCACCGCGCCGACGTCGTCCGCCATCGCGGCCGATACAGCTTGCTGAACCAGAACCGCACCCCGCAGGAGGTGATGGTCGAAGATCTACTCGTGATCCGTGCCGCACTCGACGCGGCCGGCCTGGACTTCATCCTGGTCCGCGGCAACGACCACCGGCCCGTGATCGCCGTCGACTGGCAGCTCCGGAAGAAACTGCGCCAGGCTCTGGTCTCGGCTTTCCGGAACGAGCCGTTCTACTCCATGACCGTCGACGCGCGGAAGAAATCCACGCTGCTGGTGGCCGACGGCGAGTTGTCCAGCAACCGGAAGGCCCGGATTTTCCGGCTCTTCCGTCCACGCGTGGAACCCGGGGGCGGGCTGACGTACGGTCCCTCGTTGGGCGTGCAGCTTGAATTGTGGGAGTTCGACGGCGAACAACTCGTGTTGCCGGTGGAGAACTCCCTGACCCGGCGAACCATGCTGCGCCAGGACGCTGTCCGGGGCACGGTGGAACGCCACGGGCTGAGCTGGCCGACCATCGAGAACATGTTCGCGGACCACGCGAGCGACATCGACTTCGACGTCGACATCGTCTTTTCATGGGTGGACGGAAACGACCCCGCGTATATCGCGGCACGCCGCGAGCAGATGAAAGACGCAGTTGTGGGCGAGGGAGACGCTCACGAAGCCCGTTTCCGGCAGATCAACGAGCTCAAATATGCCTTGCGCTCGGTGTACATGTATGCGCCCTGGATTCGCCGGATCTATATCGCGACGGACTCCCCCGCGCCGGAGTGGCTGGCCGAGCACCCGAGCGTCAGGATCATGCGCAGCGAGGAGTTCTTCAAGGACCCCACCGTGCTGCCCACCCACAATTCCCAGGCCGTGGAATCCCAGCTGCACCACATTGAGGGCCTCTCCGAGCACTTCCTGTACTCCAATGACGACATGTTCTTCGGCCGGCCTGTTGCACCGGACATGTTCTTCACTCCCGGCGGAATCACCAAGTTCATCGAAGCTTCCACCCGGATCGGGCTGGGAGAGAACGACGCCGAACGCAGCGGCTTCGAGAACGCTGCCCGCGTCAACAGGAAGCTCCTCTGGGAGCGGTTCGGGCGCATCACCACGCGCCATCTGGAGCACACCGCCGCGCCCCTTCGGCGTAGCGTCATCGCAGAGATGGAGCGCGAGTTTCCGGCCGAGTTCGCCAAGACGGCGGCCAGCAGGTTCCGTGCGGCGGACAACATTTCCGTGACCAACTCGTTCTACCACTACTATTCGCTGCTCACGGGCCGGGCGGTGACGCAGACGGCCGCCAAGGTCAGGTACGTGGATACCACCCTGTGGTCCGGGCTGCACTACCTGCCCACGTTGCTCGCCAAACGCAACGTGGACTTCTTCTGCCTCAACGATGGCAGCTTCCCCGAAGTGGCTGCCGACGAAAGGGCCGGACTCGTCACGGACTTCATGGAGAAGTACTTCCCGGTCAAAGCCCCATGGGAGAAGTAGTCCGCTAGCGGCGGGTCATCTCCGGACGCTTCGCGTCGGCCATGGAACCGCGTTCATGCGTGGCTCGCTGGGGAATCCGGATGCCTGCTTGGGCGAGCCGCCGCCGCGTAGCTTCCGGGCTGACGTACTCACCAACGGTCGGCGATTTGCCCAATGGCACCACCGAATGCACGATCGTCTGCTCGTAAACGTGGACCAGGTTGAATGCCTGGGCACCGTCGCGGCCGCGGGTGCCGCCCTGCGGAACGTTGAGGTCCTGCGTGTAGCAGCTCGCGGAAGCCACCGACACCGGGACGCCTGCGAACATCGCGGTGGTGGAGTAGTGCAGGTGGCCGCCCAGGATGGAGCGGATATCCGAATTGCGTACGACGTCGGCCAGCGCCGCTTGGCCGCGCAGCTCCACCAGGATGGATAGGTCGAGGACGCTGGGGACCGGAGGGTGGTGGAGGGCAAGGATCGTGCCGTCCGGAGCCGGCGTCGCGAGCTCCGATTCCAACCAGTCGAGCTGGCTCTGGCTTAGCTCACCGTGATGGAAGCCGGGCACGGAGGTATCCAGCGTGATGATCCGCAGCCCGTTGACGAAGTAGCTGTGATCCACCGGGGCGTCATTGTCGCTCTGATCGAAGAGGCCGGCACGGAAATTCGCCCGGTCGTCGTGGTTTCCCATCGCCCAGATCACCCGCGCGCCCATCTCTCGACAGGCCGGCTCGACGATCGACCGGAGTTTGGCGTAGGCACCCGGTTCACCCTGATCGGCGAGGTCACCGGTGAAGATCACGGCGTCGGGGCGGACCTTTGACGCGTGCACTTCCGAGAAGAGCTGCCTCAGATGGGCTTCACTGTCGACCGCGCCGTAAAGGGGTTCCGACCCTCCCAACAGATGGGAGTCGCTAAGGTGCAGAAGTACGTGTCCTGGCCGCGGGTGCTCGGCCTCGATGAGCTCCATTACTACCTTCGGGTCGGTAGGAGGCGGCGCCTCCAGTTTCAGTCCCAATAGACACAATCCAACCAGACAAAAGGCTAACGCAGGGTAACTTACCGCCGGAATGTTGGAAAATTACTCGCGTTCCCCCGCGATCCCCGCTCACCTATAAGCCCACTTTCCCCAACCCCCGCTCACTTATAAGCCCATCTCGCCCGACGCTCGCTCACCAGGGTGAGCGAGCGTCGGGCGAAAAGACGACATACGTGAGCGGGCGTCGGGGCTGCAGAACAGACCCTCTTGACGCAAACCTATGCCGCACCCCACAATAAGTGAATGGCTTTCACTAAAGAATCGGCGGCAATGGCGCCGCCCGCGACCGTCAGCGTTGACGGCGGATTGAAGAAGAACGCAATAGGCACTCGCGACATTGTGTTCATGTTGGTGTCGGCGGCCGCTCCACTGACCATCGTCGTCGGGATCGCCCCGCTCGCCCTCGCCGTGGGCGGCGTCGGGGCTCCCTCCATTTACCTCGCTGCGGCCATCGGCCTGGGCCTGTTCGCCATAGGTTTCATGGCGCTTACCCGCCACGTCCGGTCCTACAGCGGCTTCTACGGCTACATCTCGAAAACGCTCGGCCGCGTGGTCGGCCTCGGCTCCGGCCTCACTGCCTGGATGAGCTACAACGGCCTGCAAATCGGCCTCTATGGACTGCTGGGCATCCAAGCCAATCTCGCCGTGAAGTCCTTCACCGGTGTGGAACTTCCCTGGTGGCTCTACGCGATCGTGTCGATCGGGGCCGTCTGGTACCTGGGCTGGCGCGGAATCGACGTCGGCGCCAAGGTCCTCGCCGTCCTGCTCACCCTCGAAACCCTGATCGTCGCCATCGTCGCCGCGTTCGTCCTGGCTCAGGGCGGCGCACACGGCATCAGCTTCGAATCATTCAGCCCGCAGGCCGTCTTCTCCCCGCAGTTCGCCGCCGTCCTCGGGCTTGGTTTCTCCGCCTTCATGGGATTTGAATCCGGAGCCCTGTACCGGGAAGAGGCTCGGGACCCCGATCGCAGCGTCCCGCGTGCCACCTACATCTCCATCGCCTTCATCGGCGCGTTCTACGCCTTCGCCGTCTGGATCATCGTCCAGGCCTTCGGAGCGGACGCCGTCCAAGCCTTCGCCGCAGGCCACCTCGACGCCGGGGACACCGCCTACATCGCGGCAGGCAACTTCGCGGGCGGCTGGTGCGTGAACCTTATGAGCGTCCTGATCGTCACCAGCATCTTCGCCGCCCAACTCTCCTTCCACAACACCATCAACCGCTACACCCTGTCGCTCAGCCGCGAGGGCATCTTCCCGAAACGCTCCGGCCGCATCAGCCCGCGATACCGCACCCCTTCCGTGGCCGGGTTCGACCAGACCCTGCTCGCCCTCGCCCTCGTGATCGGCGCGGCACTGTTCCATCTGGACCCGTTCACCCAGTTCCTGATCTGGACGAACACCCCGGGCGTGATCGGCATCCTCGTCCTGCAGGCACTCACGGGTGTCGGCGTCGTGGTCTTTTTCACCCGGCTCAAGGACCATGGCCTTCGCTGGTATGTCGTCCCTTCGGCCGTGGCCGCGACCGTCATCATGTGCGCCGTGACCTGCCTGATGGCCAACAACACCCAACTTCTCACCGGCCTCCCGGCCGGTGACCCCGTCAACACCACGCTCCTCGTCGTCGCGCCGCTCGTGTTTGCAGCCGGAACCGTGCTGGCCCTCGTGCTGCGCAAGGCCAACCCGGCCGCCTACCAGCGGATCGGCCACTCCGAGTGATCACGGAGCCTAGTCTTGAGGGATGCAGACTCCCAGCAAAACCAGCCAGCTAGGACGCCCGCGGACACCGAGGCTCTCGCGGAAGGCGATCGGCCGCGCGGCGCTCGAGATGTTCGAGGAGGAGGAGAGCCTCTCCATCCCGCGGCTCGCGGAGCGCCTGGGCGTCAGGCAGTCATCCTTCTACAAGCACGTCACCGGCCGGCAGGAGATCATCGAACTGGCCCGTGGCGCGCTCGTGGAGAGAGCTCCGATGCCCGAGTTGCCGTCCGGCAGCCTGGACGATGTCATCCGCGAGATCTTCGACTCCCTTCGCAAGGCATACGGCCTGGTGCCGGCGCTCCTTCCCCTGCTTCTCACGCAGCCGGTGTCACACCCGGCAGCCTTGGAGCGCTACGACCGGTTTGTCGAGGCATTTGAGATCGCGGGGGCGCCGCGGCACCTCATCATTCCCGCCCTGGAAGCCCTCGACAGCGCAGCGATCGGCGCGAGCCTCGATGCGATGACGATGGAATCCGCGTGGAGCATCAACGAAGAGGAAGAAGGAACATATCCACATCTGTTCGCGGCAAAGAAAGCCGTGGCAGAGCACCCTGTAGACCGCTTCGCTTTCCTGGCCGATGTCCTCTCGGCAGGATTGAGGGCGGCCATCGACGACGACTGATCCTCACCAGGCCGGCGTCGGAAACCCGAACACCACAAGGAGTTACATCTTGACCACGCCCGAGCCCATCGATCTCGTCATCCTCTCGTCCAGCATCCTCCACGGTGAGGCGCTCACAGAGACCGCCGGTTTCGTCGCCATCTCAAATGGCCGCATCGCGCACGTCGGCCGCGCCGAGGCTGCCGCCGCATGGACCCCAAGAGCCAAACAAGTGATCGACGTCGGCGGCGCAACAGTCTGCCCCGGTCTCATTGACGCCCACATCCACCCCATCCACGGGGCGGAAATCGCCCGTGGCCTTGACCTGGCCGGAATCACCGGGCTCGACGATGTCCGCGCGACGCTTGCGCACTACGCCGCTTCCACGCCACACGCCGTCGGCTCCGATTGGTTGTTCGCCTGGGGCCTGGACCCTGCCATCTTCGGGGACGCGGTCTTCGACAACTCCCTCTTCGACGGCATCCTCGATGACGAACTCGTCTTCATCACCCTGTTCGACGGCCACGCCTCACTCGCCTCCGACGCCGCCCTCAAGCTCGCCGGGGTCACCGGAACGGAAGAGCTTCCCAGCACCGGCTATGTCGGCGTCGACCAGCACGGCAAGCCCAACGGCATGCTCTACGAAATGACCGCCCAGGACCTCGTGCGCGGAATCCTCCCCCAGCCCTCCTTCGATCAGCGGGTCGACGAACTCGGGGAACTCCTGCGGTCCATGGCCGAAGCCGGGCTGGTAGCCGGCCAGATGCTGGACTTCGGGGCCCCGGACACCCTGGAAGTGCTGGAAGCCCTCGAACGCAGAGGCGAGCTCGCCATCCGGCTGCGCATCTCCCCGTGGGTCATGCCCGGCGCCACCGAGGAGGACTTGAAGGCCATGCTCGCGATGCAGGGCAGGCACGGAAGACGCTGGCATGTTCACGGCATCAAGCTCATGATGGACGGAACCATCGACAACGGCACGGCCTGGCTCTTTGAACCGGATACCCACGGAGAATCACTCCATCCGCTCTGGCACGATCCTGAAGCCCTCGCCGCAGCCATGAAGTTCTTCCACGAACACCGGATCCCCACCACCACGCACGCCATCGGCGACCAGGCCGTTTCCTTCGTCGCGCGGACCATCGGAGCCCTCCCCAAGAACGGCACCGTCCACCGGATCGAGCACATCGAATCCATCCCGGATTCGGTCCTGGCGGAAATCATCAGCGCGGGTGCCGCAACGAGCCTGCAGCCGACGCATTGCGCCCTCTACAGCCGCGCCGACCACACCGACAACTGGTCCCGCAGGCTTGGCAGCGAACGGGCCAATCACGCCTGGCGGACCCGCGATCTCCGCGACGCCGGAGCCATCGTAGCGCTCGGTTCGGACTGGCCCATCGCCCCTTTCGACCCGCGGGCGATCATCGCCTCAGCCCAGACGCGCCGCCCGGCCGGCCGGCCCGACGTCGAACCCGTCCAACCCCGGCAGGCGCTGTCCGCGCGGGCCGCGCTCGAAGGTTACACGAGCCAATACTGGAAGTCCGTCGGCGAGGAAGGCGGCATTGTGGAAACGGGGGCCCGCGCAGATCTGACGGTGGTCCGGCACAATCCCCTGACCACGGCACCGGACGAATTTGCGCAGACGCCGGTGATCCTGACGGTCGTCGACGGTGAAATCGTTGTTGATAACCGCGAGGCGCTCAACGCGGGAGCCAGCCTGGGCTCCCTCCGGAGAGCTTAGGCCAAGGCATCTTCGAGCGCGTCGATGAGCTCCCAGGAATCGGGCTCGACGGCGGACGGGAAGCGTGCGAGCACCTCGCCTTCGCGGCTCACGAGGAACTTTTCGAAGTTCCACTTCACCTTCTGCGGTTTGGAGCCGTCAGCAGTCCGGGTCAGCTCGGCATACAGGGGGTGCTGGTGCTTGCCGCGGACCTTGGACTTGCTCGCGAGCGGGAACGAGACTCCGAAATTGCGCTGGCAGAAGTCCGCGATCTCTGCGTCGGAACCCCGCTCCTGTGCCCCGAACTGGTTACACGGCACGCCCAGGATCTCGAATCCGCGGTCGCGGTATTTTTCGTAGAGCACCTCAAGTCCCGAGTACTGGTGCGTGAAACCGCACTTCGAAGCCACATTGACTACCAGTACGGCTTTGCCCTCGAAACGCCCAAAATCGCCCTCGGAGCCGTCGTTGAACGTCAGGGGAATGCTGTAGAGCAGGGACATTGAATCGCTTCCTTACGACGTGGAACCTCGGCAACTGCCGCATTCGAGTCTACGCGCGGCAGTGGTGTGGGGCGGGACCAAAGGAATGGGACGACTCAGGGCTTGGGAACCGCCGTTTTGGTTGTTGGCGTGGCCGACGGCGCGGGTGAGGTGGGTGCCGACGGCGCGGGTGAGGTGGGCGCCGACGGCGCGGGTGAGGTGGGTGCCGACGGCGCGGGAACGGTTGGCACCGAAGCAGGGAGGCTCGACGTCGGCGCCGCAGTGGGCGGTGCGGTCACCGTGGGCGGAACTGTCGCCGTCGGCGGCGGCGTCCCGGTAGGAGTCTGCGTCCTGATAGGGGCCGGCGACGGGCTCGGCGTCCCGGAGGGGCTCGGTGTCGGCGTCGGCGACTTAGTCGGCGTCCCGGTGGGAGTCGGCGTCGGCGACTTAGTCGGCGTCCCGGTGGGTGACGCCGTCGACGTCGGGCTTTGCGTGGCCGTGGCAGCAGGGCTCGGCGCAACCTTCGCCTCCTGCACCCCGCCCGTCACCGCCGGTCCGGCGGCCACGGCCCCCGGGTCGGTCGGCACGGCACCGGGAATGGACCAGACGGAGCCCGCCGAAGTCGCGGTGGCGGAACCTGGCTGATAGCTGACCATCGCGATATCGCCGAGGGGATCCACCTGCTTGGTGGGCAGGAACGTCCAGTTCATCGGGTTGGTGTAGACGCCGTTGAGAATGGTCTCGAAATGCAGGTGGCAACCAGTCGAGGAACCCGTGGTTCCCACCCTGGCGATGACCTCGCCTACCCGGACCGATTGCCCCTTGGTCACTGCGATTCCCTGCAGGTGGTTGTACGTGGTGACCAAGCCGTTGCCGTGGTCAATTTCCACGCGATTGCCGCCGCCCCACGGATGCCATCCCACGGCCCGGACCACGCCGGAGTCGGCCGCGTAGACGAGCGTGCCGCAAGCCGCGGCAAAATCCTGGCCCCAGTGGAACTCTCCCGGCAATCCGGTAATGGGATCGATCCGCAATCCGAAGGGAGAACTCGGAACCAGCACCTCGAGCGGCGCATAGAGTTTCCCGGCAGGGGGCCGGTCGAGGGAGCTCGACGCGACATTGAGGGTGCCTATGCCGTTCTTGTCGAGGGTTTGGACCGGGGAACGTTCAAAGGACACCGTGGCTTTGTCGGCCGCGACGACCGGGGCCGATGCCGGGCTTTGAGGCGCGGTCTCCTGCGCGCTGGCAGTGGCGCCATCCGTGGGTAGCATGCCGGGTTCCACCTGGCCCATGGCCAACGATGCATTGCTTCCAGGTCCGCCCAAACCGGGCCCTTGGAAGCCGAAAGCGAGGACCACCAGGACAGCGAGGAGGCAAGCCGAAAGGACCCGGCCAAATTTTCTTGTGAGCACCAGGTCGATGACCTGGCCAGACTCATGATGCTTTCCCACAGCGGCTCCTGAGACAGGCGCTCATCCCCAAGTACGGGCGCGCTTGTCCCATTGTGGCCGCTATGAAATCGAATGGGAACACTCGACTTCATACTCGGCCGGTCCGCGGAACACTCGCCGGGCCGTAGCGGGCTACTCGCCGAGGTTCTCTTTCAGCAACGCGCGGTGCTCGACGGCGGCATCCGAATGGAGCGCGCGGCCGGCCTCGGTCAGCTCGAGGTACAGCGAGCGGCGGTCATCCGCGCAGGTTACGCGGGAGACGAGTCCGGCTTTCTCCAGGCGGTCGACAACCTTGGAAACGGCGCTCTGGGTCATGGGGGTCCGCTCCCCGAGCGCCTTCATGCGGCAGGCAGAGTCAACGCTTTCGGCAACGAGATCGAGGATTTCGAATTCGTTCAGGCCGATGTCGAACTTGGCTTCGAGGGCACGGTCGATGGCGGCCGCGGTGCGGAAGTACGAGTTCTGGATGCTGCGCCATTGCTCAACCAGCTGGCGATCCTGCGTTGTTGCCATGGCCCGATTCTAGTCGCAACCCTAGATAAAGTCCATGTCATAAGATTCCAAGTCATATTCCTTGTCATTGAATGACGTGTCATATAGATTGATTTTCATGACTTCACCAAGCACCCTCACGAGATCTGCCGAGCAGCTCCATACAGCCGTCCGCTGGACCCGGGCCCAGTGGCTGCTGCTTATGGTGGTGTGCACAGTTCTGGCGCTCGACGGCCTGGACGTTTCCATGGTGGGCGTGGCCCTTCCCTCCATCGGGCATGAACTCCACCTCGGAACCGATTCCCTCCAGTGGATCGTTTCCGCCTACGTCCTGGGCTACGGGAGCCTCTTGCTCCTCGGCGGGCGGCTCGCCGACCTGCTGGGCCGGCGTCGGATCTTCCTGATCGCCTTGACCGTGTTCGCCGCAGCATCGCTCCTCGGCGGCCTCGTGAACGATCCCACCCTGTTGATCGCCACACGCTTCATCAAGGGCCTGGCCGCGGCATTCACTGCCCCTACCGGGTTCTCCATCATCACCACCAATTTCGCTGAAGGCCGCGAGCGCAACAAGGCACTGTCCATCTTCACCACTTTCGGCGCGAGCGGCTTTTCACTCGGGTTGGTGGTGGGCGGGCTCATGACCAGCCTGAGCTGGCGCTGGACCTTCCTGGTCTCGGTGCCGATCGCCGTGGCCGTCGTGCTTCTCGGCATGCTGTTCATCCCCCGGGACAAGCCGTCCACGGAGGAGAGCGGCCACGACGTCTGGGGCGCAGTCACCCTCGCGCTCGGCATGCTTGGCCTGGTGTACACCTTGGTTTCAGCTCCGCAGAAGGGGTGGGGATCTGTGGCAACAATCGCCGGATTCGCCATCTCTGCTGCTGTGCTGGCAACTTTCGCCGTTATCGAAAACCGCGTCAAGCACCCGCTCATCCGCTTCGGCATCCTTCGTGAAGGCTGGGTGGCCCGCGCCAACCTGAGCGCCATTGGATTGTTCGGCTCATACCTGAGCTTCCAGTTCATCCTCACGATGTACTTGCAGTCCGTGCTCGGCTGGTCTCCCCTGGGCATGGCGCTTGCCTTGCTTCCCACGGGGCTCCTGGTGGCAACGAGCGCCCCCTTCGCGGACAGGTTCATCGAGAAGTTCGGAGCTCCGAAGCTCATCCTCACCGGCCTGACCTCGCTGGGACTGGGCTATGTCCTGTTCCTCCGCGTCGGAACCTCACCGAACTACGTCCTGGATATCCTTCCCTCGGTCATCCTCCTGGGCATCGGTTTCGCCTTGGCCTTCCCCTCCATCAATGTCCAAGCCACCGCCGGTATCCGAGATTCAGAGCAGGGGCTGGCTGCCGGACTCATCCAGACCAGCACGCAGGTTGGTGCGGCCTTGGTCCTTGCCGTGACCACTGCGATCGTGAGCGGGCACGACGCAGGCACCAGCAGCACGCTCAGCGCCGCGGCCATGCTCGATCAGTACCGGCCCGGCCTGGTTCTGAGCGCTGCCGTGGCAATCGCGGCACTGCTGGTGGCAGCGTCCCCGGCGCGCCGCCGTCGGGCACTTGCCGAACAGCCCGCAGCCTAAGCGGATCCGCGTTAGGGGTGCCGGCCCGCTGGTTCCACAGCGGGCCGGCACCTCTGCATTAACCGGTTACCGCTGGTTTCACAGCCGCCCGGCGCTTGCGCCAACGGAATGCTGCGCGACAATGGACCATGGTCACCTTCCTGAAGAAGTGGCAAGCGGAACTGAGGATGACTTTTACGGGTCACCCGCAGTCCACTCCCGACTGGGTGCTGCGGCTTGCGGAAGGAAACGACCCCGGTTACCACCTTCCCGGCTCGGCCGTCTGGGCTGTCCACGGCTCCATGTCCACCATCGTCGCCGGAATCCGGGTACTGCTCATGCAGGCACTGCACCCCGGCGCCTTGGCGGGGGTCTATGACCATTCAAGCTTCAAAAGGGATCCCCTCGGACGGCTGGCAAACACGATCCGTTGGATCTTTACCGTGAGCTACGGCTCCATGGACGCGGCCCACACGGCGACCCAATTCGTGCGGCGGGTCCATGACTCCGTCAAAGGCAGTTACATCGACGCGCACGGACAGACCCGCGAGTATTCGGCCAATGATCCCGAGCTTCTCCGCTGGGTCCACGTTGCGTATGCGGATTCCTTCGTGGCGGCGCACCGGATCTGGGGCGGGGCGGTCCCCGGCGGCGCCGACGCCTACATCCGCGAGTGGGCCCAGGCAGGCCGCCTCATGGGAGTCGAGGATCCTCCCCTGAACCTCGCCGAGGTGGCCTCGGAAATGGACCAGTGGTACGCCTCCGGCCATCTCCGCGCAGACGAGCGGCTCAGGGAAACCATCGACTTCATCAGGTACCCCCCGTTGAAAGCGTCGTTGCAACCCGGTTACCGGATTTTGTTCGCCGCGGCCGTGGCCAGCCTGGAGCCCCGGTACCGCGAACTTCTGGGACTGGAAAAAGCCCGGTTTGGCCCCATCCCCTTCCCGTCGATTCTCGCGGCCCGGGTGGTTCTCGCCGTCGTGCGCCTGACGTTGGGCCGCAGCGGTCCCAGCGAACAGGCCGCCCGGAAACGGCTGCGGCGCCTGGGGTACGAAGCATAAGCGCAAGGAAGCCCGGCGGAACGGCTTGTGGCCGTCCCGCCGGGCTTCCCTGGTGAGTCGCTAGATCAGCGCGTCCGACAGGTGGTTCGGAGTGCCGAAGCGATGCGCCGTGATGCTGATGGCCTGCTCGTGCAGGAACGGCAACATCTCGATGCGTCCGGCCGGGGTCACCGCGCCGTGGTAGATCGCGACGTCGGGACGACCGCCCGTCGCGGCGCTCAGGGCGCTGCTGTCCCCGCCGATCAGGCGGATGCGGCCACCGTTGATGGCAGCCGCCGAAGCCAGCCATTCGGCATCGTTCTGGATGCGGGTGCTCACGTTGAGTCCCGCGAACGCTGCGACCACGGCTTCGGGAAGCTCGACGGCGGAGGACACCGTGAGTGCCGAACCCGCCACTGCCCCGGCTGCTACGACGCGAAGCAAGTCGACGAGCTTCCCGCCCTCCGACAGGCGGATGGTCACGGGGATGGCCCGGTAGCGGAAGACGTTGCGTTCGGCGCTCAGGCCGGAGACGTCCTTGCGGGTGCCGAATTCCGTGGCCCATGCCTCGGCGTCGCTGAAGAGCGCCTTTTGCAGGGTTTCTGCTTCGCCGGCCTTAACAAGCGGTCCTGCCGCCTTGGCAGCGGCAAGGATCGAAGCTGCCGCACCCTTGAGCGTGGCACCGCGCTTGGCGCCGGGCTCTGCGGGAACCCAGCTGCCCAGTCCGACCAGGTAGTTGGGTCCGCCGGCCTTGGTGCCAGCGCCCACGGCGGACTTCTTCCAGCCGCCGAACGGCTGACGCTGGACGATGGCGCCCGTGATGCCGCGGTTCACGTAGAGGTTGCCGGCCTGGATGGTGTCCAGCCAGACGCCCATTTCATCGGAATCGAGCGAGTGCAGCCCTGCGGTGAGTCCGTATTCGATCTCGTTCTGGATGGCGATGGCTTCTTCCAAGGTGGACGCCGTCATGACGCCGAGGACCGGGCCGAAGAACTCGGTCAGGTGGAAGTAGGAGCCGCGCTTCACGCCGAAGCGGATCCCCGGCGACCACAAACGTCCGGTCTCGTCCAGCTTCTCGGGCTTCACGGCCCAAGTCTCGCCTTCACCGAGGGTAGTCAGCGCGTTGAGGAGCTTGCCGTTGGCCGCCTCGATGATCGGGCCCATCTGGGTGGTGGCCTCTTCCGGGTAGCCCACCTTGAGCGAGCGGGCAGCATCCACGAGTTGGTTGTGGAAGCGCTCGGACGTGGCAACGGAACCCACCAGGATCACGAGCGAAGCGGCGGAGCACTTCTGTCCGGCGTGCCCGAAAGCGGAGTACACGACGTCCTTGGCGGCAAGATCGAGGTCCGCGTGGGGCGTGACGATGATGGCGTTCTTGCCCGAGGTCTCCGCGAGCAGCGGGAGGTCCTGCCGGAAGGAGCGGAAGAGCTCGGCGGTCTCGTAGCCACCGGTGAGGATCACGCGGTCAACGCTCGGGTGGGAGACCAGCCGGGTGCCGAGCTCGCGTTCTTCGAGCTGCACGAGCGCCAGCACTTCGCGCGGCACGCCGGCTTCCCACAGCGCGTCCACCATGACGGAACCGGAGCGTCGGGCCTGCTTTGCGGGTTTGATCACGACGGCGGATCCCGACGCGAGTGCCGCCAGCGTGGAGCCCGCGGGTATCGCCACGGGGAAGTTCCACGGCGGGGTCACGACGGTGAGGTTCGCCGGGACGAACGTGGCGCCGTCGACCGTTTCCAGGTCCTTGGCCCGCTCCGCGTAGTAGTGCGCGAAGTCGATTGCTTCGCTGACTTCGGGGTCGCCTTGCTCGATCGTTTTGCCGGTCTCGGAGGCCATGACCTCGAGGAGTTCGGCGCGGCGGGACTCCAGGATGTCGCCTGCTCGGTGCAGGATGGCTGCGCGCTCTGCGGCCGGCATGGCACCCCACGCTTTGCCGTGTTCCACCGCGGTGGCGATGATGCGGTCCAGTTCCTGGGAGTCGCTGACCTTGCTGGCGTCAACAATCGCGTTGCCGGCGGTGGAGCCAGGAATGCGGTCCAGGATGGCGCGGCCCCAGGCCCGGTTGGCGGGCAGGGCAGGATCGGTGTCCGGGGTGTTGGCGAAACCATGGTTTGGCGTGGAGGCCGCGGGCTGGTTGCGGTCCTGGGTCCGGTTGGGCGCCGGAACGGCGTCGTCCAGCTCCGCGAGGGAGGCGAGGAAGCGCTGCTTCTCGCGTTCGAACAGCGATTCGTTTTCGCTGAGCTCGAACACGGCGGACATGAAGTTGTCCTGGCTGGCGCCTTCTTCGAGGCGGCGGATCAGGTAGGCGATGGCGACGTCGAACTCGCCCGGGTGCACCACCGGAGTGTAGAGCAGGAGGCTGCCGACGTCCTTGCGGACGGCCTCGGCCTGGCCCGTGGCCATGCCGAGCAGCATCTCGAACTCGATGCCCTTCGTGACGCCGCGTTCCTTGGCGAGCAGCCACGCGAAGGCAACGTCGAAGAGGTTGTGGCCCGCGACGCCGATGCGCACCGCGTCGATGTGTTCCGGGGTGAGGGCGTAGTTGAGGACGCGCTTGTAGTTGGTGTCCGAATCCTGCTTGGTGCCCCAGGTGGCGAGCGGCCAGCCCTGGATGGATGCCTGGACCTGCTCCATGGGCAGGTTGGCGCCCTTGACGACGCGCACCTTGATGGGAGCGCCGCCGTTTGCGCGGCGGGCCGACGCCCATTCCTGCAGTTCCTGCATGGCGGAAAGCGCGTCCGGGAGGTAGGCCTGAAGCACGATGCCGGCCTCGAGGTTCTTGAATTCGGGCTTGTCCAAGATCCGGGTGAACACGGCCATGGTCAGGCTGAGGTCCTTGTATTCCTCCATGTCCAGGTTGATGAACTTGGGCTTGGGGAACGATGCGGCCAGCTCGTAGAGCGGCGTGAGCTTCTCCACCACGTGGTCCACCGCTTCGTCGAAGGCCCACAGCGAGTGCGGGGCCACCGTGGAGGACTCCTTGATGGAGACGTAGTCGACGTCGTCGCGGGCCAGGAGCTTGAGGGTTCCCTCGAGCCTCCGGCTGGCTTCGCGTTCGCCCAGGACGGCCTCGCCCAGCAGGTTCACGTTCAGGTGGACGCCGTTCTGCTTGATCTTGGCGATGGCGGGCCCGAGCTTGGCGTCCGTGGCGTCCACGATCAAGTGGCCCACCATGTCACGGAGGACTTTGCGGGCGATCGGGATGACCACTTGCGGCAGCACCGGGGCCATCACGCCACCGGTGCGCACAGCGGCACGCATGTACCAAGGCAGGAAGGCCGGGACCTTCGGGGCAAGCTTGGCCAGGTTGCGGCCGGCGACGGTCAGATCCTCGGGGCGGATGACGCCGTCGACGAATCCCACGGTGAAGTCCAGGCCGTTCGGGTCCTTGAGGACGCCGGCGAGGCGCTGTGCGGAAACGTCAACGGGCACCTTCGAGGCTTCGGTGAGCCAGTGTCGAACCAGTTGGATGGCTTCGTGGGCCAGCTCCTGGAGGTGTCCGCTTTCCGGGGTGGATTGTGTCCTGGCGTCGATGCTCGAATCCCGGGTTGGTGTGCTCATGCGCTTCGTTCCTTTTGGTGCGTAGAGTGCTTTGTTTCCATCAGTATGGATCTACAATCAGATTAGGAAAAGCGATCTTTTCTGAAGAATATTCATTAGATTTCTCGAACCTTCTGGAGAGCCGAATGCTGGACGTCCGCAGGCTGCGCTTGCTGCACGAACTGAAGATCCGCGGAACGCTCGCAGAAGTGGCGGACGCGATGAAATACAGCCCATCCTCCGTGTCCCAGCAGCTGACCTTGTTGGAGAAGGAAGCCGGCGTGAAACTGCTGAGAAAATCCGGCCGCCGGGTCCAGCTGACGCCGCAGGCCGAGATCCTTGTAGAGCATGCCGCGTCCTTGCTGGCCACCCTCGAGCGGGCAGAGACGGACCTCGCCGCGTCCCTCTCGACGGTGACGGGCACGGTGCGGCTGGCCGTATTCCAAACCGCCGCCCTCGCACTCATGCCGGACTTCCTCACCATCATGAAGGGCGAGTATCCCGAAGTGCGAGTGGAGATGATCCAGCGCGAACCCGAGACCGCGCTCTACGAAACGTGGGCGCGGGACTTCGACATCGTGGTGGCCGAGCAATATCCCGGGCACGCCGCACCGCACCACCCCGGCCTGGACCGGGCCACCCTGACCAGCGACGCCATCAGGCTGGCCACTCCCCCGCTTGGCCTCGGCGGGGAATCGATCTCCTCGCTCGCTGACACGGCTTCGCTGCCATGGGTCATGGAACCGCACGGTGCGGCATCGCGACACTGGGCGGAGCAAGCATGCCGCACCGCCGGTTTCGAGCCCGATGTCCGCTACGAAACCGCCGACCTTCAAGCGCAAATCCGGCTTATCGAGTCCGGCAATGCCGTGGCGCTCATGCCGGACCTCGTGTGGACAGGCCGGACGACGCCGGTCCAACTGCTCGATCTCCCCGGGCTCCCCACGCGGACAGTCTTCACGTCGACGCGCACGGCAGGCCGGATCCACCCGGCGATCCTCGCCTGCCGGGAAGTGTTGGAGCGGGTTGCTGCCGAGCGGGTTTAGGGTTGGGGTTGATTGGCGAAATCCGACCCCGGTTCGAATAGGGCCGGAACGCAAAAAGGCCCCGGTCCAAAGACCGGGGCCAAACGCGGAGAATGGGGGATTTGAACCCCCGAGGGCGTTAACCCAACACGCGTTCCAGGCGTGCGCCATAGGCCGCTAGGCGAATTCTCCATTGCTTCTGAATCAAAAGCAGACTCCACTGTACCCGAGAATTTCGGCATCGCCCAATCGGGACTTTCATGGTGTCGTGCAGGACCTGCGTGCGCTTAAACGTAAAAATGGACGCCCCCAATGCGTCCATTCCTCCGGCACTCCGTTGAGCTGCTGGGTCCAGCCCCTGAAACCAGGCCCTGCACCTCACAATCTTGAGATTGCCCCAATCGGTGTACATACCTATAGTCCGCTGGGCTCAGCGGTTTGGCAATGGAGATTGGAAACCATCCTTTGACCTGTTTTTGAGCGGACACTGGAAGGATGGTGGAATGAGCCAACTGCACGCCCTCGTTGTCTACGTCCCGGCATCCCATAGCGAGGGCTTGCTGGCCGCGATCGGCGATGCCGGGGCCGGAAGAATCGGCGACTATTCGCATTGCTCCTTCACCACTCCGGGCACGGGACGTTTCACTCCCTTACGGGGAGCGCAACCGTTCATCGGAATGGTCGGGCAAGGCGAAACCGTGCCCGAAATCCGGGTCGAGTGCGTCGTTGAGGCGGACATGCTCGACGCCGTAGTCCGGGCCCTGCGCGCAGCCCACCCTTATGAGGAGCCCGCCTTCATGACGTGGCCCGTGAACGGCTGGCGCTAGCCCCCCGGACCTGCCCTCCCCTAACAACTGGACATGCCCTCCCCTGCTCACGAGGACCGGACATAGTCCCAATATGTCCACTCCTTGGCTCTCAAAGGGGACATGTCCATTGGAACCTCCGAGCGCCGAAGGGACATGTCCATTTCCCGGCTCCCGCAAGGCACATGTCCGCAGATTCGGAGGGCTCGATAACTTCGGGTAAGCTTGTCGACGGCCCCTCATGTGGCGTCATCCTGTTGAACTCCCCCAGGACCGGAAGGTAGCAAGGGTAGATGGGCTCTGGCGGGTGCATGAGGGGTCTCTTATTTAAATGTCAGTCCCTATAGGTAGGTTTCCCCTGTGACTGTTACCACTGCTCTTTACCGCAGATATCGCCCCGATTCTTTCGCGGACGTTATCGGGCAGGAACACGTCACCGAGCCGCTCATGACGGCCCTGCGCAAAAACCGGGTCAACCACGCCTACCTCTTCTCCGGCCCCCGCGGTTGCGGAAAAACCACGTCCGCCCGCATCCTCGCCCGCTGCCTCAATTGCGCCGAAGGCCCCACGGACACTCCTTGCGGCAAATGCAACAGCTGCGTCGAGCTGGCCCGCGGCGGCTCCGGCTCGCTCGATGTCATCGAGATCGACGCCGCCAGCCACGGCGGCGTGGACGACGCCCGGGATCTCCGCGAACGCGCCACTTTCGCCCCGGTCCGGGACCGCTACAAGATCTTCATCATTGACGAAGCCCACATGGTCACCTCCGCCGGCTTCAACGCGCTGCTGAAAATCGTCGAAGAGCCGCCGGAGCACATCAAATTCATCTTCGCTACCACTGAGCCGGACAAGGTCATCGGGACCATCCGCTCCCGCACACACCACTATCCCTTCCGGCTGGTACCGCCCGAGCCCCTGATGCAGTACCTCGAGCTTCTCTGCCAACAGGAAAACGTGCCCGTGGCTCCCGGCGTGCTCTCGCTCGTCATCCGGGCCGGCGGTGGTTCCGTGCGCGATTCGCTTTCCGTATTGGACCAGTTGATGGCCGGCGCCGGTCCCAACGGCCTGGACTACGAGCTCGCCGTCGCACTACTCGGTTATACGCACGCTTCTCTGCTCGACGACGTGGTGGAAGCAATCGCCGCATCCGATTCCGCCACTGTCTTCCGGGCCGTGGACCGTGTCATCCAAACCGGACACGATCCCCGACGCTTCGTCGAGGACCTGCTGGAGCGGTTCCGCGACCTCATCATTGTCCAAGCCATGCCGGAAAGCGCCCAAGCCATCCTCCGCGGCATGCCGGCGGACCAGATCGCCCGCATGCGGAGCCAGGCCAACAACCTCGGTGCCGCTGAGCTTTCCCGTGCCGCCGATGTCACTAACACCGCACTCACTGAGATGACCGGCGCCACCTCGCCACGGCTGCATCTCGAACTGCTCTGCGCCCGCATCCTGCTGCCCAGTTCCGAGCAGACCGAACGTGGCATCGCCGCCCGGATCGACCGCGTCGAACGCCGCCTCAACTACGGCGAGTCGCTTCCTCCCGCGGCAGCCCAGACTCCGCCTGAAGCTGCTGCAGCGCCTTCCACTTCCGCCGCGCCAACTGCCCGCCCGGCTGATCACCCGATGGAACGCCCGACGGCGGACGCCAGTCCCGCTCCCGCCTCGCCGGCGCTCCACTCACCAATGCCTCGGGCAGCCTCGACCAGGCCCGCCGACGTCGCTGAGGCACCGGTTCCCGGCCATGAACCTGCACCTGCAACCGGGGAACCGTCCCGGGAACAACTGACACCGCCGAGAGTGTCCACTACCGACTGGCCCGTGGATGAAACGCGGCAGCAGTCCAGCCGCCCTGCACCCGAACAAACGGCGCAAGCTTCTGCGGCACTGCCCGTTGCCCCTGCGCCATCGGCTCAACCAGTGGCAAATCAGGACCAGCCCCGACCCGTGGCGGCAGCAGCTCCAACCCCGGCACCCCAACAAACGCCCGCACCTGCCCAGGCTTCGGCGCCTGCGCCCGCGGAACAGTCAGTACCCGGGGCGCCGTCGCCGACCGCACAACAGCCAGCATCCGCACCGGCCGCGCGGCCCGCTACGGGTGGCGCCGATGTAGAAGTCATCCGGCGGGCTTGGCCCGAAATCCTCCAAACGCTCACCAAGATCAAGCGCAGCAGCTGGGCCTTGGTCGGAGCGAACGCGCAGGTGGCACAATTCGACGGCCATCTTCTGACCTTGGCATTCGGCACGGACGGACTTGCGAGCGCCTTCAGCCGCGCAGACCATGCCGAGAACCTTCGCCAAGCCATCCACAAGACGATCGGCATCGACTGCCAGATCACGTCAATCGTCGGCGGCAACAGCTCAGGTAGCTCTGAACCAAACCCAAAAGCACCGGCTGACCCGGCGCCCCCTGCCGGGGGTGGCGCCTCTCCCACGGCGTCCTCCGCTGTGGATACCGCATGGGGACTTGCCCCTGCGGCGCAAAGCCATGCCGCCCTGGAAGCAGACCAGCCCGATGCCGCCACCGTACCGCCGGCACTAGCCCGCACGGCACCAACCCCAACGCCTCCAACCCACACGGCCCCGGCACCGGCGGAGCACGTTCAGCCCGCCTCGGAAGTTGCGGAGGCTCCGGCCCCGGCGAATGCCATGGCATCGCCGGCCGCAGCAGCTGCGTCGTCCGCGGCAGCACCGGCAGAACCGGTTGCTGACTTTTCCTATTCGGACGATGACTGGGGTCCCCCTCGGGACGAGGACGCTCCGCCGCTGGACGAAGAACCGCCCATGGATTGGGAACCGTCGGCTCCTTCGGGCTTCACTTCCACGGCTGGCGCCGCCGCCCTGGCCCCGACCGCATCGCCACTGGGCGACGCCTCGGCGTCGAACGCCCCAGCCTCCGCCGGTTCTGCCCCCGCGAACGAGCGCTCCACCAAAGCATCTCCGGAGCCGAAGTCCAATGCCTCGGAAGATCCGTGGTCCAGGGCCGTCGAGCACGCGCCCGGCTCGTGGGTGGTCGGCGCCGAATCCAACGTTGGTTCCGCGGCTTCGGGCACCTCTGCCGACTCCGACCGTCCGAGCACGTCCTCCGCGCCGGCTACGTCCAGTCCCGTCTATGAACCTGCCGCCGCGCAGATTCCACACCAGCCACAAGCCTCGGCGCCCGCACTAACCCCGGCGCCTGCCGCTGCACCTGCCCGCGCGACTACGCCTGCCCCAGCGCCAGCAACAGTTTCGGCGCCTTCGGGGACCGGGAAGCAGAGCCTGTACCAACGGCTTTCCAACAGCCCGGAAGCCATGGCTGGACGCGAGAAAGCACCAGCGCGGGCTGCCTTCGCTCCCGGCAGCGTGGTGGAAGACATCCCGAGTGCGGACGACGAAACGATCGAGGAGTCGGGAGTCTTTGGACGGGCCGCCGTCGAGCGTATTCTGGGCGGGAAGCTACTGGAAGAACGGTCGCTGGATAGCATGCGCCGCTAACAAGCCGCTGGAAACCGGACGCCGTAACCACACCCTGCGCGGGGCCGCACGGACTTCGGCGGGAAACCTCCTGGAACCCCGCGAGGGCCCACAGGCGCCGCAAAATGGTGCCACCAAACCGAGACGCCAGCCGAACAGGAACGGCGTCCACACCGAATGAACGAGGACATTGTGTACGAAGGCGCAGTACAAGAGCTGATCGACGAGCTCGGCCGGCTCCCTGGCGTCGGGCCGAAATCGGCGCAGCGTCTGGCCTTCCACATCCTTGAGGCCGATCCCGAGGACATGAAGCGGCTGGTCGCGGCCATCACCACAGTCAAGGAACGGGTGAAGTTCTGTACTGTCTGCGGCAACGTCACCGAGCAGGAGCTGTGCAACATCTGCCGCGATCCGCGCCGCGACCCCTCGGTGATCTGCGTGGTGGAAGAATCCAAGGACGTCCTGGCGGTGGAACGGACGCGGTCCTTCCGCGGCCGGTACCATGTCCTCGGCGGCGCCATCAATCCCATTGCCGGCGTCGGGCCCGAGCAACTCCGCATCCGCGAGCTTCTGACCCGGCTCAACGACGGCGCCATCCAGGAAATCATCATCGCGACCGACCCCAACCTCGAAGGCGAAGCGACGGCGACCTATTTGGCCCGCATGCTGAAGTCGATCGGCATCACCGTCACCAGGCTTGCTTCCGGCCTCCCGGTGGGCGGAGACCTGGAGTACGCGGACGAAGTTACCCTCGGAAGGGCCTTCGAGGGTCGCCGCAACGCCCTCATGTAGGCAGCACGCCGATCGCGAACCGGCGACCCGCCCGGTTTAAGCGATCCGCGTCCCGTTGGCCAAGCGGCTGGCGGGCGTCCGCAGCGAACGCCAGCCGAGCCACATGAGCAGACCTGTCAGGAGCAGTTGCAGGCCGAGTCCCAGGGGCCACAAGGGCGTCGACTGCTTGAGGTACTGCGGCTGCTGCACGCCGTTGGCACAGGTGAAGGTGTGGTCCGGGCCGGCGAGCGCGGACCTGGCACCCTGGCTGATGCCCTCGATCATGCCGACCGAGTAGAACGCCGATCCGCTCCGGTCCGGATAAGGAATGGCGTCGGCCACCACCACATAGGGATTCAACGCGAGCATCCATGCCACGCGATCGGTCCGGACGGCCGAATGCTCCACCAGGGGACCCTCGCAGGTGTAGCCCGGCTGCACCGCTTCAGTCGGCTGCCCTTGTTGATCCGGCTGCACTGGAACATATGACAACGGACGGCCAACGGGAGTATTGGCCAACACCGTACCCTGCGCCAATTGAGCCCCCAGCGCGAACGAAATCAACGATCCGACCACCAGCGCGGCAACCACCAAGTAGGTCACCACGATCGAGAACAAGGGGCGCCCCGCGAGCGCAGAAATCCCCACTCCGATCCCGCAGACAACGGCAAGTTCCACCGCGAGCATCAGCAAGGAAACCACCACGTGCCCCGGAGTCAGCCCGCCTTGGAACATGCCGAAGACAAGGAACGGGGCGCTTGTCGCCAGGAAGGCGAGCGCCGCGAGCCATCCCGCACAGAACTTGCCCCACAGAATCTGGCCCGGGGTCAGCAAGGTGATCTGCAGGATGGCGAGCGTGCCCCCGGCCCGGTCTCCGTTGATGGCATTGGCGGACAGCGCCGGTGCCACGAGCAGGGCAAACAGGAGCACAAAAGCCAGCACGACCTCGAAGATCATGGACCCCGCCCCGTCCTGCGGGGCCAGCGCCGATGGCGGGATCGTCGAGCGACGCGCTTCCATGCTGGCGTTCCAAGCGAGCCAGGTCAGCCACGTGACCATCGCGACGACAAAGAACCAGATGCCCACCATGATGTACCAGCCGCGGGAGCGCAAGCGTTGTTTCATCTCCAGGACCACCACGTCGCGTATCCCGCCAAGATAGCCGACGACGGCGTTCCAGCCTCCCGTAGCTCCCTGCGGTCCCGCCGGGCGCGGCATGGTTTCAGTCACGTCGCTCATGGCCTCTCCGTATCCAGGTTCATGTACGTCTCTTCCAAGGCACCGGCTGCGGGGGCGAAGGAAACCACGCCGATGCCGGACCGGACGAGTTCGCCCAAGAGGGCGGCAGCGCCGTCGTCGTGCGTCAACAGCAAAGTGACCGAGGGGCGACGGCCCGCTTCCACCCGGTATTCCAGCCCGAGTTCGCTGAGCTTTGCGGTGAGGGCCGCGTTGTCGAGGGCTGTGATCGCGTAGCGCCGGCCTTGCAGGGCAGCCTCCTCGAGGGTCTGCTGTTTCACGGTGCGGCCTTGGCTGACGAACACCGCTCCGTCCGCGATTTCATCGAGCTCACTGAGCACGTGGGAGGAAACCACCACGGCCTTCCCTTCCCCGGCCAGGCGGCGCAGCAGGGTTCGGAGCTCCACCCGGGATCCCGGATCGAGGCCGGACGCAGGCGTCGAGCAGAAGCACAGAGGGGTCGTGGATGAGGGCCCTGGCCAGGCTGAGCCTTTGTTGCTGGCCCCTGGAGAGGACGCGGGCGGGCTGGTCGGCTAGCCCATCCAGCCGGACAAGTTCGAGCAAGCCGGAAACGCGGTGCACGATGCCGGCCTTGGGCAGGCGGTAGAACCGCGCCATCTGGACCAGGATTTCGCGCGCGGTCAAGGACTCCCACACCCCCAGGGTGTCCGGCATCCAACCGATCTGAAGCCGAGCGGCGGCGCTGTCCCGGAGAGGGTCAAGGCCGTTGATCCTGATGGTTCCGGAGTCCGGCCGCAGGAGCGATGCAAGCATGAGAAGGAGCGTCGTTTTGCCTGCCCCGTTGGGTCCGATGAGCGCCGTGACCTTCCCGGCCGGCGCGTGGAAATCGATGTGCTCTACTGCGTGGACCGTGCCGAAGCGGCGTGCGACGCCTTCCGCGGATACGCCGAGGGCGCCGCTGCCCGGGACGATTGAACTTTCAGCTATGGACATGCCCTACTCACCTGTTTCCCCCAAACAGAACAAGTACGCTTCAATTCCCGTGAGCCCACATGCCCCCAGGCTGCGTATTTCTTGATCGTACGCCACGCCGAAACCGCCCCGCATGCGCCCGAGGGCCGAGATTTGGTCACAATTCCCCCGCCCGCCGCGGCCGGCGATAAACTGGCCACATAAGCCACGTAGCCGTGCCGCTACCTGGCCACGCAACGTACGATCCCCAATTGAGCAGTGAGGGTGCGCGCATGAGTTTGCCCACGACCGAAGTGAAAACCGAAGACTTGACCGCGCAGACTGCCAAGACCAAGCAGCTGATCGTGCAGAAGTTCGGTGGCTCCTCGGTGTCCGATGCAGAAGGCATCAAGCGTGTTGCCCGTCGTGTGGTTGACGCCCAAAAGGCCGGCAATGAAGTTGTTGTGGTGGTTTCCGCCATGGGAGACACCACGGACGAACTCCTGGATCTCGCCGCCCAAGTCACCGATTCCGCACCCGCGCGCGAAATGGACATGCTCCTCTCCGCGGGCGAGCGCATCTCCATGGCCCTGCTCGCCATGGCCATCAACAAGTTCGGCGCGTCCGCCCAGTCGTTCACCGGATCGCAGGCCGGCATGATCACGGACGGCATCCACGGCAAGGCCCGCATTATCGACGTCGACCCCCATCGCATCCGAACTGCATTGGACAAGGGTCACGTGGCAATCGTGGCCGGCTTCCAAGGCATGACCCGGAGCACCAGGGAGATCACCACGCTTGGCCGAGGCGGATCGGATACCACTGCCGTGGCGCTCGCTGCCGCCCTCGAAGCGGATGTCTGCGAAATCTACACGGACGTCGACGGCATCTACACGGCGGACCCGCGCGTGGTCTCCACGGCCACGAAGATCGACCGTATCTCCAGCGAGGAAATGCTGGAATTGGCAGCTTCCGGCGCCAAGATCCTGCACTTGCGCTGCGTGGAATACGCCCGCCGATTTGGCGTGCCCCTGCACGTCCGGTCCTCATTCAGCCAGAACGAAGGCACCTGGGTCCTTCCCAGCGCCGACGACAAGATCACGATTCAAGAGGGAGTTGCCTTGGAGCAGCCAATCATCTCCGGCGTTGCACACGATCGTTCAGAAGCCAAGGTCACCGTGGTCGGCGTCCCGGACATCCCCGGCAAGGCGGCCGCAATTTTCCAGGTCATCGCCAAGGCACACTCGAACATCGACATGATCGTCCAGAACGTGTCCACGCACGGTACCGGCCGCACGGACATTTCCTTCACCCTGCCCATCGTGGAAGGCGCCGACGCGCTGACGGCCCTCCGTGCCGCGCAGCCTGAAATCGGCTTCGAAAGCATCGAATACAACGAGAACGTCGGCAAGCTTTCGCTGATCGGCGCCGGCATGCGTTCGCACCCCGGCGTCTCCGCCACCTTTTTCAAGGCGCTCTCCGACGCGGGCATCAACATCAACATGATTTCCACCTCGGAGATCCGCATCTCCGTGGTCACGCACGCCGATCTGCTGGATGACGCCGTGCGCGCCATCCACAAGGCGTTCGATCTCGACGGCGACGCCGAGGCAACCGTCTACGGCGGCACCGGCCGCTAGCCGGCCCCGGACGGGAACGCACAGCCGGGCGCCCGCCGTCGGGAATTGAAGTACTTAACGTGAAAGAACCGGAGCCTACGCTCCGGTTCTTTTGCTTCCCCGCGGCGTGGAGCCGCAAAAAGGGCCTCAGGCGGTTTCCTTGCGGATTCCGTAGTGGCGGCCTTGGTCGTCTGTTTCGACGACGAAATGCCCCAGGTCTTCTTCCGACGCCGTCTCGAAGTCGTCATGCTTGTGGACTACGGGCGCATCAATGTCGCCCCGGGCTGCCGGGCCGAACCAGAAGCGCAGTCGATCTGTGACCTTCATAAAGCTATCGAGTGCATGTCCCACAATTCCCACCTCCTTCCCCGCTGCGAGGTCCAGCCGTGCGGTTGGAGCTGAGTGGTTCCAGTGAGGCCAATTTTACGCCCGCAAGCCACAAAAGGCCCGGGCGGTCGTCCATCGAGGTGGGGGCTAGCGAAGGGACTTGTCGTCCGGGTTCTTGGGGACCACATAGGTGCTGCCGTCCGGCCTGCGGATGGTCTCCCATTGCTGCGCTTCGGCCTGGCGCCGCACGAGGAGGCGCTTGTTCTCCTCGGTCATTTCATGATCCAGGGAACTGCTGTGCGCCGGCCCGAAAATGACCCGCAGCTTGCCGGTTGCGCGCATGAATCTCTGGGTCATGGTCTCTTTGGCCACGTGGTCTACCCTCTCTCAAAAGGATGCTGTCGTTTAAGAGTACACTAACAATTAGTGCACTAACTATCGACCGGAACAGCCCGGTCGCCCACACGGAACGGAGTACGCCATGGCTGCCGCAGGCACACCCCTTGCCCCCGAAACCACTGCCCCGCCTGAAGATGACCTCTTGCTTGAGCGTCAGTTGTGCTTCGCCCTGACCGTGGCGTCGCGGAGCGTGGTGGGCGTCTACAAGCCGGTGCTTGAAAAAATGGGGCTGACTCATCCGCAGTACCTTGTGATGCTGGCCCTCTGGGAACGCAGCCCGCGCACGCTCAAGGACATCAGCGAAGCTCTCCTGCACGAGCCAGCCACCCTTTCGCCCATCCTGAGGCGACTCGAGGAAGCAGGATTCGTGACCCGCAACCGCATCCACGGAAACGAAAGGGCCCTCGCCATTGCCTTGACCGACGCCGGCGCCGCCCTCAGGCAACAGGCGACGGCCGTGCCTGGAACCATCATGGAGCGGCTTCAACTCACGCGGGCCGAAGTAGCCGAACTGCACCGGGCAATGACCGGGCTCATCGCAGCCACGCAGCACCATGCGGCCGGCACGGGCGATAAACTGGCATAAATCAAGGAGATCCCCCATGCGCCTGCGAATAGTCCGGTCCGTGTTGGCCGTCCTCGCCGCCGCTGGCCTTGCCGCCTGCACGCCGAGTCCCGGAGGCAACCCGCCCAGCACCTCGGCGCCCGGCAGCAGCACGTCGTCCCCGCCGTCGAGCAGCCCCACAGGACTTTTACCTGACGAAACGGCGTCTCCCAGCGGCAAACCGACCCCTTCGTTCTCCCCCACCGTGCCCAGCTCATCCGGCCGCGGGGAAGCCGAACTTTCCATCATCGTCAGGCTCTCCCCCACGGCAGCCCCTGAAAGCTACACACTCGTCTGCACCGGCGGCGTCCCCGCCGCTGAAAGCCACCACCCCACCGCAGCCGCAGCGTGCGCTGCCCTGAAGAAAAACCCCGCCCTCCTCGCGCGCACGCCGCGCCCCAGCGACCAAGTCTGCGACCAGCGCTACGGCGGACCCCAGACGGCAATAGTCACCGGCGCCGTTGACGGAGTGGGCGTCGAGTCCGCCTACAAACTGACGGACGGCTGCGAAATCTCCGCCTGGGCCGCTGTCGCCGACATTCTGGGTTCAAGCGGTGCCGGAGCTTAAATACCAGCACCTCGCGCAAGAGAAGTGGCTCGCGCTGGAGGCTGCCCACCACGAACGCGTTGACCGCTACGCCAAGCCATACTTGGCCCGTCGCTCCGCCGGCCAGAAGCATCCGGTCGAAGACTTCCTCTTCACCTACTACACCCAGAAGCCCGGCCAGCTGCTGCGCTGGCACCCGGGTGACGGCGTCGTCCTCTCCGGCCCCAAGGCGGCCGAGCGGGCCGGGTGGAAGTATTACCAAGTGCTCGACGACGGCGCGTTGGCGTCCGCGGGACTGCCCGCCGGTACCGTGGCGGTCACCTTCGACCGCAGCCGGTTCGTGGCCGACCGCACCGAGGCCCTTCGCTTCGCCGGCATCATCCTCGCCGGAACCGTTGCGCGGCCCGCCCAGTTTGGTTGCTTCGGGCTGCACGAGTGGGCCATGGTCTACCGCCAGGACAAGTTCGATCTCCGTCACGAATACCTCAAGCTGCGGCTCGGCTCCGAAGGCACGGACACCGTAGTCGAGGACAACCGGATCCGGTGCTCCCACTTCGACGCCTTCCGTTTCTACACTCCTGACGCCACCCCGCTCAACGAACTCACCCCGACGCGGGACAACCAGCGCACCATGGAGCAACCCGGCTGCCTGCACGCCAATATGGACCTCTACAAATGGGCGTACAAACTGACGCCGGCACTGCCGAGCGAACTGGTGATGGACTGTTTCGAGCTGTCCTGGCGGATCCGGGCCATGGACATGCAGGCGTCCCCCTACGACCTTGAAGAGTGGGGGTATCCGGCCATCAGGATCGAGACACCGCAGGGCAAGGCCGAGTACGTTGAGTATCAGAGGGCATTCGCCGCCGAGGCCCAGGCGCTCCGGGCCCGGGTCCTCGACGAAGTGCAGCCGCTCTTGGAACTCCTCGTACTAACACCGTCTCACGAAGGACAGCAATGACTTCAAGCACAGGAAAGTACGACGTCGAACTCACCGTCACGCTGACAGAGGCACCGGGCGCCGTTGACTACGAGTTCGTCCTGCTCGGCTCGGGCGGCGAAGTTTCCGAAGGCTCGACCCTTCCGGACTCCCGCGCGGCGCTTGCCGCCGTCGAGCAATTCGGCGAAGAGATCTTCTTTCCGGTTCCCCGCCCGGACCGGATTTGCACCCAACAATACGGCGGCCCGCAGGTGGCGACGGTCACGGGCCGGTTCCATGGGCGCGACGTCAGCAGCCGCTTCAGCCGGACGGACGGCTGCGAGATCGCCCGCTGGCGAACCATGGCCGCACTCCTCGGCGGCGTGGCGGGCTCTACGGGAAACATCTAACCCAACGCCCGCTCACATATAACCCCTCCCCAGCCAACGCCCGCTCACATATAACCCCTCCCCAGCCAACGCCCGCTCACATGATCTGCAAGAGGTTCCACCCTTTAGCGACATGCGTGAGCGGGCGTCGGCCAAAAGGGCCATAAAGGTGAGCGAGCGTCCACGAATTTTGCCCTATACGTGAGCGCGCGTCCGTGGGAAGACAAGAAAGCGGCCGGCGGGATATCCCGCCGGCCGCTGCCTTGTTTATCTGTCAGACCGTCAATGCCGCACTACAGCGCGTTGTTTGACTGGTCGTCCCCTTCGTTCTGGAGTTTGCCCTTGCCGTGCTGGCCTTCTTTGTCATCATTCGGCACCACGGACACGGTGCCGTTTGCCGAGACGAGGACCGACACAAAGGTCGGCGAGCTGGTGCCGGCAAATGTGAGTCGACCGATGTAGGAGCCCGGTGTGAGCTTGCTCCACGCGAAGGTGAGCTTCCCGGATTTGCCGTTCTTCATCTTGATCGGGTTGGGCGTGACCGTGGCGTTGCCTTGGTTTGCGCCCAGGATCGCGGCATCAACACTGGCCTTGGTGGGCCGGTTGTTGGGGCTGGCATACAAGTTCGCGATGATCGTGTATGTTCCGGGCTCCGGGTTGTCGAGCGAGAGGGACTCACTGGCACTCGGTGTCGCTGCCGTGAACAACTGACCCGAGGGCGACAGAACATACAGATCGAAATCCGCCGTGGGATCCGAGGAGATCACCGAGAACTTCGCGAACGCCGTTCCGGCGGGAACCGTGGCGGACTTGACGAAGTTCGAGGCATCGTTCGCCACATTCACTGGACCGGGAACCAATTCCGCCGGCGAGGAGTCGGCCTTGGAGAGGCCGTCAACGGTCACGGCCGTCGGAGAGTCGGAACCGGAGACGATGTTGATGTCCGCGGATCCGCTCGCCTGCTGGGACGTGAAGGCGACGCTCTTGGAAGCCAGCACCGACTGCGGACGAACCGCGATCGGCGAGACCACCGACTTGTTGGCGCCTTCCCATTTCAACGATCCCATCGCGAAGGTACCCAGCGCCGCGCTCTTGTTCTCGAACGTCACCTTGAAGGTCTTCTTCTGGCCGACCTCATTGAAGTTCAGCACGGACGGAGTGACCTTGACGTCAACACCGGGCACATTGACCGTGGCCCGGTACAGTCCCGGAGTCAGGGCCGTGACGGTGCGGGTGACCTCGATCTTGCCCGCGAGGTTGCCCAGGGCGAACGATGGAAGGTTCATGTCGCGCGGCAAGGTAGAGCCGAGTCCCGGCATGCCGAGATCCACGCCGGTACCCTGGATGAACTTCAGGTAGTCCTCGGTTCCGGCATCGTAGACCAGCCCCGGTTCCAGCACGCTGGCAGGGTTCATCTCTCCGGCGCCGGTGGCGAAGACGTCCGTGTTCTTGGTTCCGTCGGCCAGCTTGACGTCACTCGCCGTGGTCATCATGGCCGACTTGACCGTCGCCGGTGACCAATCGGGGTTCTTCGCCATGATCAAGGCTCCGAAACCTGCGATGTGCGGGGAGGCCATGGACGTCCCGGACATGAATCCGTACTCATCGCCGTTGCTGCCGATGGGCGAAACTCCGGCCAGCACGGCAACGCCGGGAGCCGAAACGTCCGGCTTGAGCAAATCCGAATCGGTGGCGAGGAGCGGGCCGCGGGAGGAGAAGCCGGCGATCTGCGGCTGAGCCTCGAGCGGAAGCCCGGTGGTGTCGTGGTCAACCAGGGAAACAGTAATCGCGGGGTTGGCGGCGACCTTGTCCTTGATGGCCTGCGAGTCCGGCGGGTTCACGTGGACTGTGGGCACTGCGTGCTTGTCCGTGTCCAGCGACGAGGTGGTGAGGTTGACGAGGATCATGCCCACACCCCCACCGCGGAGGACCTCGGCGCTCTTGGCGACGCGGTCAACCACCCCGCGGTCACACACCACTACCTTGCCGACGATTTTCGCAGGGTCCAGGGACCCGGGCGCACAGAGCGCCGCGTTGCCGGTACCTGAGGCGGCGTTTGCGGCGAGCACGACGCCGGCCCCGTTCACCTGGTGATTCATGATGCTGGCTCCGCGGTACTTGCTGCCGTCGGAGAATTCGACGGTTCCCTGGAGCGCCTGGGAGAACGAAGTAGCCGCAACGGTGGTCATCCAGGGTGCGCCGTGGTTGACGGTGCTGGCCTGGGGTCCCGAGTTTCCGGCGGACGCGGCCACAAAAATGCCGGCGGACGCAGCCGAGAGGAACGCCAGCGAGACCGGGTCGGTGGTGGTGTCAGTGGCACCGGAAATGGAGTAATTCAGGACGTCCACGCCGTCGGCAATAGCCTGGTCAATGGCCGCGATGGCCGCGGAACTGTAGCAGCCACCCGAATTGGGGTCGGTGTCTTCCCAGCAGACCTTGTAGATCGAGAGCTTGGCAGCTGGTGCCACGCCGCTCGTCTTGCCGAAGCTGCGGCCATCCACGAACGTTTCCACCCCGGAGTTTCCTGCCGCGGTGCTGGCCGTGTGCGTACCGTGGCTCGCGACGTCGATGGGTGAGATCTGTTCCTGGGGTGCCCGTTGGGCCGGCGGAACGGACTGCAGGAAGGCATCTGCGAAGTAGTGGGCGCTGAGGACCTTGGAATTGCACGCGGTGCCGTCGAAGGCCGCTCCAGTGTCGGTGCCCTTCTGGCACTCGCCCACAAACGTGTCTCCGTTGGCCTTCAGCATGGCGATCTTGCCGTCACTGGTGCGGTACGGGACGCCTACCTGGGGGTTTCCGACCAACGGCTGGACGGGATCGCCGGCGAAGAACTTGCTTGTGGGCGTGTAGCCGGTGTCGATGACGCCCACCACAGTGCCCTTTCCGGCCTGGTCCTGGCCGCCGAACTGGGTGTTCCAGAGCCCGTTCGGTCCGCTGAGGTTGAGGAAATCGGTGGTGGAGTAGTCAGGAGCTGACTGGGTGTCCGGGGCCACGAGGAGAACTTCGGGGTTCTTCGCGAGATTGACGGCCTGGTTCGCGGTCAGGGTGGCGCTGAAGCCGTTGATGGCTGTGGTGTAGTCGCGGTTGATGCTCACGCTCTGCTGCTTGGCCACGTCCTGCTGCTTCTGCTGCAAGTGGGCCTGGTACTGCTTCACTTCGGCCTTGCTTACATCCAGTTTCTTTCCCGCTTGCGGCTTGGTGGGCACATAGCCGGGCGTTCCGCCGTCGTACGTGGCCGCTGGCTTCTCTGCCAGCACCACTACGTAGCGTCCATCATGATAAGACTTGGGGTCGACATTCCGGGCAACCCCCGCACCCGTTGATCCGAAGACCGTTGAACCGGAAGCGGGCGCAGCTTGAGCGGGTGTCAAAGCCACCGAGGAGAGCAGAACCGGTAATCCGACGGCTAGTGCCGCAGCTTTTCGAAGCCCCCCGCTTCCAATGAAGCTCTTTCCTTGTGAATTCACGAGTGATTGCACCTTTCCGGGCGATCGTGGCGGTCATGTCAAGATCAATCAACTACGGACGGACACTGATTGACAGTTCTTGTAATCAGGTAAAGCCCAGCCGATTCATAGAGTACAGAGCGATAGCTGAATATTACATAGGACACATTTCACGTTTTTTGTCATGTCATTCGGCATCAGAATACATCCGCACGCAGGAGCGGGCACGCCCCCTTCGGGAGGGACGTGCCCGCTGTGCGGATATTCAGATATTAAGACGAAGGCGGACTGAAAAGAGCCTTAAGCGTGTTGGTACGTCAAGCAATCAGCCGCTTCGGCGCCGGGGCCGGTCCGGGCATTGCGGGCTTCGCACATGCAATTCCAAGCTCCTCCCGAATACGCGCCTTCAACCCGGCTGATTAGCGCATTTGCGCGTGCCCTATTGCGCTCCACCGGGCCTCAGCGCGCAAGCCGCCCTAAGAATGGGTCCCCCTCAACGCATCGCTGATTTTGGCCCTTGCCGAGGCATCCGGCGGGACGGAAATGCGGTTTTCCCGGGCAGCCCGGTCTGCCATGATCCTTTGGAAAACCATCCTCCCCAGGCCGGCAAAAACAGCGGCAAGGACCACGGGCAAAACCATCGACTTAGCGTTCTCGGCCATGCCGCAATCCTAGTGACGCAAACCACCCCCGGCCAGAGCCGCCGTCGGGCAGTGAAAACGCCCGACTACGGCGGGCTGCCGCCGCGGATTGGCGCGTACCTTTTGCCTGGTTGCCACCTCTTCACCGATCTCCCGCAAATAGGGTATGTAGCGATGTGGCCGGTAGAATGGGCATGCAAGCTCGCGGAGCGCCCCCCTTATTCCGTAAGACACTGCCCCGGACATTGTTGCTGAACACTGTTTGGGCGCAGTCCCGGCGTGAGACGGCACCACTCCGCGGCAGCCTTTAACCAAGGTTTAACCAACGCTCACGCACAGGAGTTACCGGATGCCCCGGATCGTCGTCGACGTCATGCCCAAGCCCGAGATTCTGGACCCTCAGGGGAAGGCCATCGTGGGCGCACTGCCCCGCCTCGGCTTCACCAGCTTTAGCGCAGTCCGCCAGGGCAAGCGCTTCGAACTGACCGTCGATGGCGAGGTGACCGATGCCATCCTCGCCCAGGCCCGCGAGGCAGCCGAGACCCTGCTGTCCAACCCGGTGATCGAAGACGTCGTCAACGTCGAGGTCGTCGAGGCCTGACATGACTGAACTTCCTTTGATCGGCGGAGCCCCTGTGGCCGTCGAACCCCATTTGGTCGGGGCCAAGATCGGCGTCGTCACCTTCCCCGGCACCCTTGACGACCGCGACGCCGCCCGTGCGGTCCGTCTCGCAGGCGGCACCGCCGTCGCGCTCTGGCATGCCGACACGCACCTGGCCGACGTGGACGCCGTCGTCATCCCGGGCGGTTTCTCCTACGGCGACTACCTGCGCGCCGGCGCGATTTCGCGCTTCGCTCCGCTGATGTCCCGCATCATCGATGCTGCCAACAGCGTGGCCAAGCTGCCTGTCCTGGGTATTTGCAACGGTTTCCAGATCCTTACCGAGTCGCACCTGCTCCCGGGCTCCATGATCAAGAACGACCACTTGAAGTTCTTGTGCCGCGACCAGGTGCTGCGCGTGGAGAACAACAACACCCTGTGGACCTCGGACTATGAGGCCGGCGAGGAAATCACGGTTCCGCTGAAGAACCAGGATGGCCAGTACATCGCTGACGACAAGACCCTGGACGCCCTCGAGGCCGAAGGCCGCGTCGTGTTCCGCTATGTCGGCTGGAACCCGAACGGTTCACGCCGCGACATCGCCGGCATCAGCAACGCCGCCGGCAACGTGGTAGGCCTCATGCCGCACCCGGAGCACGCGGTGGAACCCGGATTCGGTCCGGAATCCAACGCCGGCACGGATGGCTTGGGCTTCTTCACGTCCGTCCTGAACAAGATCGTGGGAGGCGCACAGTGACTACCTCAGCTGAAACCGTCGGCAAGAAGTTCAACATCGACACAGTCGAGAACGCGGCCAAGACGCCGGACACCGAGCTTCCCTGGGCCGAGCTCGGCCTGAAGCAAAACGAGTTCGACGAGGTCGTCAAGGTCCTGGGCCGTCGCCCCACCGGCGCCGAACTCGCCATGTACTCCGTCATGTGGAGCGAGCACTGCTCGTACAAATCCTCGAAGAACCACCTGCGCCAGTTCGGCGAAAAGGTGACCGAGGAGATGAAGAAGGACATGCTCGTGGGCATCGGCGAAAACGCCGGCGTCACCAATCTGGGCGACGGCTGGGCCGTGACGTTCAAGATCGAGTCCCACAACTCGCCGTCGTTCGTGGAGCCCTACCAGGGCGCCGCAACCGGCATCGGCGGCATTGTCCGCGACATCATCTCCATGGGCGCCCGCCCGGTTGCCGTGATGGATCCGCTGCGTTTCGGCGCCATCGACCACCCGGACACCGCCCGCGTCATGCATGGTGCCGTTGCCGGCATCGGCGGCTACGGCAACTCGCTTGGCCTGCCGAACATCGGCGGCGAAATGGTGTTCGACTCCGTGTACCAGGGCAACCCGCTGGTCAATGCGCTGGCAGTCGGCGTCATGCGTCACGAAGACATCCGCCTGGCCAACGCCTCCGGCAAGGGCAACAAGGTGGTCCTGTTCGGTGCGCGCACCGGCGGCGACGGCATTGGCGGCGCCTCGGTGCTGGCCTCGGAGTCCTTCGACGACACCAAGCCTTCCAAGCGCCCGGCCGTCCAGGTAGGCGACCCTTTCGCTGAAAAGGTGCTCATCGAGTGCTGCCTGGAGCTCTTCAAGGGCTCGCTGGTTGAGGGTATCCAGGACCTCGGCGCGGCCGGTATCTCCTGCGCCACGTCCGAGCTCGCTTCCAACGGCGACGGCGGCATGCAGGTTGAGCTGACCTCGGTGCTGCTCCGCGACCCCACCCTGACCCCGGGCGAAATCCTGATGTCCGAGTCGCAGGAACGCATGATGGCCGTTGTCACGCCCGAGAACATCGCCGCGTTCGAAGCGGTCATGGACAAGTGGGCTGTGGAGTACTCCTGGTTGGGCGAGGTGACCGACACCGGACGCCTCATCATTACGTGGGAAGGCGAAGTCATTGTCGACGTCGACCCGCGCACCGTTGCCCACGACGGTCCGGTCTACGACCGCCCGTTTGCCCGCCCTTCTTGGCAGGATTCCGTGCAGGCCGATACCTTCACGGGCTCCGTGCAGGACGCCGGCCGCCCCTCTACCTCCGGGGAACTGGCTGCGGCCGTCACCGAGCTCATTGCTTCGCCGAACATGTGCAGCAAGGCCTGGATCACCAAGCAGTACGACCGCTACGTCGGCGGCAACACCGCCATGGCGTTCCCGGACGACGCCGGAGTGGTCCGCGTGGACGAGGAAACCGGCCTTGGCGTGGCCCTGGCCACCGACGCCAACGGCCGCTACACCTACCTCGACCCGTACCACGGTGCACAGCTGGCACTGGCCGAGGCGTACCGCAACGTCGCCACCTCCGGCGCCGTACCGATGGCCGTCAGCGACTGCCTGAACTTCGGTTCCCCTGAGGATCCGGACGTCATGTGGCAGCTGGCCGAGTCCATCCGTGGCCTGTCCGACGCGTGCATGGAGCTGGGCGTCCCGGTCACCGGCGGCAACGTCTCGCTCTACAACCAGACCGGTACCGTGCCCATCCACCCCTCCCCCGTGGTTGCAGTGCTGGGCAAGCTCGACGACGTCGCCCGCCGCACGCCGTCAGGTTGGAAGGAAGACGGCCAGGCCATCTACCTGCTGGGCACCACGGCCGCGGAACTGGACGGTTCGGAATGGTCCAACCTGCGCGGACACCTCGGCGGCTTGCCGCCTAAGGTTGACCTTTCCATCGAGCGCCAGCTCGGCGAGATCCTCATCAACGCTTCGCGCGACGGCATGATCGACGCCGCGCACGACCTCTCCGAGGGTGGCCTTGCCGCGGCGCTGGTGGAGTCCGCGTTGCGCTACGGCGTCGGCGCCCGGATTGCGCTGGACGAACTCATGGAGCGCGACGGCGTGGACCTGTTCACCGCGTTGTTCTCCGAGTCCCAAGGCCGGGCCATCGTGTCCGTTCCCCGCTCCGAGGAAATCCGTTTCAAGGACATGTGCACCGCCCGCGGCTTCGCCCACCTCCGGATCGGCGTCGTCGACGCTGCCGGCGGCAAGCTGGAGATCAACGGCGTGGACGAGCTCTCCTTGGACGCTCTCAACGAAGCCCACGAGGCCACGCTGCCGAAGTACTTCGGCTAACGCCCCGGCCTCACCTTCGATTGCTCCGTAACTGCCGTTTTGACCATTCAGAACGGCAGTTACGTGGGGCCACGCCGGCGAGGGCCCCGGCCTGAGCTCGCGAAGACTGGGAGCCGGTGGGGAGCAATCGTTTTTAAGAGCGGGTTGGACGCCAACCGGCTTGGATCAGTGCGGTCCGGATCTTCGCCACCGCCGGCTTGGCATCGTTCACCATGTGGCGCTTTGAGATCCGGACTTCGGTCCAGCCCAAAACCTCATACCGTTCCGAGCGGCTAATGTCCCGCACCACTTGTGCTTCGTTGCCGTGGCCCTCGCCTTCGTATTCGATGCCGATCCTGTACTTCTTGTAGGACAAGTCAGGCTGCAGGAACCTCCCGCCGTCCCTGGCGTCAACCGGCACGTTGAGTTCGGGTTCCGGTAATCCTGCTCGCGCGATGGCCAGCCGGAGCAATGATTCCTGCGGGGAATCGGAGCCCACACGGATCAGCTGGATGGCCTCCTTGGCTTTGCGCAGGCCGCGCTTGCCCTTGTGGCGATCAATCATCCGCTGAAGATCTTCGAGGGTGCACAACGGCGTGTCTCTTCCTTCGAATTCACCCCGCGGGCTCCGCACACAGCTGTCCCCCATGACCACCAATTCGTCCACGGTCAGCATCTCGGCCATGTCCAGCCAAGTGCGCTCCACGGTGGTGACAGCGACGCCGTCAACCATAGTGACCTCGTCCTCATAGAGCTTCATGCGGTGGCCGACGATGTGTGGACGGTTGAGGTGTGCTGCACCCTCCGGTCTAATCACGTGGAACATCTGTGTTGGCTCCTTCTGGCGACGCCGCGGCAGCTCAAGAAGCTCTGCCGCCGTGAGGTGGGATGCGGCGCATCGCTCATTGACCTCGACGAAAGGGCGTACGCGGACGCACAAGGGGAGTTCCGCCGTCGGGCGCTCCGAACGGATCCCCTTGCCGAGCCTGTTCAGGGACCCGTGCCGCAGACGCCTGGTACTGACACCCTCCCGGGCCGCCTCGGCGATAGTGAACGGCCGTGCCTCAAGGCTCACGGGGAGGCGACGCGGGGTTTTCATGGCCCCATCAGAACAGAAAAGAGTCCAGCCCCGCAGAAGTTATCCACAGCCTCCATCGATTGCTCCGGAACGGTCGTTTTGGGCCTTCAAAACGACCGTTGCTCAGCAATCGATGCAAAAGGAGTCAGTCTTCGCTGTGGAGGTCCCGGCGTCGGGCGCTGAGGAGTTCCAGTTCGGGGCGCGCGGCGACGAAGCGCTCGACGGCGTCGAGCACCTCCACGAGATGAGCCCGGTCTGCTGCCACGGCCCCTGCGCCGATGAGGGCACGGCGATGCTGGTCCAAGTGCCCGGTCTCCGCGGCGGAGGCTTCGAATCTCCTTTTCAGCTCGGCGATCACCGGGCGCACGAGGGAACGTTTCTCCTTCAGGCTGTGTACCTCGCCGAGGAGGATGTCGAACTCGATCCACGCGATCCACATGCGCCCATCGTATCCAGTAGTCGCGCTCCCTCCCGCTTCGGAGCCCACGGTGGCAAGATAAGGGCAGACCAAAGGAGCTCCATGGGCACGGACGATCACACGAACAAAGCCGGCAACGCAGTATCCCGGGGCGCAGATTCGGTGGGCGACGCCGTAGACGACGCCAAGGATTCACGGACGGTCCGGGTAGTGGCGCGGGCCGGATTCGTGGCCCTAGGGCTGATACACCTCCTGATCGGAATCATCGCGTTGGGTATCGCGCTCGGCTCATCCGGCCAAGCCGACCAAAGCGGAGCTGTCGGCCAGATGGCCGGAACGCCCGGTGGCATCGTCCTTTTGTGGGCGGGACTAGTGGCCTGCGGTGTCCTCGCGCTCTATATGGCGAGCGACGCCGTGATGGGGTGGAGCGGGGGTGGCAGTTCGAAGCCGTGGATGAATCGGCTCAAGGCAGCCGGGCAGGCCATCGTCTTCGCTGTGGCCGCGGTGACCTTCGGCAGTTTTGCGCTCAGCCATCCAAGCAGCAGCAGCGAGAAATCCCGCTCGACCAGTGCGGACCTCATGTCCAGCACTCCCGGTACTGTCCTCCTGGTGATCATCGGGGTGGCATTGCTGGCAGCCGCGGGCACCTACGTCTTCCTGGGGATCACCCGCAAGTACGAAAAGAACCTGAGGGGGAAACCGTCGGGACTTCTGGGAGACGCGTTCACGGTGCTGGGCGTGGTGGGCTATTGCGCGAAAGGGGTGGCGCTCGGCGCCGTCGGATTGCTCATCCTGATCGCCACGGCCGCGCACGACCCCTCTCAACAGGGCGGCCTCGATTCGGCCCTCAAGGCCTTCCTGAAGCAACCCTTCGGCGCATGGGTGCTGGTGTTCGTGAGCCTCGGACTCATGGCTTACGGGATCTTCTCTTTGTTCCGCTCCCGTTACCAGCGGATCTGACGGCGGCCTCACCTTCGAGTGATGGACAGAAGCGCCCGACGGCGGCCCTCACCTATGGCGGGAACCGCCGTCGGGCGCTTATTTAGCCGGGTTGTGCTACTTGGAGGTGCCTTGAGAGACCGAACCCTGCAGCTGGCGCTGGAAGATGATGTAGACGATCAGCACCGGAACCACCGTGACCGTGACAGCCGCGAACAAGGCGCCGAAGTCCACGGCATAACCCATCTGGCCGGCGAAGGCAGCCAGTCCCTGGGACAGCACGCGCGGCCCGGCAGCGTTGATCGCCACCGGAATCAGGAACTGGTTCCACAGGCCCAGGAAGTTGAAGATGGCCACGGAAGCGAGTCCTGGCTTGGCCATCGGCAGCATGACCTGGAAGAACGTCCGCCACTCGCCTGCTCCGTCCAAGGCGGCCGCCTCCGTGATTTCGTGGGGAAGCGACTTGAAGAAGGAGAAAAGGAAGAACACCGTGAACGGCAGCGCGAAGCCGACATACACCAGGATGAGGCCCGGCAAAGTGTTCAACAAACCGATGTTCCGCATGACGAAGAACAACGGCACCATGGCGAGGAAGATCGGGAAGGTGAGCCCTGCCAGCATGAGGTAGTAGATCGCTTTGCTACCGAAAAAGACATAGCGTCCCAGGACATAGGCGCACATGGCGCCGAGCACCATGACGATCACCAAAGCGGACCCAACGACAATGACGGAGTTGAGGAAATAGCTCCCGATGCCGGCCTCGGTCCAAGCACGGACGTAGTTGTCGAAACGCCACTGCGAGGGCAGGGCAAACGGCGAGGCGAAGATCTCGCTCGATGTCTTGAAGGAAGACATGAAAGTCCACAGCAGTGGCAGGATCACAATGAGGGACCAGATGCTGAGGGCCGTGTGCGAAACGGCGCCCACCACCCTGTCTCCGGTGGTCAGGGCCGGCTTGCGGGGGTTGAAGTGCAAGGACTTCATGTCCTGGCTGGCAATTTTTGTCGTCATCAGAGGGACACATCCTTGTCGCCACCAGTGAGCCTGTTAACCAGGAACACGAGGCCGGAGAAGATCAGGGTGGCTACGGCGAGCACGACGCCCATGGCGCTGGCCAGGCCGAACTGGCCCTTGGTGAATGCGGTGAAGAAGAGCTGCTGGGACATCACCAAGGTGGAGTTGTCCGGTCCGCCGCCGGAGTTCAGGGCCGCCATGTAGACGAAGGCGTCCAGCGCCAGGATTCCCATATAGATGTAGGCGGTCTGGATGTTGTCCCGGATCAGCGGGATGGTGATGGACACGGCAGTGCGGAAACGCCCGGCCCCGTCAATCCTGGCCGCTTCAAACAGCTCGGCAGGTATGCCCTTGATGCCCGCGACGAACAGGACCATGTAGAAGCCGATGAAGCCCCATACGATCACGAACATCGTGGCGATCATGGCGGTGCTCTTGTCGCCGAGCCAGGCGTAGGACTTGAACTGGTCCATGCCCAGGGATGTGAGGATGCCGTTCAGGAGGCCTCCCGAAGGATCATAGATTTGACCCCACATGATGCCGATGGCGATGGCCGGGATCGTGTAGGGGAAGAAGGACACCACGCGGTAGAAGCTGGAGTTGCGCAAGCCTTTGATCTGGCCCTTGCTGCTGCCCCCCACGGTCACCAAGGTTGCCAGCACAAGGCTGAGGATGATGGTGATGATGGGCAGGAAGATGACCAACAGGATGTTGTTCCCCATGGCCTTCATGAAGACGTCATCCGCAAAGAGCTTTTGGTAGTTCTGAAGGCCGATGAAGTTTTGCTTGGGTGAGAACCCCGACCAGTCGGTCAGCGAGTAGCCGAAGGCCTGGATGAATGGCCAGATCACAAAGATGATGTAGATGGCCAGTGGTACTCCGAGGAAGACCACAAAGAAGCTGATCTTGTCGAACGTCAAGGGCTTGCGCCGCCTCTTGTTGGCGGGTGGTGCGGTTTCCGGAACGACGACGGCGGACGCGCCGTCGCCGACCCGGAGTGTTTTAGCTTTCACTGAAGTCACTTCACTTCAATCTTCGTGACCGAGCTGTCGTTGCGGACCTTGTCGGTAATTTTCTGCAGGTCCGACGTCAGGGTGGCGACGTCGGACTTTCCATCGAGGAACGTGTTCCACACAACCAGTTGGTCTTTGTTCATCCCGTAGAGGTCAACGAAGTTCCACGTGAAGATGTTCGATCCCGCATCGCTGAGCAGCTTGGTCTGGGAAACCAGGGCGGTGGAACCGAAGCCATCGGCGGGAACGGTGTCCTTGACGATGGTGGGGGCCAGCTTTGTCTTGGCAAAGTTGGTGGCAGCATCCTTGGAAAGCATGACACGCAGCAGTTCCTTGCCGCCGGCCACATTTTTACCTTGGGACGGAACCACGAACGGCTCGCCGGAAGCGCTGTGCATTGCCGCATAAGGAAGCTTGGATCCCGAAGTCACGGTGGGAACAGGAACGCCAGTCATCTTGAAGCCGGACTTCGTTTGGTCCTTCATCTCGTTTTCTATCCACGAGCCGGACGGGTAGAACACGGCTTCCTGGGCGTTGCTCCACTGCGCCTGCGCCGCGGTGAACTGCGTACCCGAGCCACCCGGTTTGAAGTGGCCGGCCTTGACGATCTTGCCCAAGGCCGTGAAGACGCTTTGGATGGCCGGGTGGGACCACGCGTCCGCTTTCAGGTTTTCAAGGCCAAGGCGAACGTCATCGCCGCCTTCCTTGATGGCAGAAGCGATCGCCATTTCCTGGTAATAGGTGGCCGCTTCCTTGCCCCAGACGAACAGGTACTTGCCCTTGGCCTTGGCCTGCTCGCCGAGCGCGTACATCTCATCCCACGTCTTCGGCACGGTCCAGCCGTTGTCCTTGAGGAATGAATCCGAGTACCACATGGCGTATACCGTCAGCACGTAGTTCAGGGCCGCCAGCTTGCCATTGAAAGTGCCCGGGGCGAGTACTCCGGCGTACAAGGTGTCCTTGATGACCTTGCCTTCGAGGTTCTTGGACTCGACCACGCTCGTGAGATCTTCGAGCTGGGCGAGGATGGTGCTGAAGCCGATCGCCTTGGCGCCGGAGTTGTCGATCAGGTCCGGAGGGTTGCCGCCAACGAATCGCGGCTGCAGTTCCTGCGCGATGTCGGTGGACGGGGAAATCTTGGCGGTGGAACCCGAATGTGCGTTCTCGAAGCTCTTGCCAGCGAATTCGACGTAGTCGATTCCATAGCCGCCCTTGAAGATCACGGCGTCAACGGTGGACTTGTCTGCCATCCCGAACGGATTGGTATCTGACACGGTCCCCGTGGGACCGGTGGTTCCTCCTCCGCCACCGGCTGCGCAGGAGGCCATCGAGCCGGCCAACGGCACAAGCACGGCCGCGGCAAGCGCGCCGCGGAGGAAACCGCGGCGTGCAAAGGACTGCTGCTGAACGTTCATCCTAAAACCCTCCAGAGACTCGTAGTACCGAAACCTGACGGCGCCTCGGCCGGCAGTCGATCGGTCCGGGCACCGCCGCTGCGACGCGCCCTTCGTGTGACATACTTCACCACGAGTGATTGAAAAGCAATATTTGAGGGCAGTTTCAATCAACTTTTGTCAAAATGTGATCTGACAATCGTGCCGCCCAAGAGGGGTCATTTGGGTGTTCTAGCCCCGCAAATTCAAGGATTTTGCGCATTGGGCGACGGCCTCGCGCGCCCATTGCCGCTGTTGCTCTGTTCCTACCCGCTCAGCCCACTGTTCGGCCAGCTGGAACTCGACCATCGCCTCGGTGCGCCGCCCGTCGTCGTACATCGCCCAACCGAGGTTGTTGTGCAAAGAAACCATCCATCGTTTGGTGCGGGAATCCTCGACGGCGGAGGCGTACTCAAGCGCGCTGCGCGTCCATGCTTCCTGGTGGCCGGAGTCCGCAGTGGCCAGCATGTGAAGCGCGTCCACGGCGAGGAAATCTTCGCCCAGGAGGTCTCCCATCTCGGCGGCTTGCTCAAATAGCGGAACGGCCATGGCAGGGTGGCCCGCCGAGTTGAGCAGGCGGCCGCGCTCAAGGAGAATCCGCACCGCGACGGTCGGTTCCTCTTCGGCGTCGATCCCGTCCAGGAGCGCATCCGCCTCCTCGAAGCGGCCCTGCAGTCCGATGGCCCGGCCCAATTGGGTGGCGAGCTCGGCCTGTTCAAAGGCATCGTAGGCGGGGTCGGTCATGGCTTCGCGGAAGCGGGCTTCCGACAGCGCAGGGTCCTCAAAATTCCACAGTTCATCGAGGGTCTTTTGTTCCAGCATCTGGCTCCTCCTGATTGCTTCGAGGCGATGGAAGGTGCGGTCCACTCACAATCTAGCCGAGCGGCAGACGGGGTCCGCGTGTCAGTCCCTGGCGAGCCGGGCCCAGCCCAATTGCGCCTGCTGCTTCCGGCTCAGTGAGGAAACCACCAGGTCATAGGAGTCCTCCACCATGTCCCGGACCATCGAGTCGGGCAGGGCGCCGTCCAGTCGCACACCATTCCAGTGCGTCTTGTTCATGTGCCAGGCGCCGGTGATTTCCGGATGGGCGGAGCGAAGTTGAGCGGCCAAGGCGGGATCGCATTTGAGGCTCACTGCCAAGTTCTGCTCGTCCAACGCAGAGGCGGCGAACATCTTGCCTTCCTGCTTGGAACCGCCGGACACGGCTGACCTGACCTTGAAGACCGACGTTTCAGGGCCGAACGGGAAGTCTTCGTAGGTCCCGGGGAAGCTCAGGCAGATTTGGCGGAGTGTGGCAGCGTCCATGTAGCGACACTAGCGGAATGCGAGGACGAGCGGACCGGCCGCCTCACGCAACGCCCAGGAAGTCCTCGAGGAGCACCACTTCCAGGCCAGCCGCCACTTGCGCGGAGCGGAAAGCCTCGAAGTCCGCCGCGAACTCGGGACGGAAGTGCATCAGGACGATATCCCCTGGCCGGAGGGAATTGCCGTACTGGTAGTCCATACGGCCGGCATTGGCCTTGGCCTCCCACGTAACGATCGCCTTCAACCCGGCTGCGGCCACGGCCTGCCGCATGACCGCCGAATAAGCGCCTCCGGGAGGCCTGAACAGGGTGGGCTTGCGGCCGTACTGCTGGACCGCGAAATCCTGCATTCCTGCAATGTCCTCAAGCTGCCGCTGGTAGCCCCATTGCGTTGTCATATTGACGTTGTGGCTAACCGTGTGGTTTTCAACCAGGCTCCCCTGGTCCATGAACGCCTTGAAGAATGCGGGGTTGTCCCGGACGGTGTTGCTCGTCAGGAACAGCGTGGCCGGGTAGCCGCTCTCCTTGAGGAGCCGGACGCTTTCCGGCGATTTGACTACCCCGTCGTCGATCGTGAGGAACACCACGGGATGTTTGGTGGGGATCTTGGTGATCACCGGAGCCAGTCCGCCTTGGATGGGCGGCAACGTGAAGTCAGGGACGAAAGGGTTCCGGAGCCGACCCGGACCGGCAGGACTTGGCGTGGGACTCATCGCCGGGCTTGAGGACAACGACGGCGGGGGGACCGCCGTGCCAGGGGCCGCCGTCGGGCCTTCTGCGGACGGACTTCCGGGGGCAGCGCATGCCCCGAGACCGGCCACGAGGGAAGCCCCGAGGAAACCGAGCGCGGTGCGTCGGCTCGCGGTGGAGGGGTAGTCGTCACACATGGCGATTTCCTGGTCTCGAAAGGGGGATGGCCCCCGAAACATACCAGCGGACGGTTAACGGAAAGTGACGCCGTTGGCTGAGGCTAGATGCCGCTCCGCCAGCCCACCTGCGCCGGGCAGGCATTCATGACGACGTCCAAGCCGGCAGCTTTGGCCCGCTCCGCTGCATCCTCGTCAATTACTCCGAGCTGGAGCCACACGGCTTTCGCCCCCACGGCAATCGCTTCGTCCACTACCGCGCCAACGCGCGAGGAGTTCACAAAGCAGTCGACCACGTCGATGGGCTGCTTCTCGAGGGGCACGTCGGCGAGGAACTTGTAGCCGGTCTCGCCATGGACGTCTTCGCCCTTCTGGTTGATCGGGATGATCTCCATGCCAATCGTGTCGCGAACGTAGAGAGCCACTTCGAAGGCCGAGCGCCACTCATTCGTGCTGAGTCCCACGATGGCCCAGCGGCCCTTTGTTCGCATCAGCCGGTCAATGACTGCCGGATCGTTGACGTGTGTCATAGCTCCAGCCTACTAGCGGGACAGGAGTCCGAGCAGCCAGCGCAACGAAGTCCCGGCAGGCTTCACGGACACGTCATCCTGGGCATTCTCAACTGCTTGCTGCACCCCGTTTTGGAGGTCCTTCGCTGTGGGAGCGGAGGGGATGGCGGTTTTGGGTTGCGGAAGGATTCCCTGCGGGTCGTTCTTGGGTCCGCCGTGCTTCGGCGCTTCCGACTGCTCCTGGCTTGTTTGGCTTGCCGGCGCCGGAACGGCCACCGGCGCTACCGGCTGGTGCGCCGCTTCCTCGGTGCTGGCCGGGGCGGGCGCCACGGGATCAGCCGATGGGCCTGCCACAGGGGGCGCTGACCGCGGCAGGTCAACGGGAGCCGGGTTCGTCATGACCTTCGGGGAATCCTGGGCGGGGGCTGGAGGTACTAGCGACGGCGGTGCAGTGGTCCAAGCGGGTGCCCAGCCGGAGATCAGAGTCTGCATGAATTCGGGGGTCCCCTTGCTGAATCCGCCGCTCGCGGCCGCAACGCCACCAACACCCAGTCCCATGGCGGTCAGGACGGCGGCACCAATGACGGCGGGGCGATGCTTGCTTAATTGACGACGCTTGGCGAGCTCGTCGAGGGGAAGGGCGTTTGCCGAGTCACGGGCGGTCGTGGCGGAGCCGTCACCCGGCGTCGAGCCAGCCAACAATGCCGCGAGTGCCGGACCGGGAGCCGGCGCGGGCATTGACGCAAACGATTCCAGCGCCTTCAAGGAATCCGCGAGTTCCGGGGCGTCCGCGAGGTCGGCCTCAAGCATGAGCTCGAGGATGACCGCGTCGCGGTCAATGTCCTTGCAATCCCAACGCATCATGGTGCCACGTATTCCTTTACTACCGAGTGCTCGCGGAGTGCATTCAATGCCCGGCGCTGCAGCTGCTTGACTGCGCCTTGGCTTTTCCCCATGATTTCGGCTGCTTGGTCCACGGTCAGACCGGCAACGATACGGAGCGCCAGGACTTCCCGCTGATCTTCCCGAAGAACGTCCAGCAGCGCCATGACTTCCCCGGGCGCCACGCGGTTCATCGCTTCGGCTTCCGCCGAACTCGACTGGCGCGTGTCACGTTCAGGTTCGAACTCGTGATGTTCCGGCGCCCTGCTTTGCCGGCGATGGTCGTCCACCATCCGGGCATGGGCCACCGAGAACACGAACGTCCGCAGACCGCCGACGCCGCCCGTGATCGTCTCGACGCGCGGCAGGACGGCAAGAAAAACGTCCTGTGTGACAGCTTCGGGATCCGAGACGCCTTTCGCCGTCAGGTAGCCGAGCACCTGGCCGGCAAAGGCCTGGTAGACGGCGCTGAACAGTTCAGCTTCCTGGCCGCGAAGGGCCAGCAATGCTGCATCGGTCAAGGCGTCGGTCACTGAAGCGTGGCTTTCGTTGGGGAGCGAATGTCCGGATCCACGAGAGATCCTCGGTGCCGCCCATGCGCGGCAGGGCCGGGCAACCTCACCTAGCTTAACCGTTGCTCCCGCTACGCCCAAGGACCAACTTTCGGTTCCGGGGGCGTGCCTCTCCCGGACTTTCTGCACATCCACGAAACCCCTTCAGACATGAAAAGGGCCGAGCTGAAACATGATGGGGGACAAATTTCAGCTCGGCCTTTCAAAGAGGTAATCGTCGGGGCACCTCAAAGGGTTACGCGGATTCCAAAAGTTTTTTCGCACCTGTTTTCGGGGCGTCCGGCCCCTGACGCACGACGGCGGGCCGCCCCCGAAAGGGCCGCCCGCCGTCGTCGTAATTCGGCTTTGGTGACTAGTCCTCGATGAGGTCGTGCACCACGATCGTCTGGTCCCGGTCCGGGCCGACGCCGATCGCGGAGAAACGCGTGCCCGAGAGCTTCTCAAGGGCCAGCACGTAGCGGCGGGCGTTCTCGGGGAGGTCTTCGAGCGTCTTGGCGCCGGTGATGTCCTCGGTCCAGCCGTCGAAGTACTCGAAGATCGGCACTGCGTGGTGGAACTCGGTCTGGGTCATGGGCATTTCGTCGTGGCGGACGCCGTCGACGTCGTAGGCCACGCAGACCGGGATCTGTTCGATGCCGGTGAGGACGTCCAGCTTGGTGACGAAGTAGTCCGTGAAGCCATTGACGCGGGACGCGTGGCGGGCCAGGACGGCGTCGTACCAACCGCAGCGACGCGGGCGGCCGGTGTTGACACCGAACTCGCCGCCTGTTTTCTGCAGGTACATGCCCATCTCGTCGAAGAGTTCCGTGGGGAACGGGCCGGCGCCGACGCGGGTGGTGTAGGCCTTGATGATGCCGATGGAACGCGAGATGCGGGTGGGTCCGATGCCCGAGCCAACGGACGCGCCGCCGGCGGTCGGGTTGGACGACGTCACGAACGGGTAGGTGCCATGGTCGACGTCGAGGAACGTGGCCTGGCCGCCTTCCATGAGGACCACCTTGCCTTCGTCCAGTGCGTTGTTGAGGACAAGTGTGCTGTCAATGACCAGCGGCCGCAGGCGTTCGGCGTAGGACAGGAAATACTCCACGATCTCGTCCACCACCACGTTGCGGCGATTGTAGACCTTGACCAGGAGCTCGTTCTTTTGGCGCAGCGAGCCTTCCACCTTCTGGCGGAGGATCGATTCGTCGAAGACATCCTGGACGCGGATACCCAGGCGGGCCACCTTGTCCATGTAGGCCGGGCCAATGCCCCGGCCGGTGGTGCCGATGGCGCGGCTGCCGAGGAAGCGCTCCGTGACCTTGTCCAACACCTGGTGGTACGGCGCAACGAGGTGGGCATTGGCTGAGACGCGCAAACGGGACGTGTCGGCGCCGCGGGCTTCCAGGCCGTCGATCTCCTGGAACAGCGCCTCAAGGTTCACCACGCAGCCGTTGCCGATGATCGGAATCGCGTTGGGGCTCAGAATGCCGGCAGGAAGGAGCTTGAGCTCATACTTCTCACCGCCCACCACAACGGTGTGCCCGGCGTTGTTGCCGCCGTTGGGCTTGACCACGTAGTCAACGCGGCCACCGAGCAGGTCGGTTGCTTTGCCTTTGCCTTCGTCGCCCCACTGGGCTCCGACGATCACGATAGCTGGCATGGGATCCTCCCCCATTCTTTCGGGCCGGTCCTGGCGGGATCACCAAGGCTCAGCGCCGTACATGAGAACGCCCCGAATCTTTCGGCCCTGCCCGAGGACTTCCGCAAAAGTTCACCGGCGAGATCAGCAAGAGTTCCGGGGCTCTTACCAGCCAAGTTTAGCCGATGCCGCTCTTGGACCTCTTGTCACATGGCCGAACGGCGACATGAAAGGAGGGAGGGCACCCTTGAAGTTCCCCGTGAGCAGAATGTGAACTCTTCCCAAACAGTCGGTATTGAGCTCCCAAATCGACCTCCGGGCCCCGAGCAACCGGCTACATTCTTTGTGAATCCTCACCCCCAGCACACCCCAACTGACTCGCATTTGTTGTCGTTATGAGCCTTCTAAACGACAACAAATGCGAGTCAGTTGGGCGGGCACTGCCCGTGACTCTGAAGGGAAGTCCATGAACTTTCGCAACAGGCGCCTCCTCTCAACAGCAGGAGTGAGCGCACTCGCCGCGTCCACGATCGCCGCCGGCCTGATCGGGTTCGGCATGGCGCCGGCTTCGGCCAACAACGACCAAAAGGGAACGGCGACACCCATCAAGCACGTCGTTGTAATTTTCGGCGAGAATGTTTCCTTCGACCACTACTTCGCGACGTATCCGCAAGCGGCCAACATCCCCGGCGAAACCCAGCAGGGTACCGGCGCAGCGGCCCCCGCGTTCACGGCGGCCAAGAACACGCCGAAGAACATCGCCACCCTCGCCCACGACAATCTGTTGGCACCCAACAATCCCAACGCGGTCCAGCCACAACGCCTGACGCCGAGCCAGGCCATCACCTGCGACCAGGACCACGAATACACCGCGGAACAGAAGGCCTACAACGGCGGCCTGATGAACAAGTTCGTCGAGAACACCAGCATGGATACCTGTTCGGGTGGCCAGTTCGGCCGTCCCGGGCTCACCACTGACTACTACGACGGCAACACCGTGACCGGAATCTGGAACTACGCCCAGAACTTCGCCATGAGCGACTCGCACTTCAGCACCGGCTTCGGACCGTCCAGCCCCGGCGCGCTCAACCTGGTGTCCGGCCAGACCCACGGCGTCACGGAATTCACCGCCGCCGGTCAGCCGGTCAAGCCCGCTAGCAGCGATTACACCGTCAAATTCCCCGACGCCAACGGCGTCGGCACCATGACGGAAGACCCGGATCCGGTGTACGACGACTGCTCCAACAAGAGCCACGCGAGCAAGAACAACCTTGCGGGCATGCAGGGCAAGAACATCGGCGATCTCCTCAACGACAAGGGAGTCAGCTGGGGCTGGTTCCAGGGCGGCTTTGCCCCGACGACGGCGGCAACGGACACCACGCCGGCAGCCTGCATGAGCACCCACACCAACGTTTCAGGCGCGACGGTCACGGACTACAGCCCGCACCACCAGCCGTTCCAGTACTACAAGTCAACGTCCAACCCGCACCACCTTGCCCCGGCGAGCGTGGACGAGATCGGGCACAACGGCCAGGCCAACCACCAGTACGACACCTCGGACTTCGCCAAGGTGGTCAACTCGGACAACATGCCTGCCGTCTCGTTCCTGAAGGCGGGAAGCTTCCAGGACGGCCACGCCGGCTACTCCGATCCACTCGACGAGCAGAAGTTCATCACGCAGCAGGTGAACGCCATCCAGAACTCGAAGAACTGGGAAAGCACCGCAGTCGTCCTCGCCTACGATGACTCGGATGGCTGGTACGACCACGTCGCGGCCGGCGTGAAGAACTCCTCCAACACCACTGACGACGCCGCATGGTGCCTCAACGCCTACAACAAGGGTGTCCCGATGGCCGGAGGCTATGCCGACCGTTGCGGCCCCGGCCCCCGCCAGCCGCTCGTGGTGATCTCGCCCTTCGCGAAGAAGAACTTCGTGGACCACACCCAGACGGACCAGTCATCCATCCTTCGCTTCATCGAGGACAACTGGCACACCGGCCAGATCGGCGATTCCTCGGCGGACGCCAAGGCCGGTTCCATCAACGCGATGTTCAACTTCGACAACGGCCGGGACGTGAAGCTCATCCTCAACGAATCGAACGGCACCGTGGTTTCCCGGACCAAGGAAAGCGACGACCAGAACGAGAACAAGCAGTAACAGGCGCTTCCCAAACGGCACCGTTCCGCATCCATCGGGACGGTGCCGTTGCCGTTAACGCACTTGCGCCGTCGAGAGTCCCACCACAGAAGTCCCGATTCACCCCACAGCCCACCGCGGTTCCGGTAGAGTTAACCAGCCCCCAACACTGCACCCAATCCGACCGGTCGCGGCAAACCGCTCCCGGCCGGACAAGTGCGCCTCGCTACACGTAGGAGACCCAAGCCCATATGCAAGACCTGGCGACTGAAACACGCGAAGAGCAGCTCTGGAACCGACGTTTCGAACCCCACATCGCCGAGGTCACGGGGCTTTGCGATTCCCTCAAAGAACAGAAGCCGGGCAGCGAAGTCCTCTACGTAGACCCCGCCCACAGTGTTGACGAGTGCCGTATCATCAGCCTTTTCTCCAACACCCGCAGCACCGAGGGTTCAGGCTTCATCGCCCCGGGTGACGCAGATGCCACCACCCGCATGGTGGGTATGCAGTGGCAATTGGGGCTGCGCCCGGAACTCATGATGCCGTGGAACGTCTACCCGTGGATCGAGCCCGACGGCGAACCGGGCAAGCTGACTCCCGCCAACATCACCGAAGGCCTCAAGCCGCTCCTGCGTCTCCTGGCGATCGTGCCGCGCACCTCAGTGCTGGTAGCCCATGGCAATGAAGCCCATCGTTTGGCAGACCAGCTCATGAAGGCCGCACCGCAGAGCATCCACCGCCGCGGCTTCAAGACGTTCAAGGTCCGCTCGCTGGGTGGACGCTCCTTCGCTGGCTCCCCCACGCGCCAACAGGAGTACCTGGACCTCATCCACGGCGCCTACGCCGAGGCCATGGCCCGGACCGGCCTCACCCCCGTCTCCTAGCCCTCGCCCAACTAACTAGCATTTGTTGTCGTTTTGACGGCTCATAACGGCATTAATTGCGAGTCAGTTGGGCGGGGAAGCGCGACGGCGGCCGCCCACCTCAAAGGTGAGCGGCCGCCGTCGGCGTTTAAGACAGTTGTCCTAGCCTTCGATCGCTGCCTTCGCGGCGGGATCGGAGTCGTTCAGGAACTTCTCGATCCGCTCCGGCTCCTCAGCTTCGCCGATGGCGGCGGATGCCCGGCCGAGGGAGTACAGAGCGCGCAGGAATCCCCTGTTGGGCTCGTGCTCCCACGGGATGGGTCCGACGCCGCGCCAACCGTTACGGCGCAGCGAATCCAGTCCACGATGGTAACCCACGCGGGAATACGCATAGGAATCGATGGTCCGGCCCTCAGCCCAGGCTTCCTCGGCCAGGATCGCCCACAGCAATGAAGACGTGGGGTACTTGGCCACGAGGTCCAGTGCTTCCTGCCCCAAGGCAAGGTGCTGGTAGATCTCGGTCTCTGCAGGCAGGAGCGTAGGCTCCGGGCCCATCAGGTTCTTGCGGAATTCGTCGGACATTAGAAGGTCTTGCCTACCGAACCGAGTTGCTTTGCGGCTTCCACGATGCGGGCGGCCATGCCGGCTTCGGCGGAGGCGCCCCAGACGCGGGGGTCATAGGTCTTCTTGTTGCCCATTTCGCCGTCGACCTTCAGGACGCCGTCGTAGTTCTTGAACATGTGTCCGGCCACCGGACGGGTGAACGCGTACTGGGTGTCCGTGTCGATATTCATCTTGATGACACCGTAGGAGACAGCATCCGCGATTTCCTGCTCGGTGGAACCGGAACCGCCGTGGAAGACGAGGTCGAACGGGTTGGTCTTGCCGATCTTCGCGCCGACCTCGGCCTGGATCTGCTTGAGCAGTTCGGGGCGGAGCTTGACGTTGCCCGGCTTGTACACGCCGTGGACGTTGCCGAAGGTCAGCGCGGTCAGGTAGCGGCCGTTCTCGCCGGCGCCGAGTGCCTCGATGGTGGCCAGCGCGTCTTCGGTGGTGGTGTAGAGCTTCTCGTTGATCTCGTTCTCGACGCCGTCTTCCTCGCCGCCGACCGTGCCGATCTCCACCTCGAGGATGATCTTGGCCGCAGCCGCGCGTTCCAGGAGCTCGCGGCCGATCCGGAGGTTCTCGGACAGGGTCTCGTGCGAGCCGTCCCACATGTGCGAGTTGAAGATCGGGTCCTTGCCGGCCTTGACGGCTTCCTCGGAAGCAGAAAGCAGCGGAAGGACGAAATCAGCCAGCTTGTCCTGCGGGCAGTGGTCCGTGTGCAGGGCGATGTTCACGTTGTAGTTCTTGGCGACCTCGCGGGCGAAAGCCGCGAAGCCCAGGGAGCCGGCAACCATGTCCTTGACGGAAGCGCCGGACCAGTAAGCCGCACCACCCGTGGAGACCTGGATGATGCCGTCCGATTCAGCCTCGGCAAAGCCGCGGATGGCGGCGTTCAGGGTCTGCGACGAGGTGACGTTCACTGCCGGAAACGCGTATCCACCGGCCTTCGCGCGGTCGATCATCTCGGAGTAAATCTCTGGGGTTGCGATGGGCATGCTGACTCCTATGCTGATTTTCGTCTGTGGGTTTTGTTGACCCTGGAGTAGACCTATACGGCTAGGCACCATCCTAGCGACTTCGAATCCGGCACCGTGTTTCCGGTCACGGAGACGGGTAACACTTGCGGACGTTTTGCCGGAAGGTCCTCCCGGCCGGATCCCCTAGGAAACCCGCTGGCCGAAGTTGTGGCGGCGGATCCAGGCGTGCATCGCGATGGCCGCGGCCGACGCCGCGTTCATGGAGCGCGTGGAACCGTATTGCTCGATCGACAGAGTGGCCACGGCGGCGTCGTGCACCTCGGGAGTCAGGCCAGGGCCTTCCTGCCCGAACACGAGCACGCAGTTGCGCGGAAGTTCATAGGTTTCCAGCGGCACGGAATCGGGGAAGATGTCGATGCCGATGATGGCCAGCCCCTCCCCCTGCGCCCACTCCACGAAATCCTCCACGGTGGGATGGTGGCGGACGTGCTGGTAACGGTCGGTGACCATGGCCCCGCGACGGTTCCACCGGCGTCGTCCGATGATGTGGACCTCCTTGGCGAGGAACGCATTGGCAGTGCGCACTACGGTGCCGATGTTCAGGTCGTGCTGCCAGTTCTCAATGGCAATGTGGAAATCGTGCCGGTGGGCGTCCAGGTCCGCGACGATCGCTTCGTGCTTCCAGTACCGGTACTTGTCCACGACGTTGCGGCGGTCGCCGTCCGCCAGGAGGTCCGGGTCCCACTGCTCGCCGTCCGGCCAGTCGCCTTCCCAGGGCCCGACGCCGACCTCCGGTTTCGCTTCGGACTCCCCCTCGGTAGACGAGACGATGGTCGGAACATTAGTGGAGTCGGTCGGGGCGGGGGTCTGGGGCCGGTCAGTCACTCCTCAACCCTAGCTCGCGCCATACCGCCCGCGGCGCCGAAACCCGGTGCCGCAACGCAGGACACCCGGGTGTCTCGGAGGCCGAAAGATGAAAGACTTGGGACGAGAACCAGCCACTACGCGGAGGAAAAGCATGGAGAACGCAAGCGAGGCCCCGAAGAGCTCGGCCCTTTACCGCAACGGACACGAAATCGAATGCTGGCTCACGGATATGGACGGTGTCCTCGTCCACGAAAACCAGGCGGTTCCCGGAGCGGCTGAACTGATCCAGCGCTGGGTGGACACCTCCAAGCGATTCCTTGTCCTCACGAACAACTCCATCTTCACGCCGCGGGACCTGGCGGCCCGGCTGAGTTCCTCAGGCTTGGAAATCCCGGAGGAGAACATCTGGACCTCGGCCCTGGCCACGGCACAGTTCCTCAAGGACCAGGTGCAGGGCTCGGAGTCAGGAAACCGCGCCTACACGATCGGCGAGGCAGGGCTCACGACGGCGCTGCACGAGGCCGGCTTCATCCTCACCGACCAGAACCCGGACTTCGTGGTGCTCGGCGAAACGCGCACCTACTCTTTCGAGGCGATCACCATGGCCATCCGGCTGATCCTCGCCGGGGCGCGTTTCATCGCCACCAACCCGGATGCCACCGGCCCGTCGAAGGACGGCCCGATGCCCGCCACGGGCGCCATCGCTGCGCTCATCTCCAAGGCGACCGGCCGCGAGCCCTACATTGTGGGCAAGCCGAATCCCATGATGTTCCGTTCCGCGATGAACCAGATCGACGCGCACTCGGAGACCACGGCAATGATCGGAGACCGCATGGATACGGACATCATCGCGGGCATGGAAGCCGGGCTCCACACCGTCCTGGTGCTCAGCGGCATCACCCAGCGCGAGGACATCGCGGCCTTCCCGTTCCGGCCGAACCAGGTCCTGAACTCGGTAGCGGATCTCAAGAACCAGATCTAAGAAGAAGGGGCTCGTGCCATGGCTGTGCTGAACCTCCGTTCCCTGGCGGGGGGCCGCATTCTGAGGGGCAGCCAGCCGTTTGGCATGGACACCGCGGCGACGGCTGACTTCCTGGAACGTCACGGCATTAAGAGGGTGGTGGATCTGCGGAGCGAGTACGAGCGCGCCATCGTGCCATGGCAACTGGCCAACGGCTCGATGTCCAAGGCTCCAGTGGAGCTCGTGGAGAATCCCCTCGATCCGCGTACGGCTTCCGACGGGCTCCAATCAATCCGCACGGCCGAAGACCTCGGCGAGCTCTACCTTGGCTGGGTGCGCACCCGCCCCGATTGGGTGGCCGAATCCTTGCGCCCTGCGGCCCATGGCAAGCGCACGCTCATCCACTGCTCGCTCGGCAAGGACCGCACCGGCGTCGTATCCGCTTTGGCGCTCCTCGCGAGCGGCGCTGGCCACGCGGCTGTTATCGCTGACTACGCCGCAAGCACCGCTGCCCTCCCCACGATGCTCAAAACGATGGCAGCAGCGTGGCGGTTGGCCGTCCCCGAGGTTCCCGAGGAAGCATTCAGTCCCTCGCTCATGCTGCTGCAATCCCCCGAAGCCGCGATGGAATACTTCCTGGACCGTTTCGGGCTCGAGTTCGGCAGCGCGGCGGATTACTTGCGCGACGCCGGCCTCAGCGGTTCCGAGCTGGATGGACTGCGGCGCCGGTAGCGGCGTTCGTGGCGGGCACCGCTCAGTAGAAAACCACCCGCGAGCCGGCCCTGGGCAGCGGAAAGAGTTCGTTCTCCAGGTCCTCGATGATCGGATTGTAGATAAAGGGATTCCACTGCGGACTCGCATGGGCGGGCCGGGCGCCGTCGGTCCTGCGGCCCGTGGACGCGATGTTGAGGGGGAAAGTCTTGGCCCACGCAGCCCGGGCTGTCGCGTAGTTCACCGTGTCATCGTTCGGGTTCCCGATGAAGGCCATGCGGGTATCCCCCAGCCGGTCGACAAACCGTGTTCCGTCGAAGTGGTAGATATAGTCCGATTCGCTCTGGATCAGGACGCTCGACGGCGCGATCGGCGAAAGCTGTTCCAAGGTCTGGTCCCAGATCTGCCCCCAGGTGCGTTCGTGCTTGTTGACCACGCGCTCGCCCAGCTCGTAACCGCCGCGGAGCACCGACGGAACCTGGAAGCCGCTCTCATACAGGAACACGACGCCGTCGAACCAGCTTTGGTCGAGGATGTCGTACTTGCTGAACGGCGATGAATCCAACAGGATCAGCTTGACGCTGACGCCGTTCCGCTCACGCAGGAGCGCGGCCACTTCGGTGGCCAGCATTCCACCGAAACTGTGGCCGTAGAAATACAGGGTGTTCAGCTTGCGCTCGTTGATGTAAGCGAGCACCGCGTCCACCACGTCGGCGACTTCCAACCCCAGGTTGGAGTATCCGACGGCGGCCATCTGGCCCCGCTGCCGGAGCGACCCCCGGAGCGAGTTGAGGATCCATTGGGCCTCTTCCCAGCTGGTCTTGTAACCGGGAAAGAGAATCCAACTCGAGTTGGGGTAGTAGGACTCCGCGACATCGTCTCCCACCGGCAGGATCTTGGTGACGCGACGTTCTGCCTGGACCTGGCGGGTGAACAGCATGTCCGCTGCGAGCGCCGTGGAAGCGCCCGCTCCGATGAGGAAGCTGCGGCGGGAAAAACTCTTCAGCTCGGCAGCTTGCCGGAGAACCCGGGCGAGGGAGCCCGGGTCCTGCCAGCGTTGCTGGTTCCGGGGAAATTTTCCCGCCCGATAGTTCACGCAGCCAGCTTAGGCGCTTCAGCCGACGGGCACACGGTCCCCCAAACCCGCCCAGGCTTGTAAGAAATCAGTCGAGTCCCAGCTCGTCCTTGCCGAAGGCGAAGAGGTACGGCACACCGGTTTCGGCCTCGATCTTTTCCTTGGCGCCCGTGTTGCGGTCCACAATGACGGCCACGGCCACCACGTTGCCACCGGCCTTGCGGACACCCTCGACGGCGGTCAGCGCCGAGCCACCGGTGGTTGAGGTGTCTTCGAGAACCACGACGTTGCGGCCCTCCACCGAGGGACCTTCCACTTGGCGGCCCATGCCGTAGGACTTCTGCGCCTTGCGCACCACGAAGGCGTCAACGGCGCGCCCGGCGTCGGCGGCGGCGTGCATCACGGCGGTTCCGACCGGGTCCGCACCCATGGTCAGGCCACCGGCGCACTCAACGGCGATTCCGGCGTCGTCGATCATGGCAAGCATGACCTGGCCAACCAGCTTCGAAGCCTCGTGGTGGAGGGTGATGCGCCGCAGGTCGATGTAGTAGTCCGCCTCGGCACCGCTGGAAAGGATCACCTTGCCGCGGACGACCGCCAGTTCCTTGATCAATTCAAGAAGGCGGGCACGGGCAGCGGCAGTGGCGGTGGCAGCATCAGAGGCGACAGTCATGGTGCCTATTCTACGTAAAGCCGTTGGACCCAAGGGAATGGACACCGTCACGGAAACCCCACGTCGCTCGCCGTAACCTATGAAATATCTGCGCCGAAGACGGTGTTGCCGCACGTATGACAACAATCGGAATCATCGGTGCAGGACACATTGGCAGCCAAGTCGCCCGCAAGGCGGTCGAACTCGGCTATGACGTAGTGATCAGCAACTCCCGGGGACCGGAAACCCTTGCGGAACTGGTGGCGGAGCTTGGCGCACATGCCCGTGCCGCCACACCGGCCGAGGCGGCAGCGGCGGGCGATTTCGCCGTCGTGACCGTGCCCCTCAGGAGCTACCAGGACATTCCCGTGGAGCCGCTCGCGGGCAAGATTGTGATCGACACGAACAACTACTACTGGGAGCGCGACGGCCGCATCCCGGAGCTGGACAAGGGCGAAGCCACCACGTCCGGTCTGCTGCAGAAGCACTTGCCCACGTCCAAGGTGGCCAAGGGCTTCAACCACATCATGGCGAAGCAGATCGGCACCGACGGCACCCCGGCGGGCACCGAAAACCGCCGCGCGCTGGCCACCGCAAGCGACTACCCCGAGGCCGCCGAACTCGTGGAGAAGCTCTACGACGAGTTCGGCTTCGACACCGTCAACATCGGACCGCTCGACGAGAGCTGGCGCGTAGAGCGCGACCGCCCGGCCTACGTCGTACGGCAGAACGCCGCCGAGCTCAAGGACAACCTGGCGAAGGCACCACGCACCATCTAGACACCACAACACAGCAGCCGCTTGCCTCCGACAGGCAAGCGGCTGCTGTGTTTGAGCGGCTGCTGGGTTTAGGCGCTGACGGCCCGGGCCGTCAGGGTGCCGATGCGGGATCGACGACGGCGAACCCCGCCAAGGCGGCTGCCTTGCGGACGTACGCCAGGTTCGACGCAGTCCGTTCCTCCAAGGGAAGCTCGGTGGAAAAGTCCTCCAGCGTGACCCACGAGTCGTAGCCGACGTCTGCGAGCGCACGGAAGTAGGCGAGGACACTTGCCTGGCCTTCGGCAAGAGGGGCCCATTCGTTGACCCACACGGCCGCTCCCGATTCGTCCTTCGAGTCGGTGCGGACCCAGCGGGCGTTCTTCACGTGGACATGTGCCAAATAGGGGCCAAGGAGCTGGAGTGCGGGCAACGGTGATTCCCAGCCCTCGATCAGCAAGTTGCCAAGGTCGTGGATGACCCCGACATGCTGCGGGTCCAGGCCTTCCAGCAATCGCCGTGCCGAGGAGGCCGATGCCGTCACGGTTCCATGGTGCAGTTCCACGAGGGCTTTGACACCGTGATGTGCAGCGCGGGAAGCAACCCACTCGTAGTGCTCCCGGGTGGCGGCAAAGAGTTCCGGGTAGGACAGGCCCGTGGGTTCCGGCCCGCCCATGTTCGAGTTGCCCAGCGGCAGCACGTTGACCCGGACCTGCCTGGCACCCAAGGCCGCGGTCGCCGCGAGGACGCGATCGACGTCGGCGTGGTTGTCGCAGCGGGCGTAACCGCCGAGGCCGGAGAATTCCAACCCTGCGTCAGCGGTGAGCCGGGCAATCTCCGGGATCGAGTCTTCCAATCCCGTCATGGGCCAGGTGGCACGGTTCCCTGCCCAGAAGCCTGGTTCCGCTGCGTCCGCCTGGTCCGTGACGCGCCATTCGATGCCGTCCCACCCCTGGGCTGCAAGCTTCGTGGCGGCTTCCTGCGGCGACCACTCGGGAGTGGAAGCGGTGAACACGGAGAACTTCATGCCGATACCTCTTCGCGATTGGCTCCCTGCTGGCCGGCGGCCCCGCCTGTGCGGACCTCCACGTCGTTGTACTTGCCGGCAATGACATTGTCGACCAGCACGGGCTGGCCCAAGGTTGCCGAGACATACAGGGCACGCACGGTAGCCAGGGCGGTCACGGCGTCCCGGACGGTAACGCCCGCGGGGCGCCCTTCCCGGATCGCAGCGATGATGTCGCGGTACTGCCGGACATGTCCAGCCGGATAGACCGTGGGATCCAGCGCTTCGACGGTGTCGTCCGGGTATTTGGCGAGCTCGACGGCGGCCTGGTTCCCGCCGCCGAGGATGCCCATCGCGCTGCTTTCCGAAGGATCAGCGGCGTCGGACGCGTGGAAGTATGCGAGGTCGTCGTTGTCGATCACGGCGGAACCCTTGCTGCCCATGACCTGGAGGCGGACCGTCAACCCCGGGTACGCCGCCGTCGTCGCGTGCAACACGGCAAGGGCGCCGGATTCGAAGGTCACGGTGGCCACGGCGGTGTCCTCCACCTCCACACCCTCGTGGGCGAGGAGCGCGGTTTTGGCGCTGATCTCAAGGGGCCGCCCGAGGAACCACAAAAGCAGGTCCACGGTGTGGACGCCCTGGTTCATGACGGCGCCTCCGCCGTCCATGGCCCAGGTTCCGCGCCATGCGCCCGAATCGTAGTAGCCCTGGCTCCGCCACCAGCTGACCGAGGCGACGGCCGAGGTCAGTGTGCCGAAGCGTCCGTCCCGACGGGCCTCGTCCACCACCCGGCTGGCCGGATCGAAGCGGTGCTGGCTGATCACGCTTGCCACCAAGCCCTTGGCCTCGGCAGCCTTGGCCGCAGCCAGGATCTCGTCTGCCTTGCCCAAGTCAACGTCAAGGGGCTTTTCGATCACCACGTGCTTGCCGGCGTCGAGCGCTTCCAGCGCCAGCTGGATGTGCAGGCCGCTGGGCGTCGCGATGATGACCAGGTCCACTGGTGCGGCGGCGAGCGCCTCGGCCAGCGTCAGGAAGACTGCCGGCTTCGGGTCGCCCTGGGCTTCGATCTTGGCGGCCAGCGCCTCGGAGGCTTCGGGGATCACATCCACCAACGCGGTGACCACCACCTCCGGGAATTCGCGGACCGCGGCCGAGTGGGTGCGGCCGATGACGCCGCACCCTACGATCGCGGCCCGGATCTCCGCGGGAGCGCCCGGAGCATTTGAGGTTTCGCTCACTTCGTCTCCACTCCTGCTTCATTGAGGACTTTCGCGAACGCCCTCGCCGCGATGCCGAACGCCGTCGGGCCGGAGAAACCGCCCAGCCCGTGGGCACCGGCCAAGTGTGGCTCGAGGCTCGCGAATCCGGTGTACCCGTCCGCCTTCAAGGCCTCAACCGTGCGGAGGACATCGCCGTCGCCCTCGCCCGCCGGAACCACGGTGGCGTTCGAGAACAGGGCATCCTTGACCTGCAGGTATTCAAGGTGTGGCCTTAGCTTTGCGTAGCCGTCCTCGAAAGGCTTGACGCCTACCTGGACGAAGTTGGCCGCGTCCCAAGCCACTTTGAGCGCGGGAGACGCCACGGTTTCGATGATGTCCAGGACCCGTTCGGGGATGTCCCCGTAGATGTCCTTCTCGTTTTCGTGCAGCAGTACGACGCCGGACTCCTCCGCCACGTCCGCGAGGGCCCGCATGCGTTCGATGACAGCATCCCGGATGCTCTCCACCGCCACGTCCTCGCCGTAGTAGAAGGAGAAGATCCGGATGTAACGCGATTCCAGGACCTGGGCGGCGTTGACTGCACGGCGAAGGCGTTCCACCTCGTGCTCCACGGGAAGGGAAACGTCCACCTTCCCGATCGGCGACGCGATCGCGGAAACCTTCATTTCCGCCGCATCCAGCAAGGACTTCAGTTCGCGAAGCTGCGCCTCATCCAAATCCACGATGTTGGTGCCCCAGGCGCTGCGGACTTCAATGTGGCTCGCTCCCAGTGCCTGCATCACGGCAATCTGGATCTTGGGGTCGTCGTCGATCTCGTCGCCGAAGCCCGAGAGCTCCCATTCAACAGCTGGCGTGCTCATAACTTACTTGACTCCTCCGGCGGTCAGGCCGCCCACTAGGTAACGCTGGAAAATCAGGTACAGGATGACCACCGGGGCAGCACACACAAGGGAAGCTGCCATCATCTGGCCGTAGAAGGGAATCGCGCCGCCCTCTTGCGAGGCACCGAAGATCTGGAGCGCGACGGCGGCAGTCTGGCTTTCGGGCCGCGTCATGACAGAGGCGAACAGGACGTCGTTCCAACCGAGCAGGAAGGCGAAAATACCGGAAACGACCACGCCGGGCCAGCTCAGCGGGAGGATGATCCGCACCAGCACGCCCAGGTTGCTGGCGCCGTCGATCCTTGCCGCCTCTTCGAGTTCACGCGGCAGGCCGCGCAGGTAGGTGACCATCACCCAGGTGGAGAACGGCATCGCGAACGTCAGGTAGGTGATGAACAAACCCCATTGGGTGCCGATGATCTGGATGCCCAGGTAGCTCGCGGAAGACGAGAACAGCACGAAGACCGGAAGGACCATGAGGGTGCCGGGAACCGACTGGAGTCCCAGGAGCCCGCGAAGGATCGTCAACCGGCCACGGAACTGGTAGCGGACCAGCACGTAGGCGGTGGCGATCGACATGAGGGCGGAGACGACGGCGGTGGACCCGGCCACGAGCACGCTGTTGGCCAGGCCCGTGGCCAGTCCAACACTCGACCAGATCGTGGAGTAGTTCTCAAAGGAGAAACTGGACGGGAAGAACTCGCCACGGGCCACGCCGATGTCCGAGTTCACGGACGCCAGGAAGATGTACGCCACGGGAATGAGCACCAAGGCGCACAACACCGTGAGGATGATGGCGAGCATGGGCCCAGGCATGAGCCGGGTTACTTCGTGCTGGCGTTTGGAGCCCGGGCGGAAGTCTTCGCTCGATGTGCGTCCGACGGCGGTAGTTGCGGTGCTCACTTTTTGCCTCCGGGAGTCTCGGCGTCGTCGAGTTTGACGGCCCGCAGATAGACGAACAAGGGGATCGCGATCAGGATCAGCGAGATGAACGCCATGGCCGCGCTGAGCCCGAACCGGAAGCTCTGGAAGCTGGTGACGTAGGTGAGGATCGGGAGCAGCTCCACATCGGACGGAGCAGGAACCCCGAACAGGACGAACGGCAAGGTGAAGTTGTTGATGTGGTGCAGCATGCCGATCAGGAACGCCAAGGAGAGCGGACCCTTGAGATAAGGGAAGACCACATAGCGGAGCTTGTTCCACCACAGCGCACCGTCAAGGGCCGAGGCCTCGTGGACCTCATGGTCCACGGACTGGAGCCCGGACAATGCCAGCAGGTAGACAAACGGCCACGATGCCCAGATCTGGACCAGGATCAGCGTCCAATATGACTGCGGACCATTGAGCCACAGGCCGGGGTCTATGCCCACCGAATGCAGCATCGAGTCGATGACGCTGCCCGGCTGGAACATGGTCCGCCACACCGTCGCCACCACGAAGGAGGGAAGGACGTAGGGGATCAGGAAGATGGAACGGATCACGGCCCGGCCCTTGAACGCGTTCTGGGTGGCGACGGCGCCGGCGATGCCGAGCGGGATCGTGACCACCATGGCGATCAAGGAGTAGCTGACGCTGAGCCAGATGGCGTGCAGCAAAGGCGATGCGGTCAGCGCTTCGACGAAATTCTGGACTCCGATGAACGGAGCGCTGACCCACTGGCGCAGCGAATACTGGTCCAGATCCAGGCCCGACATGAAGATGCCGAGCAGGAGCGGCACCACGATGATGATCACCATCAGCAGGCCGCCTGGAATCAGCATCCACAAGGGGCGGTTGCGTTCGCTCAGCCCTTTGCGGCGCCGGGAGGTGTCGTCCGGTGACTGCGGGTCCGGCTTTGAAGCGCGGGACGACTTGCGGCGCGTGGACTTGCCCGCAGTCAATGAATCGGTGGACATGTCACTTCCTACTTACTTCGATGCCCGGTCAAGCGAGGCCTGGCCCTTGGATTGGGCGTCCTTGAGACGGGCCTCGAGGCTCGAGTCGTCGACGGATCCCTTGGAGAGATCGGGGATCGACTGGACCACGACGTTGAGGAGAGCCAGCTGGATGTCGCCCCACGCTCCGGTGAACGGCGTGGCCTTGGACTTTGCAGCGGTGTCGGCAACCGGTTGGAGAGCGGGGTTGTTCAGCGCCTTCAGGGCTTCGGCGTTGGCAGGCAGGTCGCCGAAGATCTTCTGGAAGTTCAACTGCTCGTCCTTGGACGTGATCAGGTTGATGTAAGCGAAGGCAAGGTCCTTCTGCTTCGAGTAGTCGGCAACAACCACGTTGTCACCTGACAGGATGCTGGCTGCATTCGCGGCGTCGCCCTGCGGAGAGGTCTGGCCGGGGGCCGTGGTCGGCATGGCTGTGTAGGCGTACTTGCCCGCGACCGCCGACTTGTCGAGCGTCGGGAGGGAACTCGACGTCGTCATCATGAGGTATCCCGCCTTGCCCGAGGCGAAGGCTGCGACGGCGTTGCTGTTGCTCCACCCGATGGAAGCCGGATCGACGATCTTGTCCGTGGTCAGCCATCCGAAGTAGGTCTGGTAGGCCTTCTTGACGGCCGGGTCGTCAAGCTTGAGCGTCTTGCCGTCCACGAGCGGGTTTCCTGCCTGGACGGACATGGCCCAGATGAACTTCCAGGGGTCGAAGTTGTCCTTGTAGCCGGTGGCGAGTCCGAAGGTGCCAGTGGCCGGGTTGGTCATCTTCTTGGCCTGTGCGGCGAGCTCGTCCCAGCTGGTGGCGGGCTTGTCGATCCCGGCGGCTTTCAGGATGTCCTTGTTGTAAGCCATCACGAACGGCCGGCTGACGAAGGGAATGCCGGCTTGGTGCTGGGCATCGGGGCCGGAAATTCCGAGGGCGGCGGGGTTGAACTTGTCCTTCCCGCCAATCTTCTTCCAGTCGTCGTCGGTCAGCGTCACGAAAGCCTTGGTTGCATACGCCGTGGGCGTGAACGTGGTGCCGAGGCTGTAAACGTCAGGTCCCTGTCCGGAGACGACGGACGTCTGGATGCGGGTCAGTTCATCGTTGGCCGACGCGAAGGTTTCGAATTCGATATCGGCACCGGTCTGCGCCTTGAACTTGGCCGCAATGTCGGTGAACCACTGCTTTTGCTGGGCAGAGTACTGGTTGTTGACGCCGGTCAGGACGCTCAGCTTCTTGCCCTTTCCGTCAACGGGTCCCGCGCTCCCCCCGGAGCTGCTGTTGCCGCCTCCGCAGGCGGTCAAAGCTAGGGCGGCTGTTACGACAACAGCGGCAAATTTGGCGGACGATGCAAACTTCATTGTTTTCCTCCCTGGAGCCCGATGGCCTCATTGGCGTGGTGCGCGTCACATCGGGTGATTTCTCCGAGTCTAGGCACGCCAAACAGCGATGACAAGCGATTGCCAAAAATTGTCATCAGTGCTGCAATTGTGGGACAAGTCACTCGTTGTTGAGCGGCTGCGGCAGATGAGGAACACCTAGACCATGGCAGAACTCCAGCTCCAGTCACCGGGCAGGCAGCCCACGATCCGCGACGTCGCGGAACTTGCGGGAGTGGCGACGTCAACAGTTTCAAGGGCCCTGAGCAATCCCGGGCGCGTGAACCACGTGACCCGCGAGCGCATCGAAGAAGCAGCCGCGCAATTGAATTACATTCCGAGCTCGCAGGCGCGCGGGCTCAGCTCCGGACGCACCCAGACCGTTGCCGTCCTGGTTCCGGACATCACCAATCCGTTCTATTTCGACATCATCCGTGGGGCGCAACACCAGTTGAAGGCCGCCGGCTACACGCAACTGCTCGTTGACACCGAGGAATCAGCGGAGATGGAGGCAGATGCGCTGCAGAAGATGCGCCGCTCGGCAGACGGATTCATCCTTGCGGCGTCCCGCCTGACGGACGCACAGCTCGCCGAGGCGGCGGCACAACAGCCCCTGGTCACCATCAACCGGGCTCCGGCAATCGCACCCACCGTGGTGATCGATACGCCGTCGGCCATCATCCAGGCACTGGAACACCTGGTCTCCCTGGGGCACACGAGGATCTGCTTCGTCGGAGGCCCGGCCACCTCCTGGTCAAACGCCAAGCGGTGGCAAGCGTTCCAGGAAGAAACCACGGAACGGGGGCTGACCACCTTCAGCGTGGGGCCGTTCGCACCCAAGACCACCTCGGGAGCGGCCGCAGCGGACGCCGCGGTGCACACGGGAGCCTCGGCGTGCATCGTCTTCAACGACCTGCTGGCCATCGGAATGCTGCAGCGCCTGCGTGAACGGGGCATCCGCGTGCCCGACGACATGAGCATCGTGGGCTGTGACGACATCTTCGGAGCCGATTTCTGCAACCCGCCGCTCACCACCATGGCGTCCCCCATCGAACAAGCCGGGCGCGTGGCAGTCTCCATGCTCCTGTCCCGGTTGAATCCCCAGTACGGCGGGACCAGCCGGCGCCTGGCTGTCATGCCAACGCACCTCACGGTGCGGGCATCGACGGGCGCCGCGCCGGTGCGGTGAGTGCCCCCTGCGCGCCCGACTGAACCAGCCCGGGCCGCCCAACTAGCTCGCATTTGTTGTCGTTTTGGGCGCTCAGAACGACAACAACTGCGAGTCAGTTGGGTGGGGACAGGCGTTCCGGAGTGCAACACATGGGGTGACACAGTTGAGTGTTTCAAGTGCTGGTTACTACTGTTGGGGACATGCGCACACTCCAGGCCACGATCATTGCGGAAATGGGCGTCCAGCCCCGGATCGACCCAGCCGGGGAGGTCCGCAAACGCGTCACGTTCCTGAAGGAATATCTCAAGGCCACGCACACCAAGGGCTTTGTCCTGGGCATTTCCGGCGGACTGGATTCCTCGCTCGCCGGGCGCCTTGCCCAGCTGGCGGTCGAGGAGCTTGAGGCCGAGGGCGTGGAGGCCAATTTCGTGGCCGTCCGGCTCCCCTATGGCGCCCAGCATGATGAGGAAGACGCCCAGGCCGCGCTGGATTTCATCCAGGCCAAGACGGAATGGACGTTCAATATCTCACGCGCCGTGGACGGTTTCGAAGATGAGTTCGAGAAGACCACGGGCGCGCGCATCTCGGATTTCCACAAGGGCAACACGAAGGCCCGGGCCCGTATGACCGCCCAGTACGCCCTCGCCGGCGAGCACAACTACCTCGTCATCGGCACGGACCACGGAGCCGAATCCGTCACCGGATTCTTCACCAAGTACGGCGACGGCGGTGCGGACATCCTGCCGCTCTTCGGCCTCAACAAGCGGCAGAACCGCGCACTCCTCGCCGAGCTGGGCGCCCCATCCCGCATTTGGGACAAGGTCCCCACGGCCGACCTCCTGGACGGCAAGCCCGGCCGCACCGACGAGGACGAGCTTGGCATCAAGTACGACCAGATCGATGACTACCTCGAAGGCCGGCAAGTCTCGGACGAGGTGGCAGAGACCATCGAGCAGAAGTACCTGCGCACCCGCCACAAGCGCACTGTTCCGGTCACGATTTTCGACACATGGTGGAAGTAGCAGTCGCCTGAACCCGGGGCCTCCGTCACGCTGAGCGCCTTTTGGCAGCGCACGACGGCGGTCTCCCGCGCCGTGGCGGGGGCGCCGCCGTCGTCATCCCGCAAAAGTGTGCCCTGCGTGAGAGTGGGCAGCCCCGCAACACTGCCTCTTCCAAACCCTTGGATGTCCTAGTATATTGCAGGTGAGGCGGATCATACGGCCAGTTCGTCCCCGGTTCGCACTCCCCATACACGCAGGGCGAAAGGCAGACAATGACAGTCACCGACGACTTCCGTGCAGCCCGCGATCGGCTCCTTGCGCTGCGCACCGATTATTCAGGGGCGCGCAGCGACTTCCAGTGGCCCCGTTTCAGCGAGTTCAACTTCGCACTCGACTGGTTCGACCAGGTCGCGGATAACCCCGGCACGGCCAACAACCCTGCGCTGGTGATCGTCGAGCAGGACGGCAGTTCCACCCGCCGCAGCTTCGCCGAGCTCTCCGCGCGCTCCTCGCAGCTTGCCAACTGGCTCCGATCCAAGGGCGTCCAGCGGGGCGACCGCATGATCATCATGCTCGGCAACCAAGTGGAACTGTGGGAACTCATGCTCGCCGGGATCAAACTCGGCGTGGTCCTGATCCCCACCACCACGCTCATGGGCCCGCGCGACATCACGGATCGCGTGGAGCGCGGCGGCGCCCGCTGGGCCGCCGTCGGGAGCGCCAACATCGCCAAGTTCGCCGAAGTGCCGGGCGATTACACCCTCATTGAAGTGGGTGACGGCCAGACCCCTGGCGCCCTCCAGTACGCCGAAGCGGATTCCGCCGAGTCGACGTTCGTCCCGGACGCCCCCACCGCCGCTGACGAAACCATGCTCCTCTACTTCACCTCGGGCACTACGTCGCGGGCGAAACTGGTGGAGCACACCCACACCTCGTACCCGGTGGGACACCTCTCCACGATGTATTGGATCGGCCTGGAGCCCGGGGATGTCCACCTCAACGTGGCGTCCCCCGGCTGGGCAAAGCACGCGTGGTCCAACGTTTTCACGCCGTGGATCGCCGAGGCCTGCGTCTTCGTCTATAACTACGATCGCTTCGACGCCAAGGCCCTCATGGAGCAGATGGGCCGCGAAGGCGTCACGAGTTTCTGCGCCCCGCCCACCGTGTGGCGCATGCTCATCCAGGCGGACCTGACCCTGCTCAAAACCCCGCCAACCAAGGTGGTTTCGGCGGGCGAACCCCTCAACGCCGAGGTGATCGGGCAAGTCGAGCGGGCCTGGGGGCAGACCATCCGCGACGGTTTCGGCCAGACGGAGTCGACAGTCCAGGTCGCCAACACCCCCGGCCAACCGGTCAAGACCGGTTCGATGGGGCGGCCGCTGCCGGGCTACGACGTCGTCCTTGTTGACCCGGCCACTGGCGAAGAGGCCGACGACGGCGAGCTGTGCTTGCGCTTGGACCCCCGCCCCGTAGGGCTCATGAAGTCCTACTTCGGCGACCCGGAAAAGACGGCCGAGGCGTTCCGCGACGGTTACTACCACACGGGTGACATGGCCAGCCGGGACGGGCACGGAGTCATCACCTACGTGGGCCGCGGAGACGATGTGTTCAAATCCTCCGACTACCGCTTGTCCCCTTTCGAACTCGAAAGCGTCCTGATCGAGCATCCCGCAGTGGCGGAGGCCGCCGTCGTACCCTCTCCGGATCCGGTCAAGCTTTCGGTGCCCAAGGCCTTCGTGGTGCTCGCCGCCGGGTACGAGCCCGGACCCGCTGTTGCCGAGGACATCCTCAGATACTGCCGGCAGCACCTGGCGCCGTTCAAGCGCGTCCGCCGGCTCGAATTCGGTGAGTTGCCCAAGACGATTTCGGGCAAGATCCGGCGCGTCGAGCTTCGAGGCACGGAGGTGGCCCGCCACAGCGATGGTCCGCTGCCTGCCGGCCTGGGCGTCGAGTACACCGAGGATGAGTTCCCGAGTCTGAAAGAATAGGCAGCCAAGCAATGTCAGGAGGCACCGTGGGCAGCCCACTCCCCCGCGATCCCATCGCCGACGCCCAGCGAAACTGGGAGCGCCACGGCTGGGGCGAAGTCGCCGCGCCCATGGCGGCCATTACCGCGATCATGCGCACGCAGCAGATCCTGCTCGCGCGGATCGAAGGCGTTTTGAAGCCCTACGGCCTGACCTTCGCGCGCTACGAACTCCTGGCCCTGCTGAGTTTCGCCCGCAGCGGCGCGTTGCCGATGAACAAAGCCAGCGCGCTGCTCCAGGTGCATCCGACGTCGGTGACCAACGCCGTCGACCGCCTCGAGAAGGCCGCCCTCGTGGTCCGCTCCCCGCATCCCACTGACGGGCGCACCACGCTGATCGAGCTCACCGCGGAGGGCCGCACCCTCGCGAAGCGAGCGACGACGGCACTCAACAACGAGGTGTTCGGCCAGTCCGGCTTCGGGGACGACGACGTCGAGCACCTGATCCGCGTGCTGGGAGACTTCCGCAAGGCCGCGGGCGACTTCACGGACTAACGAATTTTCCATCCATTGCTGAGTAACTGCCGTTTTGAGCCTTCAGAACGACAGTTACTCAGCAGTGGATCAGCGGTGCTTGAACTCCGGCTGGCGCTTCTCGGTGAACGCCGCCATGCCTTCCTTCTGATCCTCCGTGGCGAACAATGAGTGGAAGACCCGGCGCTCGAACAAAACACCTTGGGAGAGGCCGGTTTCGAAGGCTGCGTTGACGGCTTCCTTGGCCACCATGGCAACCGGCTTGGACTTGGACGCGATCACCTCGGCGGCCTTCATCGCCTCCTCCACCACGGAATCGGCTGGCACGACGCGGGAAACAAGTCCTGCACGCTCGGCTTCCTCGGCGTCCATGAACCGCCCAGTGAGGATCATGTCCATTGCTTTGGCCTTGCCCACGGCCCGGGTCAGCCGTTGCGAGCCGCCCATGCCGGGAATGACGCCGAGATTGATTTCCGGTTGACCGAACTTGGCGTTGTCCCCGGCAATGATGAAATCGCACATCATGGCAAGTTCGCAGCCACCGCCCAAGGCAAAACCGGACACTGCCGCAATCACGGGAATGCGCAGGCGAGTGAGGTTTTCCCAGGCGCGGAACCAGTCGGCGGCATACATGTCCATGTACCCCTTGGAGGCCATCTCCTTGATGTCGGCGCCGGCCGCGAAGGCCTTCTCCGATCCGGCGATCACCACGGCACCCACCCCGGGATCCGCATCCATGTCCGACACTGCGGCCACGATCTCATTCATGGTGGCCTGGTTCAAGGCATTGAGCGCCTTGGGCCGGTTCAGGGTCACCAAGCCCACCCGTCCACGGAATTCCACCAGGATGTTTTCGTACTGCTGCGCCAAGCCGTGCCCCTTTTGTCGGTTGCTCAGTTGTGTCGGTTGCTCAGTTGTGTCGGTTGCCCCGAAATGATCTTCCCGCCAAGGCTACTTGGCGGACTTGTCCCGGATGTCCGTGATGATGCCGGAGAAGTCACGCCCGGCTCCGCCTTCGGCCGCGAAAGCATCGTAAATCCGCGATGCCAGGTGTCCCATTTGCCCGTCCACTCCGGTGCTCTCAAGCGCGTTGACCGCGAGCCGGAGGTCCTTTGCCATGAGCGCTCCGGCGAATCCGGGCTGGTAGTCGCGGTTGGCCGGGCTCGTGGGGACCGGTCCGGGAACCGGGCAGTTGGTGGTGAGCGCCCAGCATTGCCCCGAGGCGTTGGATGCGACGTCGAACAGCGCTTGGTGCGTGAGGCCCAGCTTCTCGCCCAGGACGAACGCCTCGCTGACGGCAATCATCGAAACGCCCAGGATCATGTTGTTGCAGACCTTGGCCGCCTGCCCGGCTCCGTGGTCGCCGCAGTGGACGATCCTCCGGCCCATGAGTTCCAGGATCGGCTTCACGGTTTCGAAGTCCTCTGGGAGCGCCCCCACCATGAAGGTCAGGGTTCCGGCTTCGGCGCCAACCACGCCTCCGGAAACGGGCGCGTCGACCGAGCGGTGGCCGGCCTCCAAAGCAATGGCAGCGGCCTCGCGGGCCTCGTCGACGTTGATGGTGGAGCAGTCCAGGAACAGCGTGTCCGGCGCAGCCACCGAGAGCAGGCCCGGTGCACCGTCGACTCCCCGGTAGGCGTCCAGGACGTGCTTGCCGCTGGGCAGCATGGTCAGGACAACGGAAGCACCGGCGACGGCCTCCGGAGCGGAATCCACCGTGGCTATGCCGTGTTCACGGGCTGCCTCAAGTGCCGCCGGCACGGGATCGTACGCGACCACGTGGTGCCCCGCTTTGACAAGGTTCACGGCCATGGGACCGCCCATGTGGCCAAGGCCGAGAAAAGCGATGGTGCCGGAAACTGCGTCAGACATGGTCGGACTCCTTTGAATGAAGTTTGAGTTCACGGTCGCCGAGCGAGGCGAAGAAGCCTTCGACGGCGGCCGGCGACACCTCCGCGAGGGAAGCCGGCTTCCATTGTGGGTTGCGGTCCTTGTCCACCACTTGGGCGCGGATCCCCTCGCGGAAATCCGGCCCGGCCAGGCAGCGCACGCCAACCCGGTATTCCTGTTCCAGCGCCTCTTCGAGCGAGAGCCCCCGGACGCGCCGCAACGATTCCAGGGCCACTTTCACTGCTGTTGGCGACTTCGCCTCGAGCGTGTCCGCGGCCGCGGCGGCGTCACCACCGGCCGCGCGCAGCCTCGCGACGATTTCCTCGGCGTCATCCGAAGCAAAGGCGGCATCGATCCACTCGCTCTGGCCGGACAGCGCCGAGGCCGGCGGTTCCTGCACAAAGCGCCCGACGGCGGCCTCCGCCGTCGAGCTTTCCAGCGCTTCCGCGAGGGCGGGGAGGCGTTCGGACGGGACGAAGTGGTCCGCGAGCCCCAGGAACAGGGCATCGGCCCCGCTCAAGTGGGCACCCGTAAGCGCGGCGTAGGTGCCGGACTCCCCCGGCGAGCGGGACAGCAGCAGGGTCCCGCCGACGTCGGGCACAAACCCAATGGTGGTTTCCGGCATGCCGGTGCGGGTCCGCTCGGTGACCACGCGGACGGAGCCGTGGGCCGAGATACCGACCCCGCCGCCGAGGACCAGTCCGTCCATGAAGGCCACGTAAGGCTTCGGATACCGGGCAATGAGCGAGTTCAAGCGGTACTCCGCAGCCCAGAAGTCAGCTGTCTGGCCGCCGTGGCGCAGCATGTCATCGTAGATCGCCACGATGTCTCCACCCGCGCACAGTCCACGCTCCCCGGCGCCGTGCACCAAAACCGTCTTGACGCCGTCGTCGTCCGCCCACTCGGTGAGTTGCTCCAGCATGGCCTGCACCATGCCGCTGGTGAGGGCGTTGACGGCCTGGGGCCGGTTCAGGGTGATGACGCCGAGGTGGCCGCGCTTCTCGAAGAGGACCTCGGCCATTAGCTGCCGGCCGGCATCACGAAGCTGGCGCCCTGGCGGATGCCCGAGGGCCAACGGGTGGTGACCGTCTTGGTCTTGGTGTAGAAGCGGAAGGCGTCCGCGCCGTGCTGGTTGAGGTCGCCGAAGCCGGAGGCCTTCCAGCCGCCGAAGGTGTAGTAGGCAATCGGGACGGGAATGGGAACGTTGATGCCAACCATGCCCACTTCGACGCGGCTCGCGAAGTCGCGGGCAGCGTCGCCGTCGCGGGTGAAGATCGCGACGCCGTTGCCGAACTCGTGCTCGGAGCAGAGCCGCAGCGCTTCTTCGTAGTCAGCTGCGCGGAGGACGCTCAGGACCGGGCCGAAGATCTCCTCTTTGTAGATGGACATGTCCTTCGTCACGTTGTCGAAGAGGGTCGGGCCAACCCAGAAACCGCCGTCGTAGCCGTCCACCGTGAGGCCGCGTCCGTCGGTGACGAGCGTGGCGCCCTGGTCGACGCCGGCCTGGATGTAGCCCTCGATCCGTTCCTTCGCCGAGGCTGCCACCACCGGGCCGAAGTCCGAATCCTTGGCCAGGCTGGGGCCGACCTTCAGTCCCTTGATCCGGTCCTGCAGCTTGGAAACCAGCTCATCGGCCGTCTCCTGGCCAACCGGCACCGCAACGGAAATCGCCATGCAACGCTCTCCGGCGGAGCCGAAGCCAGCGCCGATGAGCGCATCCGCGGCCATGTCGAGATCGGCGTCGGGCATGATCACCATGTGGTTCTTGGCACCGCCGAAGCACTGGGCGCGCTTCCCGTGGGCGGCCGCGGTCGCGTAAATGTACTGGGCAATCGGCGTGGAACCGACAAAGCCGATGGCCTTCACGCGCGGATCCTCAAGGAGGGCATCCACCGCTTCCTTGTCGCCATTGATGACGTTGAAGACGCCGTTCGGCAATCCGGCCTCGGTGAAGAGCTCGGCCAGGCGAAGGGGCACGGAGGGGTCGCGCTCCGACGGTTTGAGGATGAAGGCATTGCCCGCAGCCAGCGCAGGGCCGGACTTCCAGAGCGGGATCATGGCGGGAAAGTTGAAGGGCGTGATGCCGGCGACAACGCCGAGCGGCTGGCGCAATGAGTGGACGTCGATGCCCGTGCCGGCGTTGTCCGAGAACTCACCCTTGAGCAGGTGCGGCGCGCCGGCGGCGAACTCCACCACCTCGATGCCGCGCTGGATGTCGCCCTTGGCATCGGGGAAGGTCTTGCCGTGCTCGGAGGAGAGCAGCGTGGCGAGTTCGTCCATGTGTTCGTTGACCAGGTCCACGAACTTGAGCAGGATCCGGCCACGGCGCTGCGGGTTCATCGCAGCCCATTCGAGCTGGCCCTTTTCCGCGTTCGCGATGGCGTTCCTGACCTCATCAGCGCTGGCCAAGGGAAGTTTGGCCTGAATCTCGCCGGTGCAGGGATCGTAGACATCGCTGAAGCGCCCGGAGGTCCCGTCGATCCTCTGGCCGTCAATGTAGTGGGAAAGTTCGCGCACCATGGAATGCTCCTTTGCATAGGGGAAATGCCCGCCATCGGCCTCGAAAGCACATGTCCAACTGCGCTCCGGGACGTCTTTGATCCCGAATATACTCGGACTTCCTACTAATTTCTAGAGGACCTCAGTTGGTGCCCAGGTGGCCCGGTTCAACGGGGCAGGTTGCCGTAGGCATCCAGAGCCTCCCGGCGCGAGGCCTTGAGATCCACCACCGGCTCCGGATAGTCCGCCGCGGCCAGCTCCGGGATCCACTGGCCAACGTAGCCGCCGCGGGGGTCGAATTTCGCTGCCTGGGTCTCCGGATTGAAGATCCTGAAGAACGGCGACGCGTCCGCGCCGGAACCGGCTACCCACTGCCAGTTCGCGGGATTGGACGCAGGATCGGCATCCACCAGGGTGTCCCAGAACCATTGCTCGCCCACTTGCCAGTGAATGCCGAGGTTCTTCACCAAGAGGCTGGCGGAAACCATGCGGACCCGGTTGTGCATCCATCCGGTGTGCCACAATTGCCGCTGCCCGGCATCCACCATGGGGAAGCCGGTGCGGCCTTCCTGCCATGCTCGAAGGAGATCGTCAGCTTTCTCGGACTGATCGCCCTTGCCACCGGGCCAGGCCCACGGATAGTGGTCGAATCCGGGCCGCAAATTGGCCGTCGCCAGATCCGGGTGATGGAAGTATTGGTGCCAGCAGAATTCCCGCCACCCGAGTTCCGCGGCGAAAACGGCCACTCCGTCGCCCAGTTCCCGACGCCGGCGCTGCTGGGCATGCCATACCTCGAACGGGCTGAGTTGCCCCCAGCGCAGGAACGGCGACAACCGGCTACTGCCCGGCAAGTCCGGACGGTCCCGGTTCACCGAATAGTCCGCCAGCCCGCGCTCCACGAAGTCATCGAGAAGTTCGTGCGCCTGCGCCGAACCCGGCTGCCAGCTTTCCGACAATCCGGCAGACCAATCGGGGCTCCGCGGCAACAATCCCCAAGAGTCCAATTCCTCGGACCCGGGAAGCCGGCCGGAGAATCCGCGGCCCGGTTCCGGAGCTTCCAGCGGTTCGCGGAAATCCAAGCCGGACACAGTCCGCCAAAAGGGCGTGAAGACCTTGAAGGGTCCGCCCTGCTTCGTGGTCACGGCCCAGGGTTCATGGAGCAAGGATGCCTGGAAACTCTCGGCATGCATCCCGGACTCGCGCGCCCAGGTCTTGATACCGGCGTCGAGCATTCGCTCCGGTTCGCCATAACGGCGGTTCCAGTACAGTGACCCTGCACTCATCGCCGTCGCGGTTTCCCGGACCATCTCCGCCGCCGGTCCGCGGCGCAGTACGAGAGGCACGCCCAAGGTTGCGAGGTCTTCGCGAAGGGTGACCAGGGAATGATGCAGCCACCAGCGGGAGGCACCGCCGAGCGGCCTGATGCCCGGCGATTCCTCGTCCAGGACATACAGCGCGACGGCGGCTCCATCGTCCACCGCTGCCCGCAGCGCCGGGTTGTCCGTGGTCCGGAGATCGTCCCGGAGCCACACGATTGACGGCTTCACTCATCCCCCTCGGATTTGTGGCAAAGGCCATGCCCCCTAAGACGAATCTTAAGGGGCATGATCTGTACTGAAGTTGTTGAGATCTATTTCGGCATCAGGACGGTGTCAACCAGGTACACCGTGGCGTTGGCGGTGTGGACGCCACCGCAGATCACGGCAGAACCTCCGTCAACCTTGAGTGCATCCTTGCTTCCGGTGACGGTCACCGAGTCGCCCTCAACGGTCTTGTGGGTGCCCACGATCTGGTCCGGGGTCAGCTGGCCGGGGATGACGTGGTAGGTGAGGATCTTGCTCAGGGTGGCGTCGTCGGTCTTGAGGCTGTCGATGGTGGCGGCCGGGATCTTGGCGAATGCGCTGTCCACAGGAGCGAACACGGTGAACTGGCTACCGTTAAGCGTGTCCACCAGGTTGACCTTCGGGTTCAGCTTGCCGGACACGGCGGCCGTGAGGGTCTTGAGCAACGGGTTGTTGGAAGCGGCAACGGCTACGGGGTCAAGAGCCATGCCGGCGACGGAACCTGCACCGCTGGGAACCTGGGAGGCGTAGCCTGCACAGCCCGGGCCGACCAGGTCTTTGGTCGGGTCCATCGCGGCGCTTGCCGAAGCGGAGGGGGTCGCCGCCATGGTGGACGACGAGCTCGGAGCCGCCGATGACGGTGAAGCCGTGGAAGCGGAGCCGCCACAAGCGGTGAGGCCCAACAGGGCGGAAGCGGCGAGGCCGGCAATCGCAAAAGACGTGCGCTTTGTAGCAAGCATGACATTTCTCCTTCAAACGGACTGACATTCGGTGCCGGTTGATTCCGGCGTGAAAGCACTTCACCTTTGCGGGGCTAAGTCCTTATGCCAGCTATTCGGAGGTGTGGGCTGCAGGGATGGGTGAGTTTCAAAAATTAATTTGGAAGCGCCTCAACACCCGACCACTTTGGAAGATCCCGACGCCGGATGGCGGCGTGGGTGCCGACATTGCCGCTCAAAGGTGGTCGGTTCTTGCGGAGCTCATCCGGTGGGCTTCCTCCATCAACAACTTGCCGAGGAATTCCTGGCGTTCAGGACGGAACCGCGGCTCGATGCCGGTAAGGGACAAGGCGCCGACCGGCCTGCCCTGTTGGTCGAAGACGGCAGCCGCCATCCCCCAACTTCCCTCCAGGACCAACCCGGGATTCACCGAGTACCCGGTCAATCGGGTTTGCTCAAGGTTCCGGCGCACCACGCCCTCGCTGTGGCCGGCAGCGAACTCCCCCGCGTACTGTTCCCACTCGGAGAGGATCACTTGCTGTTCCTCGTCCGTCAGGAAGGCCATGATCGCCGTGCCGGCCGACGCCACGCCAAGCGGGAACCGGACGCCCTCGTGCAACACGAAGGAGCGCACAGGGAAGCTACCTTCCTCTCGGAGCACGCACACGGTTTCGTGGCCACGACGGATGGAATAGAAGGCGCTTTCGCCGCTCTCCTCGGCCAGGCGTCGCAGGCTGGGCCGGGCCAGGTCCTCAAACGGGAACCGCGCCGCCGCAACGGACCCCAGCAGGAAGATCTCAGGCCCCAGGATCCAGTTGCCGGTCCGCTGGTCATGATCCAGCAGGCCTTCAGCCGCGAGGGATGCGAGCAAGCGATGCACCGTCGGGCGCGTCAGTCCGGACTCGCGGACCAGGCCAGCAATGGACATGCCCTCCGGCTTGCGTCCCACGAGCCGGAGGAGCGCGGCTACCCTGCCCACCACCTGGGCGCCCTGCACGGGCTTTGCGTGCGGCTGTTGGGTCGGCACCTCTCCCCTTTCCAAAGATTTCCTCCACAATGTGGACACCTCTAAGAGTACCGTCCACACTGTGCGAGGTCAGCGTGGCGGGCCACACGACGCCATTGACCCTTCGCTCAGGGCCACCATATGCTCCTAAGCCAGACGACTAGTTCAGACTTGCCCGGCGCAGTGTCCACAAAGTGGATATGTGCTGGGTGACCTTACTCAAAGACGAGGACAAAGCCACGGCCAAAATCCATCCCAGCTCAGCCGTTGCACTGCAGGACGTCCTGCGCGACGGCCAGACGATCGCCGTCGGAGGTTTCGGGCTCAGCGGCATCCCCGCGGACCTGATCGACGCTGTCCGCGATTCGGGGGTCAAGGACCTGACAGTGGTCTCCAACAACATGGGCATTGACGGCAAGGGGCTCGGTGTCCTCATCGAAGCGGGCCAGGTCCGCAAGGTCATCGCCTCCTACGTGGGCGAGAACAAGCTCTTCGCCGAGCAGTACCTCTCGGGCCAGCTTGAGGTCGAGTTCGCTCCGCAGGGCACCCTCGCCGAGCGCCTCCGCGCCGGCGGCGCCGGGATTCCCGCCTTCTACACGCGGACCGGCGTCGGAACCTTGGTTGCCGAGGGCAAGCCGCTCGAGGAGTTCGACGGCGTGACGTACGTCCGCGAGCGCGGGATCGTCGCCGACGTCGCACTGGTCCACGCACACACCGCGGACACGGACGGCAACCTGATCTACCGGTACACGGCCCGGAACTTCAACCCTGTCGTGGCGACGGCGGGCATTGTGACCGTTGCCGAGGCCGAGGTGATCGTGCAGCCCGGCGAATTGGATCCCAACCACATCGTGACACCCGGCGTCTACGTCCAGCGGCTGGTCCAGGCGAGCGGCCGGCCCAAGGACATCGAGCAGCGCACCGTGCGGACCCGCACTGAAGCCCCGGCCGTCTAAGCACACACCAGCGAAGGAGCACCACCATGGCATGGACCCGAGACGAAATGGCAGCCATTGCGGCCGAGGAACTCCACGACGGCGACTACGTCAACCTCGGCATCGGCATTCCGACCCTCGTCGCCAACAACCTGCCCGACGGCGTGCGGGTTGTCCTGCAAAGCGAGAACGGCCTACTCGGCATGGGGCCTTTCCCGTATGAAGGCGAGGAAGACGCCGACCTCATCAACGCCGGCAAGCAGACTGTCACGGTCCTGCCCGGCGGCAGCATCTTCGACTCCGCGACGTCCTTCGGGATGATCCGCGGCGGACATGTCAAGGTTGCAATCCTCGGCGCCATGCAGGTTTCCGGCAACGGCGACCTCGCCAATTGGACCATCCCGGGAAAGATGGTCAAGGGCATGGGCGGTGCCATGGACCTGGTGGCGGGAACTCCGCGCGTCGTGGTCCTCACCGAACACAACGCCAAGGACGGGAGCGCGAAGATCGTCCGCGAATGCATCCTGCCGTTGACCGGACTGGGGGTGGTGGACCGGATCGTGAGTGACCTCGCGGTGTTTGACCTTGTGCGGAACGACGACGGCGGGCGGCAGCTCACCCTTACCCGTCTCGCCCCCGGGGTCACCGTGGAGGAACTCCGCGATAAAACGGAGGCCGCGTTCGCCGTCGCATTGGAAACCACCTCCGCTCTCGAAGGAGCAACAGCATGAGCCTGAAAGACCAGTTCGGCAAAGATGTCCTCCTCACCGGCTGGGGACACAGCAGGTTCGGCAAACTCACGGACGAGACGCTGGAGTCCTTGATCGTCCAGGTGTCCGCGGAGGCCATCCGGAACTCCGGGCTCGAGCCACGGGACATCGACGAGATCTACCTCGGCCAGTTCAACTCAGGCATGCAGCCCCTGGGCTTCACGTCCTCCCTGGCCCTGCAGCTGTCCGAGGACCTGGCGAACGTGCCCGCAACCAGGACCGAGAACGCCTGCGCCTCCGGTTCCGCGGCATTCCAGCAGGGCGTGAAATCCGTGCTTGCCGGGGCGGCCCGCAACGTCCTGGTGATCGGCGCCGAGAAGATGACCGACGCCGGAGCCGACGTTGTCGGAGCAGCCCTTCTGGGCGCGTCCTACGAAATGGCGGGCAAGGCCTCCACCACCGGTTTCACGGGGTTGTTCGCCGAGGTGGCCAAGCACTACGAGAAGCGCTACGGAGCGGGTTTCGCTGGTGCAGGTCTGGGCGACATCCTCGGATCCATCGCCGCCAAGAACCACCACAACGGCATGGACAACCCCTACGCGCAGATGCACCGCGATTTCGGCGAGGAGTTCTGTCGGACGGTTTCCGAGAAGAACCCCATGGTTGCCGAACCGCTGCGCCGCACCGACTGCTCCCCCGTGTCCGACGGCGCCGCCGCCGTCGTGCTCTCCCTGGGCCCGGCGTCGGGCGCTGCTACCGAACCCGTACGGCTGGCGGGCTTCGGGCAAGCGAACGACTTCTTCCCGGCAGAGCGCCGCGACCCCACCGAATTCGCCGCCACGCGGGTGTCCTGGGAACGCGCGCTGGGGATGGCCGGCCTCGGTATCGACGGACTGGACTTCGCCGAAGTGCACGATTGCTTCACGATCGCCGAACTGATCATGTACGAGGCCATGGGACTGACCCCGCGCGGCGAAGGCTCCCGGGCCGTGCAGGAAGGCTGGGTCTACAAGGACGGAAAGCTGCCCATCAACGTGTCCGGCGGCCTCAAGGCGAAGGGCCACCCCGTGGGCGCTACAGGCGTGTCCCAGCACGTCATCGCAGCCATGCAGCTCACGGGCACCGCCGGCGCCATGCAACTGCCCAACGCCCGCCGCGGAGCCGTGCAGAACATGGGCGGCGTGGGCATCGCGAACTACGTTTCGATTTTGGAGTCTGTTTAGCGGATGCCCGCTGGAACTCCCCACTTTTAAAGTCCGACGCCGACGGCGGCCCGCATAGTGACGCGGGCCGCCGTTGGGTCCAAGCCCAAAGGTGGGGAGTTCCGGCCTGCCCATTCCCCAGCTACCTCGCCGGGTCTAAACTGACCCTATGTCCGACACCGCGGGACGCAAGTTGTTTCAGCATTCAGGAACGGCGCTCATCTTCCGGGGAGCTTTGGCCCTTCTCTTTGCCTTCCTGGTCGCTTCCCTGCCGGTAGCCACGGTATTTGCCCTTGTCTACGTGTTCGGCGTGTTTGCCATTACCGACGGGCTCGCCAACATGGCCCACTATTTCTACGACCCTGCGCGCCACTCCCGCTGGAGCCTGATCGGTGGCTTCATCTCGGTCGCAACGGGCCTCGTGGCCGTTTCCTGGCCGGGCATCACCGCCGCGGCACTGGGCGTCCTGATCGGAGCCTGGGCACTCATCTTGGGGATCTCGCAAATCATCCTTGCCAGGGACATCAGGACAACGGTCAGGGGTTGGTGGATCTGGATGGTGACGGCAGTGGTCACCACCTTGTTCGGACTTTTTGTGCTCGTCAATCCGGCAGCCGGATTCCTGGGCGTGGTGGCGCTCCTCGCGAGCTACGCCGCGGTCAGTGGCGTTCTGTTGATCGCCTCCGGCATCAGGCTCCGCAGGCGCGCGTCCTCTTCTTCGGTGATGCTCGCCCATTAGCACCAGCGGTAGCAATCCGCCCCGGGGGGATGCGCCAAGGCCCAAGTTCGGTAAGTTAGTGGCTGTGAAGATAGCTACCTGGAATGTGAATTCGCTCCGCGCACGTGCCGACCGCGTCGAGGCCTGGCTGCAGCGCAGTGACTGCGACGTCCTCGCGATACAGGAAACCAAGTGCAAGGACGACAACTTCCCGTGGGAGCTCTTCGAGCGCATGGGCTACGAGGTTGCCCATTTCGGCCTGAGCCAATGGAACGGCGTGGCGATCGCCTCGCGTGTAGGGCTCGACGACGTCGAACGCACCTTTGTTGACCAGCCCGCCTTCGGAAAGGCGGGCAAGGATCCTGTTCAGGAAGCCCGCGCCATTGCCGCAACGTGTGGAGGGGTACGGGTGTGGAGCCTTTACGTTCCCAACGGTCGTTCGCTCGACGACGAGCACATGCCCTACAAGCTCAAGTGGCTGGACACCCTGAAGGGACACGCCGCCGCTTGGATCACAGAGAACCCCGAAACCCAGGTGGCGCTCATGGGCGACTGGAACATCGCGCCGCTCGACGAGGATGTCTGGGACATCGATTACTTCCGGGCGAACGCGCTCACCCACGTGAGCGAACCCGAGCGTGAGGCCTTCCGGGCGTTCGAAGGGGCCGGTTTCACCGACGTCGCGCGCGCCTACACGCCGGGTCCCGGCGTCTACACCTACTGGGACTACACGCAGCTGCGGTTCCCCAAGAAGGAGGGCATGCGTATCGACTTCGTCCTGGCCTCTCCCGCGCTGGCCGCCCGCGTCACCGGGGCGTCGATCGACCGCGAAGAGCGCAAGGGCAAGGGCGCCTCGGACCACGCTCCCGTGATCGTGGAGCTTACGGACTGAGCAGCAACAATTGACGGAGGAGGCGGGCCCGCGATGAGCGGAAAGCTATACGGGAGTCAGGCTGGGCTGCCTTTCTCTTCAGCGTTGCGCGTCTATGAACCACTCGAGGCATTCCCGGAAGACCAGCGGCAACAGCTCGTGGCGAGCGGGACCCGCAGCGGTTCGCGGGCCGCCGTCGAAAATGCCGAGCTGCTCGCTTCCCTCGGTCGGGTCACGCGCAAGGGCGGGGATCCGTTCCCCACCGGCAGCACCGATCTTGTCCGCATCACGCGGATTCCCACCGGTGATCCGAACGACCCCGACGGCGGCCGGCTGCTTTACTGCCCCAGCCAGCTGGTCATCCGCGCAGGATTGGCTGCCAATGCCCTCATGGAAGGTATCCACGGGCCGCTCGCGGACCTGCTCATCCCCGTGGACCAGCGCGACCGGCACCAGGCACGCATAGACCGCATCAACGCCAGTCACGACGCGAAGCGCGTGCACACCCGGGCCTCCACGTGGGGCATCCCCTTCAGCTGGTTCTCGCTCTTCCAGGAATCGGACCGCAAGGATGTGGTGGAATCCGGTGGACGCATCTTGACGGTGAGGGTCTGGGCCTCGCTGACCGATGCCTTGGACCGGGCGCGCTTTGCCGTCGCCAACCTCGCCCTCGCCGCCCCGGACCTGGACATGCTGGACGACCTCACACAGCTCACCGAATGGCTCGAATTGTTCCATGTGCAGTCGATGGTCGAGCTGGATTATGGCGCCGTGGCGGACAAGGTATACCCGGACGAGTCACCCATGGACGTCAGGCTCGGCATCGAATGCCTGGCCGAGGGTGACATGACGGGAGCGGCCGCGGCTTACCGCAGGCTGGCTTCCCGCTGGATCCCCATCAGGCAGTTGGCCCGGGCTTCGTAGCTCCTCAGCTTCGCGTCCGGAGCTCTTGGCCTCGTCAGTCCTTGGAACGGGGCGGACCCGTGGTCTCACGGACAATCAGCCGGTGGGGCGCTTTCATGGACCTCACCGACCCTGCGGCCCCTGCCAGTTCGTCCAACAGCATGCGGGTGCCCAGTTGGCCCTGTTCCACGGGGTCCTGGGCCACGGTTGTCAGGCCCATGGCCTCGGCGAATTCATGGTTGTCAATGCCGATGATGGACAATTCTTCCGGTACGCGGACGCCACGGCGCCGCGCCTGCAACATGGCTCCCATGGCCATTTCATCGGAGGCGCAGAAGATCGCCGTCGGTTTTGGCCCCGGTTTGCTCCAGAGCTCGTCGAAGGCTTCCTGGCCACTGCCCACGGTGAAGTTTCCGAAAATGTCCCATTCCGGCGGCATGGAAAAGCCAGCGCTTGTCATGGCATCCGTGAAGCCGTCAACGCGCAGTCGTGGGACGGTGAAGTTCAGGTCGGAATCGTCCTGGCCGTGGAGCAGCGCGATCTCGCGGTGGCCGAGATTCAACAGGTGCATGGTGGCTTCCACCGAGGCTGCGTAATCGTCGATCCCGATGCTGGGGCAATCCTCCACCGGACCGCCGACAATGACCAAGGGGATTTCGATCCTCTGGAGATCGGCGATTTCCTCGGGGGTCAGGGACATACAGAGGACCAGGAGTGCATCAATCTGCTTGTAGACCATCGTCTTGCTGAAGAGCCGTTCCCGCGCTCCGCGCTGCCCGCCCAGGTTGAACAGGGAGAGGTTGTAGCCGCGGGCGTGGAGCTCACGGTCTACGCCCTCGATCGCCTTGAAGAAGAACCAACGGTCCACGTAGGGGGCCAGGACACCGATTGTCCTGGTGCGGCCCGTAGCCAGCCCGGAAGCGGACGACGACGCCACGTACCCGAGTTCTCCTGCGACCCGCAGGATCTTTTCCCTGGTCGCAGGAGACACCCTGGGAAGGCCGCGCACCGCGCGGGAAACGGTGGCGGTGGAAACGCCTGCGGCGTGTGCGACGTCCTCAATGCTGGCTCCTGCGTGGCCGCCACGCTGGGAACGTTCACTCGTTTTTGCCACTCAAGCCCCCTCAAAGATTCCGTGCGGAAGCCGGGGGTTCCTTCCCAGACGGCAGATAACCAGCGTATTCCGCCTGGTTTCCCTCCGCCGATTCCGCTCTATTTATTTCGGCTCGCTTCTCAACCGATGCGCCTTGACGTCCGCGCGGGGAGCCGCCGCCGAAGCCGAAGCATTCCCCACAGGGCCAGCAACACTGCCAACAGGCCCAGGGCCCAGCCCAGTGCGGGCTGGGCCGTGAGTTCGGCGGCCACCGTGATGACCAGCAGGACCAAGGCCCAAAAACCGAGAAAACCAATCACTAGGTCGAAATCTTCAGCCGATTTCACCCGCGTGTTCTGCTCCTTGGCCGGGCCGCCGAGGGACGGCCCGGCCGAATCAGGAGTTTGCGTCATTTGACGGCGCCCGCTGTCAGGCCGGCCACAATCTTGCGCTGGAAGACCAGTACGAGGATCACCAGCGGAATCGTGACAACCGTTCCGGCTGCCATGACGGCGGTGTACGGCTCTTGGTGGGCTTGTGCACCGGCGAAGTAGGCGATAGCCACTGTGACCGTCTTGGTCTGGTCATTCGACAGCTGGCTCGCGATGAGGAACTCGTTCCACGAAGCGATGAACGCCAGGATGGCGGTGGTGAACACGGCGGGCGCAGCAAGCGGCATGATCACCTTGCGGAATGCCTGGCCCTGTGTACAGCCATCAATTCGAGCTGATTCTTCCAGCTCCCACGGCATTTCCCGGAAGAAGGACGTCAAGGTGTACACCGTCAACGGAAGCACGAACGAGATGTTCGGGATGATCAGCGCCTGATATGTGCCGTACCAGCCGATGTTGGTGAACAACTGGAACAGCGGCGTCACCAAGGCCACGCCCGGGAACATTGATGCACCGAGGACGAAGCCGAGGACAAGGAATTTGAAGCGGAATTCGAGCCTGGACAAGGCGTAGGCCGCAAACACGCCGAACAGCAGGGCAACCACGGTGGTTACGCCCGCCACGAAGAGCGAGTTCAGGAGGTTCCGGCCGAAGTGGTTGCCCAGGTTCTCCGAGAAGACCGTGGTGAAGTTGTCCCAGGTGACGTGGGTGAAGAATGGCGTCGAGTCGAAGGTATATCCAACGTCGCGGAACGCGGTCACGATCATCCAGTAGAACGGAATCAAGCACCAGATGAAGATGAGCGCAGCGCTGAGGTACGTTCGTCCGCTCGCCCAGCGTTCCCGCCGTCGGGCAGCTGTCTTGGGCGCGGTGTCAAAGCTCACGGCGGTCATTTTTCCTGTCCCTTGGTCTTAGGCGTGGCTGAGGCGACAGCGTTGGCTCCCAGGAAACGAACGAAGATGAACGCCACGAGGAAGATGATGAGGAAGGTGATGGTGGACAACGCCGCTGCTGAGTTGAATCCCTGACGGATTTGGTCAACCACCAAGATGGACAACGTCGTCGTGCCATTCGAGCCTTGGGTCATGATGGCCGGCAGGTCATACATGCGCAGTGCGTCAAGGACACGGAACAGGACAGCCACCATGAGCGCCGGCTTCACGAGCGGCAGGGTGATCTGCGTGAAACGCTGCCATGCCGAGGCGCCGTCGACCTTGGCCGCCTCGTATACTTCCGCCGGGATGATCTGCAGGCCAGCCAAAATCAGCAGGGCCATGAACGGCGTGGTCTTCCAGACGTCCGAAATGATGATCGCCCAGCGGGCCGGCCACTCGCTGCCTGTCCACAGGATTGCCGTGCCGAAAAGCTTGTTGGCGATTCCGTCGAAAGCGAAGATGAAGAACCACAGCTTGGCGGTGACGGCTGTCGGGATGGCCCACGGAACCAGGACAGCAGCGCGAAGGGCACTGCGACCGCGGAAAGTCCGGGCCATGATGACGGCCATCCAGAATCCGAGGACAGTCTCCAAGACGACGGTGACGACGGTGAAGAAGAACGTCGTTCCAACGGCGCTCCAGAACTGGGAGCCAAGGGTGCCGGGCGCACAGGCTGCGGAGCCACATTGCTGGGCCAACCAGTGGACAAAGTTGTCGAAGCCGGCGGGTCCACCCGAGACGAAGACCTTGGTGACCGGGTCAAGGCCCTGGTCCTTCTGGAAGGCCATGATAATCGCGTTGACCACCGGGTACACGATGACCACGGCAAGCAGTACCAAGGCGGGGGAAATCAACCAGAACGCCCACCGGCCTTGCGATGTGGCCGCCCGGTCCTGTCCTACTTCTTTTTGACCTTTTTTGGGTTTGGGGCTTGGTGTCTCTGGCGCCCGTTTAGGCTGCGCTAGGGTGGACATTTCCCCTCCTTCCGGAAATTGATAGCGTGCCCCTCGGGCGGCCGTTCGCTTGAAGCGCCAGCCGCCCGAGGTTCACTGGAGGTGTTGCTATTGGCTGGCCGAGTTGATGGCCGTGTCCATATCGGTCATCGCCTGATCGACGGACTTGTCACCCTTGATCGCAGCGTAGGCATTGTCCTGGATGGCCTTGGTGACTGCAGGGTAGAACGGCGAGACCGGGCGCGGCACGGCATTCGAAATCGAGGTCTTCAGCACCGGAAGGTACGGCAGCTGCTGGACCAGGGTCGGATCGTCGTACAAGGAACCGATGACCGGCGCCAGGGAACCCTGCGTGGCGTAGAACTTCTCGGTCTCTTCACTGGTCATGAAGGCCAGGAAGTCCTTGGCCGTCGCCTTGTGCTGCGAGTACACACTGACGGCGAGGTTGTGGCCACCGAGGGATGAGGCGCCGGGGCCGCTCTTACCCGGAAGCGGAGCCATCCCGAAGGTGTCCTTCACCTTGGAGGAGCCGTCCGTCTTGGCGAGGTTGTAGACGTAAGGCCAGTTGCGCAGGAAGAGGAGCTTGCCGTCTTCGAAGGACTGCCTGCCCTGTTCTTCCTGGTACGTCACGGCCTGGGTGGGGATGTTTCCGTTCTTGTAGGCCGTGACCAGGTTGGTAAGGCCGGCCTTGGCCGCCGCGGAAGTCACGGTGGACTTGCCGTCGTCGCCAACGATCGTGCCGCCGGCCGAGTTGATGGCTTCAGCCGCGTTCACGGTGAGGCCTTCATACTTGGCGAACTGCCCCGCGTAGCAGTCGATTCCATGCGACTTCGCGATGGAGCACATGCTCATCATCTCGTCCCAGGTCTTGGGCGGGGTGGGCACCAAGTCCTTGCGGTAGAAGAGGATGCCGCCGTCCGAAGTCTGCGGTGCCGCGAAGAGCGTGTTGTTGTACGTGGCCGTCTTGACGGTAGCCGGCAGCATCTTGGAGGTATCGATGCTCATCTTGTCCGAGAGCGGCTGCAACCAACCCTTCGCGGCAAATTCGGCGGTCCAGATGACGTCCACGTCAACGACGTCATAGTTGGCGTTCTTGGCCTGGAAGTTCTGGACCAAATCGTCGTGCTGCTGGTCCGCCTGGTCGGACTGCTCCTTGAAGGTGACCTTCTGGTCCGGGTGTGCCGCATTCCACTTATCGACGAGCGGGCGGACAACGTTGCTGTTGTCCTTGCCCTGGACGTAGGTGATGGGACCGCGTCCGTCGAGGTTTGCTGCGGCATCTCCGCCGCTTGAGGCTGTGCTGCCGCCACCGCCGCCACCACAGGCGGACAGGGACATGGCTAGCACGCCGGCAACAGCAGCCGGCAAAAGGTACTTGCGTGTGTTCATGCTGGGAACTCCTCAGTGAGTGGACCAGGTATTTCCGCTGCGCGGTTGATGTGGTGAGCCTCACATTAGTAAGCTTCCGGGTAGTAATGCAAGCGTTTACACAAAAATATGTCGTCGAGAGGAATCCAGTGCCGCACTCCCCGATCCCAACCCCCGGTTCCAGCAATTCCGCGTGGTGGGCAAGCGCCGTGGTGTACCAGATCTATCCTCGCTCTTTCGCCGACGGCAACGGCGACGGGATGGGCGACCTTGCCGGGGTCACCGCAAAACTGCCGTACCTGCAGGAGCTCGGCGTGGATGCCGTATGGCTCTCCCCGTTCTATAAGTCGCCGCAGGCAGATGCCGGATACGACGTAGCGGACTACCGGGCCGTGGATCCGCTCTTCGGCACCTTGGAGGACTTCGACGCCATGCTGGAGAAGGCACACAGCCTCGGCATCAAGGTGATCGTCGACCTCGTCCCCAACCACACTTCGGACGAGCACGCCTGGTTCCGCGAAGCCCTTGCTGCCGCCCCCGGCTCCCCCGAACGCGGGCGTTACATGTTCCACCCGGGCAAAGATTCCAAGCCGGGCTCCGGGGACGGGGCCTTGGCCCCGAACAATTGGAAATCCATCTTCGGCGGCCCCGCGTGGACGCGCCTGACGAACGACGACGGCACTCCGGGCGAGTGGTACCTGCACCTTTTCGACACGAAGCAGCCCGATCTCAACTGGGAGAATCCCGAGGTCCATGAGGAGATGCGTTCGGTGCTGCGCTTCTGGCTGGACCGCGGAGTTGACGGCTTCCGGGTGGATGTTGCCCACGGCCTGGTCAAGGAAGCCGGCTTGCCGGACTGGGAAGGCGCCGCCGCCATGGTCGAAGGTGGCTTGTCCGCACCAGGAGCCCACAGCGAAGCCGTCGAACCGCATACCGCCAAGCTGCACATCGTCCCCGCTGCCGACAGCCCCGCCGGGGCCGTCGCGACGGCCGTCGAGCACAAGGTCAAGCCACCGCTGGACCCGCCGTCGCCCTTCTTCGACCAGGACGGCGTTCACGAGATCTACCGCGAATGGAACAGAGTCCTCGCCGAATATGACGGCGACCGCATGCTGGTTGCCGAGGCGTGGGTGGAGCCTGCGGAGCGATTGGCACGGTACGTGCGCAAGGACGAAATGCAGCAGGCATTCAACTTCGATTTCCTCCTGGCAGGCTGGGATGCGGAGCGCATGGCAGTGGCCATCGAAACTTCGTTGGACGCGGCCGGATCCGTCGAGGCTCCCTCCACCTGGGTCCTGAGCAATCACGACACCGTCCGGCACCCCAGCCGTTTCGGGCTGGCAGATCCCACCACGTTCCCCAAGGGAATCGCGGCGGAGGACGAACAGCCCGACGCCGATCTGGGCCTCGCGCGGGCACGCGCAGCCTCCATGGTGTCCTTCGCCCTGCCGGGCTCGGCCTACTTGTACCAAGGTGAAGAACTCGGCCTTCCGGAGCACACGTCCCTGCCGGCCGAAGCGCGCCAAGACCCATCATTCTTCCGGACGAAGGGCGTGGAACGCGGCCGCGATGGGTGCCGGGTGCCGCTGCCCTGGAAATCCGCTGAAGCCGGCTTCGGGTTCTCGGACGCGGCGTCGGCGGGTACGGCCGACGCCGCTACTGCCGGCACGGCACCCGCGGCGCCCTGGCTCCCCCAGCCCGAAGAGTTCGGGGAGCTGGCGGCGGACCTGCAGGCCGGCGTCGGCGGCTCCACCTTGGAGCTGTACCGCGCAGTCCTGGCATTCCGCCGCTCTCACCGCCTCGGCTCGGGGACGTTCCAGTGGGCTGAAGCGCACGATCCCGCCAACGGAGTCCTGGCCTTCCACAACCGGGACGTCCTGGTAGTGGTCAATATGGGCACTGTGGCTCTCCCTGTCCCGGCCGGGCTGCGAGTGGAACTGTCCAGCGATGGCGCCTCAGGCGGGACGTCGATTCTCCCGGACAGCGGGGCGTATCTCGTGACGCGGTAGGATCCCTTCCTGACCTTCTTTCACACGGAAAAGGGGCCGACACGCAGCAAGTTGTGCGTGTCGGCCCCGTTCTGTATCCAAAGAGGGTCAGGAACGCGCCGTCATGGCGTGGAGCCTACTTGCCACCCTTGAAGAATCCGGCGATCTTGGAGCCGAGGCCCTTGGCGTTCCCGGCCACGTCCCCGGCGATTTCCTTGGCGTTTCCTGCAACATCCCCTGCGAGGTCCTTGGCTTTCTCGGCCACGTCGCCCGAGAGGAATTCCTTGACGTGCTCGGCGGCGTCGCCGGCGAATTCCTTTGCGTTCCCGACCGCCTCACCGGCAAAAACCTTGACGTGCTCCGCGGCATCTCCCGCGACGTGCTTGGCCTGCTCAGCTGCAGCTTCGGCGCTCTGCTTGATGTTGTTGACTTCTTCGCTCATGGTTTTCTCCTTGTTCCTGGTCCAAAGTGCTTTTGGTCCATCGGCTTGACTCGGACCCAAGGTCCGGTGCCGGCCGGGCAAGCCCAACCAAAGGGAAGAGTTCCCCCTACCCTTCAAACTATGGCCCAATGCGCACCCCTGCAACGCAAAACGCCTGGGAAAGCACATAGCCATCCGATTAACAACGGCTGCGGGTCGGCTCAGCGAACGCGCTCGGCCTTGCTGAATCTGGTGCGCGCTCCGGCCCCGATATGAATCAATACGGGTGTCTTCCGCCCGACTACCAGGTCCAGTGCCTCCACGAGGCGGGAGATGTCTGCGGCCAGCAGGTGCGGGGAAACGCCTTGACGGGGCTGGACCCGGACACGGAGCCCGGGGCGACCGTTGACCTCGTACGTTGCCACCGTTACGCCGGCGAGGTCCGCGCGTTCCGCGAGGGCCGCCTTGAGCGCCTGCTCGGCAAGGTTGCCTCCGATATTGACGTCGCCAGGGGTCCGGGCGTCGTCGTATTCCGACACGATGAGGTTGGCGCGGCCTTTGCCCTGCTGCGATACCCAGGCCACCATGAGCACGATCAGCACAACAAGCACCGCAGCTGCCGCAATCCAGAGCCAGCTTTCCTCCCGTCCCGGAATACGGGTCTGCTCGGAGAGGTACTTGGCGTGTTCCCAGAGCCCGGTGGACCAGCCCTGCCACCACCTCCCGACGGCGGGAACCGTGGCGAGCAGCATCAGGAGAATGCCAATGGCCAGCAGCTTCAGGCCAAGGATGCCGATCAGGATGCGGTTGAGGACGTGCGGAGTGCCGTTCATGCCCCGATCACCCCGGACGTCGCGACATTGACACGGACTGAAGGCATAGGCGAAGGCGCCATCCTTTGAAGTTCATCCTCCACGGCCGCAAGTATCCGTTCCTCGCGCAAGGGCACCCCCGAGGTGGGCCTGACGTTGACCACAACCAACCGCTGCGAAACCACCACCATGACTTGCTCCTGGGTGACGTTCGCTGCGGTCCGGGCGGCCCGGGCCAGCGCCGAAGCGATGACCTCGTCGTCCACCACTACTCCGGCCCGGGGATCCTGAAGCAAGTGACGGGACTTCCGGCCGGGAAGGACCGCGTTCAAGAAGAAGATCAACCCAACCATGGCGACGACCCCGCCCAGCGCACCGAGCAGCAAGGGCGAAGTACCTCCGGGCAGGGCAGTGAGCCGCTCAGCGGCCGTTTGCGGATCGATGAGCCACGGCGGCTGGCCGATGGCGCGCAAGGCGGATTCGAGGAGGGCATAGACACAGGCCGCAATCACAAGGGCCGCCGCCAGTCCCGCCATTCCGGCGCGGGAGGAGCGGGTCTCGCGCTTGAGGATGCGCTGGAGTCCGACGTCGATCCGGTCGCCGACGTCGGAGGTCCCTGGTGCCGGGGCGCCGGGGGTATCGCCGTCGGCCGTATCCGCTGCGTGCAAAGTGTCCGGGTGGCCGCGGTCGGGGTGGCTGCGCCGGGCGTGCGGGGTCTGGGCGTGGCTCATTGGACGCGGGCTCCTTCGCTGACGCGTGCGCCGCTGATCCGGATGTCCACGCGGCTCAGGGTGGAACCGCTCAGCTGGGTGACACGCTCAAGGATGGCGGTCTTGGCAGCGACGGCCCGGTCCCAAACCGTGCCGCCGTATCCTTCGACACGCAGCGGGTCCCTGAGGACTTCGGTCAGCGAGGGCACACGGATCGGGGCGGCTATCGAGAGTGCCAGGAGGCCGTCGTCGTCCGACCACTCGGCGCGCACATCCTGCGCCGAGACGCCGAGCGCCTCGGCAGCGGCCGCCTGGGCCAAAGTGGTGAGGGCCTGGGTGCTGATTCGGTTGTGTCCGGCCAGGGAGACGGCAGGCTGCACAGCCTCAGCCGTGGAACTCATGACGACGAGCGGCGGCCGGTGAGGGCATCCAGCACGCTGCGCAGGTCAAGCTTTCCGTCCGCGGCGCGGCCCAGGAGTGCGCCGATGCCCATGAAGAGAAGGGCAATGATGAAACCCCACAGCCCGAATTGGAAGGCCATGAACGCCACGAAGGCGCCGATCCCGATCCCGACAACAGTCATGCTCACTGGAGTGGCTCCCTTTCCGATAATGCGCCTTTTGTTCCGGCTTTGACGGGCGGGGCAACGTAGACGTCGTTGATCTCAACGTTGACCTCAATGACTTCCAGCCCGACCAGCGATTCGACCGCACGGTAGACGGCCGCGCGGACCTGGTTGGCGACATCATGCAAAGGGTATCCATAGACGGCCACAAGATTGAGGTCCACGGCCACTTGGGTCTCTCCGACCTCGGCGCGGACACCTGCGGCATGGTCCTGGCTGCCGACGGCATCGCGGATGGCTCCGAGGGCGCGCGATGGAGCCGATCCGAGGGAATAGACGCCCGGAACGGCCCTGGCGGCAATGCCGGCAACCTTGGCGACGGCGGAATCCGAGATCACTGTGCGGCCACTTCCTGCCACCGTTTGCCGGTCCTCGGATACCGGAGCCCCAACGGCTTCCGGTTCAGGCACGGTGTAGCTTTCCTGCTGGTCCATGTAGCCCTCCCCTTCTCTTGAGTACCACACTAGCGCGTGGCTAAGAGAAGGCGGAGACAAGCGGCCCTTGCCGTGAAATTCTGCTGGATCACCCCGGGAAATGTTCGGCTTTTGCGCACAAAGTTAATAGCCAGGGCTTTTCCGCTGCAGGCTTTAAAAGAAGAAAAGCGCCAGTTCCGAAGAACTGACGCTTCCCAGTGGTGGCTCCGACCGGCGTCGATCCGGTGACCTTTCGATTTTCAGTCGAACGCTCTACCAACTGAGCTACAGAGCCTTAGGTGACAATGTCACCATGACTGCCGGAACTTCTTCCGGCAATCAGAGCGACCCTGACGGGACTTGAACCCGCGACCTCCGCCGTGACAGGGCGGCGCGCTAACCAACTGCGCTACAGGGCCTTGCTGCAGTATCTCTACTGCGATTGCGGCATCTCCACCGCCTTTTTCAAGGCTTCCAGCCTACCAGACTTTTCAGCCCGACTTGACCAGTTCCTTGCGTACCCCCAACGGGATTCGAACCCGTGCCGCCGCCGTGAAAGGGCGGTGTCCTAGGCCGCTAGACGATGGGGGCCTGGAACAATCCGAATTCGCGACGGCCGACAACGCAATGCGATTTCCCGCCTGCATACCGCTTCTCGCTCGTCCGAACTGGACTCTAAAACTTTAGAGCATAGTCGGGGATATTCCCAAATCGCCTCCCGCGAAGCGAAAACCGGAGCGAAAACCGGAGCGAAAACCGGAACGCAAACGGGGACGCAGCGTCCCGTTCAAAACCGCTACGACAGAGTTGGCGGTTTCTTGTTGAAAGACGTCCGAATTCCGCCAGTCCGTCCAGCCCTTCCCGGGCTAGATTGGCATCATGGCCACAAGCACCCCCCTCTCTCCGGCGACCACTCCCTCCCGGACCATCAGTAAGCTCGGCATCGCCGCCGTCATCGTCACCGTTGTCCTTTGGGCGTCCGCCTTCGTAGGCATCCGCGCCGTGGGACCCAGTTTCTCCCCCGGCTCGCTGACGCTCGGACGGCTGGTTGTTGCCGCCGTCGCGCTCGGAATTGTCGCCCTGCCCAGGCTCAAGCGCTGGCCCAAAGGCCGCGAATGGCTGCCCATCCTCGCCTACGGCGTCATGTGGTTCGCAGGTTACAACCTCGCCCTGAACGCCGCCGAGCACATGCTCGATGCCGGAACCAGCGCCATGCTCATCAACGTATCGCCCATCCTGATCGCCGTCCTCGCCGGCGTCATCCTGAAAGAAGGATTTCCGCGTTGGCTGATCATCGGCAGCCTCGTGGCATTCAGCGGCGTTGCCCTGATCGCTCTCGGTTCGGGACAGCGCTCGACGGCGGATGTGGCCGGAGTGCTGTTGTGCCTTCTTGCCGCCGTGCTCGCCGCGGTAAGCGTCATCGTCCAGAAGCCCGTGCTGCGCACGTTCTCCGCGGCGCAGGCCACCTGGTTTGGCATTATGGTGGGCGCAGTGTGCTGCTTGCCGTGGGCCGGCCAGCTGGTGACCGAAGTGCAGGCAGCGCCCCTTCCGGCCACGCTTGGCTTGGTGTACCTCGGAATCTTCCCGACGGCCATCGCTTTCACCACGTGGGCTTATGCACTGTCCCTCATCGAGGCCGGCAAACTCGCCGCCACGACCTACTTGGTTCCGGGCACCACGATCCTGATCTCCTGGGCGGTGCTCAAGGAGATCCCCACCATTTGGGGACTCGTGGGCGGTGTCATCTGCCTCGTAGGCGTCGGGCTGACGCGGCGCCGCTCGCGGAGGATCACCTCGCGCTAGAAGCCGGACGGTCCGACCTCGCTCCCGGAAGCAAGCCGGGCCGGGCCCGGCCGCCGTCGCGTCCCAGCCGTCCTACCTCGCCATCCCGGCAAGGAGCTCCCGGTGCGTGGGCGGATTGGCTCCGGGCCGCCCCACCGTGATGGACGCGGCCATGGAAGCGGTCTGTCCGATGCGTTCGAGGACCGTGGGCGCAAGCCCTTGGCTGCCGCGCAGCAGCAGCCCGAGGATCAGAGCCGACATGTAGGAATCGCCGGCCCCGATGGTGTCCGCGACCACTGAGGTCACCGCGGGAACCGTCAGCTGGGTGTGCGGCGTCGCCATGAGGGAGCCCTGCGCGCCCCGAGTCACCACGGCCAGGCCTGCTCCGAGGCCCAGGATGTGCTTGGCAGTCTCTTCCAAGGACTTGCCCGGATAGAGCCAGAACGCGTCGTCGTCGCTGAGCTTCACCACGCTGGTCAGCGGCACGAGCTCCTCGAAAATGCGCCGTGCCTCGCCGTGGCTGCCCAGGAGGTCGGTGCGGATGTTGGGGTCGTACGTGACGATGCACCCGCCTTGGGCCTGCTCCAGGAGGGTCCTGACGACGGCGGCGCCGGGCTCGAGGAACGTGGCGATCGAACCTGTGTGGAGGATCTTCGGGGCGTAAGGGAGCGCGGCAGGAGCCAGCTTCCACTCGATGTCGAAGGTGTACTCCGCCGAACCGTCCGCGGCGATCTCCGCCGTCGCCGTCGCGGTCTTCGCGAGCGATTGTGAGCCCGGCAGGACAACCACTCCTGCGCTTGCCAGGTGCGCCGCGATGGACTCGCCCCGGGAATCGCGCCCGACGGCGGTCAGCAGTCCGGCTTTCACGTCGAGCCGTCCAAGGCCGTAGGCGACGTTCGCCGGCGAGCCGCCGGGATATTCGGTCTGCCCTTCGGGCGAGTTGACGATGTCGATGAGCGCTTCGCCGACCACGACGACGTCGAGCGGCTCGGACGCGAGGTGCGAGTGGTTCATGCGTTTCCTGTTCCTTGCTTGGGGAGATTCAGTGACTGGTGGTGGATTTCAGAAGCTAGTAGCCGTTTTCAGTGGCGCCGCCACGGAATGGCGTTCGACAAGGGGACATTCAAAGTATTCGGTACTGCCATCACGTTCCGCGCCGGCCAGGAGCACTTCAATGGCACGCCTGCCCATCTCGAGGAAGGGCAGTTCGAGCGTGGTCAGACCGGGCCGCAAATGCGGGGCGAGCGTTTCCTGGTTGTCGAAACCCACCAGCGACACATCGTGCGGGATGGACAGTCCAAGCTGGGCCAGCGCCTGGTAGCTGCCCCAGGCGGTGCGGTCGTTGGCGCAGAAGATGGCGGTGGGTGGCTGCGGACCGGTCATGAGCGCCAGGGCATTGTCGAAACCGCCCGATTCATGCCCGTCGCCGATCCGGTGGAGCCCGGGATCGGTGTCGAGGCCAGCCTCCCTGAGTGCCCTGAGATAGCCCGCATGGCGTCCGGCGGCGGCAGGAAGCTCGCCGTCCACCGCGCCGATGTTGACCATCGCAATACGCCGGTGGCCCGCGTCCACCAGGCGTTTGGTGGCCATGTAGCCGCCGAGCTCCTCTTGCGGAGCGATGCTTGGAAAGCGTCCGGATCGGTCGCGGGAATTGAGCACGACGGCGGGCACCTCAGCCAGGACGTCCGGCACGTCGAGAACGCGGTGGTACATGGCGGCGTAAACCACTCCGGCGACCTTATAGGACAGCATGGTTTCCAGCGACGCAGCCTCGAGGGCTTTGTCGCCGCCGGTGTTGACGGCCAGGAGGAGCAGTCCGGCCTCCCAAGCCCTTGCCTGGGCGCCTTCGATGATCTTGCCGGCGAATGGCGCAGTGGCCACGAAATCGCCGACGAAGCCGATCATTCCGGCGACGCCGTCCCGGAGCACTTTGGCGTGGGCGTTGGTCCGGTACCCCAGTTCATGGGCGGCAGCATGGACCTTGCGCCGGGTTTCTTCCGAGAACCTGGTTCCCGCGGCATCGTTGAGCACCAGCGAGACTGTGGCCTGGGAAACGCCGGCAGCCGCAGCGACGTCGTTCATCGTCGTGCCGGAACGACTGCCGGGGCGGGTCATGGGCTGGCCTGTCTGCTCGAAACTTCGGGGGCTTGTCACAGGATCCGCACGCTTGGCCGGGCTTAACCTGGGGCTTGGTTATACGAATTACCAGCCCGGAAAACTGTAGCTGCCAGCACATCGTGCGTCAATGACCGGGCCGCGGACTAGAGTCAGAACATGCCCGTGAATTTTCCTCCCGGCCTGCCGATCGTTCCCGACGGCGATGCCCCCGGCGGCCCGCGCATTTCCTCCCCTCTCCCTGGTTCCGGGGTGGGTACTGGCGCTGGTTCCGGGGTGGGTACTGGCGCTGGTTCCGGGGCGGGTTCCGGGGCGGCGCAGTTCGCCACTGTTCCTTTCGAGATGTCGCCGGAAGACTTCGAGGCGGCAGTCAGTGATGCCTTGCTCCTCATTCCGGACAAAGCGGCGCGGGCCATGGACAACGTGGCCATCTTCATCGAGGACGACTACATCCCGCAGCCCGGAGAGGACCCGGACACCGTGCTCCTTGGCCTGTACGAGGGGGTGCCTTTGACGGAACGGGACTCTTGGTGGGATGCCGGTTCCCTCCCGGACCGGATCACCATTTTCAGGCAGCCGATCCTGGATATCTGCGAGTCCCGCCAGGAAGTGATCGACGAGGTTGCCATCACCGTGATCCATGAGATCGCCCACCACTTCGGCATCGGCGAGGACCGCCTGCACGAGCTCGGCTGGGGATAGGCTAGATAGCCACCGTCCCCGTGGCCCCGTCCACCGTGATCGTTTGTCCCGTACTGACCCGGGAGGTCGCATCCGGGACGCCGACGACGGCGGGAATCCCGTACTCACGGGCGACAACAGCTCCGTGGGAGTTGGGGCCGCCCATCTCCATCACAAGTCCCCCGGCGGTCAGGAAGAGGGGCGTCCAGCCGGGATCCGTGGAGGGTGCCACCAGGATTTCGCCGGGTTCGAGGTGCGCGCCCACCGGATCCATGATCACCCTGGCCACTGCCGTCACCGTTCCCGCCGAAGCAGGGGTTCCGTGCAGCAGGCCGTCCGGCAGTGCGCTCCCCTTCTCTGTGCTGCCCGAAGCTGCAGCCACCGTCTCGTGGCGAAGGAAACCGGCGGGCAGCGCTTCCGGTTCGGTGCCGTCGGAGAGCAGGACGCGAGGCACGTGGCGGCGCTTGAGTTCAAGCTCGTACGCCTCGCGCCGCTGGGCCACTACTTCGTGGAGATCCTTGCCGTCCAAGCCATTGCGGGCATCGTTGAAATCCAGGAAAAAGACGTCACCGGCGTCATCGATGATTCCCGCGTCCGCCAAGGCCTCCCCTACCTCCGAAACCTGGGCACGCACTGCGGCGAAGCCACGTACGAGGTGATACTTGGGCATCTCGCGGAGTCCCGCAAACATGCGTGTCCGTTCAAGTGCCATTTTCACGATCCTGGCGTGAAGCGGACTCTTGGACCGCGCACGTGCCACCAGCACCGCGACTTGCTCCACGGCGTCGCGCGCTGCTTTTTCGAACTGTTTGTCCGGCGCCAGGCGGGGATCGTCGAGGCGAAGGTAATTGACCAGGACTCCGATGATGTGGGTCGGGTCGTCGGACCAACGGGGCATGCCCAGGTCGATTTCGGCGACGGCCCGGTGCCCGTAGTCACGCAGGAAGGAGGCCAGCCCCGATTGCGCGACGATCGGCAGCCCGCCGTTCCGATACCCCTCCGCGAGCGCAGCTGGATCCCCGCCGGTGAATGCCTCCGAGGAAGCGGGATCGTCACGAATGCTGGCCGCAAGCCGCCATAGCGCAAGGTCCATTTCCGTGGTGACGTTGTTGGGCAGGCCGCGGATGATGGTTTGGAGCTCACCCCAGGAGGCTTGTTCGCCAAGTAGCTTCCGGACCAGCCCGATCATCGCGAAGCCGAGCGCCACCGGGGGCAGAATATTGGGCAGTATCGGGAACAATTCTTCGCGCAGTATCCGCTCGGCGCGGTCCAGCTTTTCACGGGGGGTGGCATCGGCGGGGACTTCATGCGTTGCATACAGGTCCTCCCCCAGCCGTTCCGCCTTGTCGAGGGCAGCGTCCGGCCGAAAGAGCGCGCGCAGCAGTGTCTCCGGAAGGTGGAAGCGGAGCACGATCGGGCCAATGTGCCTGAGCAATTTGAAAGGCGTCTTGCTGGTGAGCGCGAATCGCGGGTCATCGAACAGCTCGCGCATGATTGCGGCCGACCGTGATTCCATGACGTCGAAAATCCTGGGCACGACGGCCCGCCCGGCCTTGCTCCGGAGCACCGAAGTGAAGTCGAAATAGATCCGCTGCCCCGCCTCGTAATAAGGCGAAGGGCCATCCCGTGGTTCGGGAACGCGGAATCCCGCGGCGACGGCTGCCGATGATCCCATGAGCCTGATGCTGGCAAGCCCCATGGGAGTCAAGGGACGGGTAAGGCCTTGGGCGAGGCTGAAGCAAAGGTACGCGTGGGGACCGGGGATTGCGGGTTGCCGGGTCATGTGCGGGTAGAGCGTGGTGATAGGCCGGGCTTGGGTGAGCCACAGTTTGCCCTCGCCATCGATGGCCCATTCAGTGTCCTGCGGTGCTCCGTAATGCTCCTCGACGCGCTGGCCAAGGACAGCGAGCGCCCTGATCTGGGAGTCGGCAAGGCAGGCATCCCCGGCGGTTTGATCCTGCGCGGCCGCGTCGGATGTTCCGGACAAATTGAGCCTTTCGGTTCCGCCGCCGGAAACGGCGCGAATCACCAGCCTCCGGTCACCGATCATTCGTTCCGTGATCCTGCCGGTGAGCGAATCCACCACAAAGTGGTCCGGATTCACGGAACCCGAGACAACAGCCTCGCCGAGGCCGGGGTTGGCGTCGATCACCGCCTCGCGGCGCCGCCCGGTCACCGGATTGGCGGTGAACAACACTCCGGCAGACTCAGCGTCCACCATCCGTTGGACGACGACGGCGAGCGCCACCGTCGCGTGGTCGATCGCGTTGCCTGCACGGTAGCTGACCGCCCGGTCAGTCCATAGGGAAGCCCAACACTTCACGACGGCCTGCAGCACGGCGTCGATCCCCACGACGTTCAAGTAGGTGTCCTGCTGTCCGGCGAAACTCGCAAAGGGCAGGTCCTCGGCGGTGGCAGAGGACCTGACTGCGACGGGGACTTCATGGCCCAGCGCGGAGTAGGCCGAGCGGACGGCTCCTTCGACCTCTGCCGGGATGCCGGCGTCGAGCACTGCTTCCCTGGCGCGGGCCGCGAGGGAAGCGAGCCCCTCAAGGTCGCCGGGGTCCACGGCCTCAAGGCCACTAAAAACGTCCTTGAGGGCTGCCTCGGGACTTCCATCAGGCTGAAGCGCGCGCCGATAAGCCTCGGTGGTCAGGCAAAAACCGGGCGGGACCGGAAGTCCCGCCCAGATCATTTCGCCCAGATTGGCCGCCTTGCCCCCGACTTCCGGAAGCATGGTTGCCCGGATCCGGCGCAACTCGACGATCAGGCGCGGGCCTTCCCCGGGCTGTGCGTACTCCGCCATTGCCGTTCGCCTGCGTTCACCGGTCCTTGGCCGTGCCGCTTATGCGGCGCCGAGCATGGGACCGAAGTTGACTCGGTCGGCCAGCCTGGGATCCTCGCGGTCGGGAACAACCAGCACGGGCCCTTTGGCATGGTGGAGCACTCCATCCGACGTCGATCCGAGGAGCATCCCTGCGAAGCCTCCCCGCCCGCGCGTCCCCAGCACCACGAGTTCGACGCCGCGGCTCACCTCCACGAGGACTTCCACGGGTGCACCGTCCAGCAGTTGTGTTTCCGCCGGAAGCTTGGGGAAGTGGCTCTTGAGCCACGCCAAGCCCGCGTCCAGCTGAACCCTGATGTCCTTGAAGAGCGCTTCCCTGTCCAGGGGTGCCGGAACCCACGCCAACGAGCCGCTGTACTCGGGAACGGCGCAGATGACGCGCAGCTTCGCTCCCATGCGTTGGGCCTGCTCCGCAGCTTCCAAGACGGCAACGCGGGCCTGTTCCGAGCCGTCCACGCCGACGGCCACCACATTCTCAATGACGTGGGGGCCGGCCTTCGCGCGCTCGGCCTTGATGTGCTTGTCCTCTGTGGTTTCACCGAACCGGTCTGCGCAGAAGAGCGGGACGGTCACGGTGGGGCACTTGGAGTGCGCCGGCAGGGCACTGCTCACGGAGCCCAGGAGCCTGCCCACGAACCCGCCCCGTCCCCGGGTGCCGAAGACCAGGAGCTCGGCCGTTTCGGACAGATCGAGCAGCACGCCGGAGGCATCTCCGTTCTCCACCGAGCCATCGACGTCGATGGCGTAGCCCGAGACCTTCTCAAGGGCCTGTTTGACGATGGCCTCGGCGCCTTCCCGGATAACGGAGTCATCCACTGTCGCATAGCCGCCGTCCAGGCCGGAAGCCGCAAAGATGGGCACAGAGTAAGCCGTGACTACATGCAGGGGAAGCTGCCTGCGTTCGGCCTCGCGCGCTGCCCAAAGGAGGGCGCACTGGCCGTGTTCACTGCCGTCAACGCCCACCACAATTCCACCCGGGGCAATGGACGGTTCCTCTCCGTTGCCTTCGGTCTCTGCTCGATGGCTCTCAGAGTGTTTGCCGTGCTGGTCCATGGGGCCTGCCTCCTCGCACTGCTGGCTGATGTTGCGGCTATTCTGCCAGAGCCCGCGCCCACAACGTGTTTCTCGCGCGCCTGCCGTGAGTTGCGGTCTCCAATGCTCACTATTCTCGTTTGCAAGGGCCGAATCAAGCCGGAAGAAGCGTATGTGGAAACCCGCCCGGGGCGTGGAAATCCACCGAATCGTGGCGGGAAAAACGCAGCGGCAGACATGCCGATGCCGGGGCTATCCACCACGCGATTTCTTCTGTAATGTTCGAGGCACTGGTGACCGGGGATAGTGTTTTTCAACACATCAACGGCCATCATTCGCGACCGCTTGGGGACCCGGACGCCGACCCCCGGTGTTGCCTTCGGCAACGCACCTTCAAAGAGGAGCCAAGCTGTGTCAACCATGCCTGCTGCGAGTACGGAACGCACCACCGCCGTGGTCATCGGTGCCGGCATGCCCGGACTGGCCGTGGCCAGCGAACTCAGCCGCTACGGAGTAGATGCCATCGTGGTGGACGGAATGTATGTCCCCGGCCCCCTGCAGTCCCTCAACACCGGTATCCTGCAGCGCTGCGACGCCGCCGACGCCGCGTGCCTCCAAGAGCGCAGCGAAATCCTGAGGCACCTGCGCAACTACGCAGCCAGCCACGGCCTCGACGTCCGGAGCAGCACGCGGGCTGTCCGCCTCGATCGCCTGGACGAGGCCGCCGCGGGGACCGTGATTTCCGGAGCTGTGGTTTCCGACTCCGGGCTTTCCAACCCGACCGGACAGGATCCTGCAACGGAGGCCTTGGCAGCCCCGGGCGTTGTCTCCTACCAATGGGCCGTGCACACCGCCAACGGAGTGCTTTTGGCTGACCACGTCGTTGTCACCCGCTGTGGACAGAGCCAGTTGCGGCGAATGCTCGCCGAGCTTGGCATCGCGATCGGCCAGAACCTCGTCGCGGCCATGCGCGCAATGGGAATGTACCTGGTTGGAGTCGGCGAACTTGCCACACCCACGCCAAAGGAAGTCCTGCGCCAAGCCAAAGTGGTGGGACAGGCAATTTCCGCCAAGGTCCACCCGGACAGCGTCCACGGGGCCCTCACCGGCACCTTTGCAGCAATTCCTGCGCTGGCCTAGGGCTTCTTCTCCAGGCTGCCGGGCTCGTCCTCAGAGTCCTCTTCATCATCGGATTCACCGGAATCTCCACCTGCCAGCCTGCGCCGTGCGGTAACGCCCAGGAACACCAGCAGGCCGGCGGCCACCACCGCGAAGACCACGATGCTCCACGGGAACGGCTGGGAGGCATCGGGCACCTTCTCCGGCGTCGTCGTGGAACCCGGCGCGGCAGTGCCGGCGGTGGGCACCTCCACCGAAGGTGCCGTGCTCGCAGAACCTCCGCCCGCCGTCGTGCTTCCTGCCTTGGCAGTGAAGGTGAAGGTGCCTTCGATGGGGTGCGAATCCGAGCTGACAACCCGCCAGACGACGGTGAAGGCTCCGGCGGGCGCGCCCGCCCGCAGCTTCTGCGACACCACGGTGTCCACAATCTCGACGGACCCATCTGCCCAGTTCCGGCCTGAGGAGTCGTTCACCTGGATTTGTGAGCCGAGCAGGAGCGGCCGGTTGTTGAACGTGACGGACACGGAGTCCGGAACGTTGGCGACCGTTGAGCCGTTGGCCGGTGACGTTGACTCGGCCGTGTCGTGCGCGAAGGCGGGTGCTGCCGAGAACAGGGCGGCAGAGAAAAGGACCGCTGTGAAAGCGACGACGACGGCCAGGAGCTGGCGGATAGGGCGCATGAGCGAATGACTCCCTTTGATGTTGGATTCCTTACAGACTAGGCGAATTCACGGGAGGACCTAAGCCGCGGGCATAGGATTTGAGAGCACACTTCCCCGATCCCCGGAGACCCCCATGCTCAAACAGGGCTCAGCCATCGACCGCTACTTCAAGATTTCGGAACGCGGATCCAACTATTCGCGAGAAATCCGAGGCGGCTTCGCGACCTTCTTTGCCATGAGCTACATCGTGGTGCTCAATCCTTTGATCCTCTCCGGGACGGACTCGAGCGGCAATTCCCTTGGCTTCGCCGCCGTCGCCGCCACCACGGCGTTCGTCGCCGGCATCCTGACGATCCTCATGGGAGCCTGGGCCAAGCATCCCTTCGCCATTGCCACCGGGCTGGGCGTCAACGCCTTCGTGGCAGTCACGATTGCCTCACACCCGGGCCTGACATGGCCCGACATGATGGGCCTCGTGATGCTTTCGGGCCTCACCATGCTGATCCTGGTGCTCACCGGATTCCGGACCGCGGTCTTCAAAGCGGTACCTGAGGCCCTGAAGACCGCGATCGTGGTGGGCATCGGCCTCTTCATCGCCTTGATCGGCCTGGTCAATGCCGGCTTTGTACGCCGTATCCCGGACGCCGCGGGCACCACTGTCCCACTGGGCCTGGGCGTCGACGGGAAGCTGCTTGGCTGGCCCACCCTGGTGTTCGTCGTCGGCCTCGTCCTGACCATCGCCTTGGTGGTCCGCAAAGTGCGTGGCGCCGTCCTGATCGGCATCATCGTCTCCACGGCCCTCGCGGCCATCCTGGAATTCACGCTGCACATCGGACCGAGCTTCGACGGCAAGACCTACAATCCCCGCGGCTGGTCCCTGGTGGCGCCCAAGTTCACCCAGTGGGCCGCTCCGGACCTGTCCCTCATTGGCAAGGCGAACCCCTTCGGCGCGTTCCAGCACCTTGGCATCATTGCCGCCACGCTGCTCGCGTTCGTGATCCTGCTCAGCATCTTCTTCGACGCCATGGGCACCATGGTGGGCCTGGCCAGGGAAGCAGGAAACATCGACAAACACGGAAACATCCCCAACGTGGACCGTGTCCTGCAGGTGGACGCCCTCGGCGCGATCATCGGCGGCGGCTCCTCCGTGTCCTCCAACCAGATCTTCGTGGAATCCGGCGCCGGCATCGGCGAAGGTGCCCGCACCGGCCTGGCCTCGATCGTGACCGGCCTGCTGTTCCTCGTGGCCATGTTCTTCACCCCGCTCATCAACCTGGTCCCGTTCGAGGCCGTCGCCCCCGCCCTGGTGGTGGTGGGCTTCATGATGGTGTCCCAGGTGGGCAAGATCCATTGGCAGGACTGGGGCGTCGGCATTCCCGCGTTCCTGACCATGGCCCTCATGCCGTTCACCTACTCGATCGCCAACGGCCTTGGCGCCGGGTTCATCTCCTTCGCCCTGATCCGCACGTTCCAGGGCCGCGCCCGCGAAGTCCATCCGCTCATGTGGGCCGTGGCCGCGGCGTTCCTGCTGTTCTTCGGGATCGGTCCCGTCGAGGAACTCCTGGGAGTCAAATAAGCCTTTCCGGAATACCGGACACCCTCCGCCTGGAAGCGGTACTTCTCGGCTCCGTCATGCGCTGAGCTTTAACCATGGAGATTTCCCGCGCAGTTGCCGATGTCCGCCCGACGCCGTGGACCGGCCGTTTCGACGGCGACGGCGAGGGGCACCGCCGCTGGTGGCAGGCCGTGGCGCCCCACACTCCCGATGCGGCCGCCCCCGGCGCGACGGAAGCAGGCGCCCGGCCCGCCGTCGTCGTGGGCTTCCGCAGTGACGAAGGCGTGCGGCGCAACAAGGGCCGTATCGGCGCGGCGGCCGCCCCGGAGGCGATCCGCCAAGCCTTGGGTCCGCTGGCTTTCCACTTCGAGCGGGACGTGTTCGACGCCGGCGACGTCGTCGTGGAGGACGGCTCGCTGGAGGCCGGCCAGGAGCGCGCGGGCCGCGTGATTTCGGAACTGCTCGACGGCGGCAAGCTCACGGTGCTGCTCGGCGGCGGGCACGAAACTGCTTTCGCCAGCTATTTGGGCGTGGCAGGCTCGGAGGCTGTGCGGGGCGGCAAGCGCCTCGGAGTCCTGAACCTGGACGCGCACTTCGACCTGCGGGACGAGCCGGTGCCGAGCTCGGGAACGCCGTTCCTGCAGATGGCCCGGGCGGAAGCCGCCGAGGGCCGCGAACTGAATTACGCCGTCGTCGGAATCTCCGAGCCAAACAACACGCGCACCCTCTTCGACACGGCAGACCGCCTAGGCGTGAAGTACCTGCTGGACGAGGACTGCTCCGCGGAGGCCGTTCGGGATTTCGTGGCGCGGTTCCTGGACACCGTGGACGTGCTGTACCTGACGATCGACCTGGACGTGCTTCCGGCGTCGGTGGCTCCCGGGGTGAGCGCACCCGCGGCGTATGGGGTGCCGCTGCCAGTCATCAGCGCTGTGTGCAAACAGCTTGCCGCGAGTGGGAAACTCCTGCACCTGGACGTTGCCGAGCTCAACCCGGAGTTCGACATCGACTCGCGGACCGCCAAGGTGGCCGCGCGCTTGGTGAACACGCTGCTGGCGTAGGCCGCCCTGAGGCGCCCGCCCCGCCCGAGCCTGCCCGTCCTGCCCAACTAGCTCGCATTTGTTGTCGTTTTGAGGGCTGAAAACGACATTAAGTGCGAGTTAGTTGGGTCAGGCTCGGCCTCCCCACCCTGGCGCCCGGGCCTTGGCCCGCCGGTGATCCAGCTCGCAGAATGACAGACATCCCATGACTCTTTGCTATCTTTTATGCAGGAATTGCCGCTCCCCCAACGCGGCATCCTGTAGAAGGAGGCCCCCAATGAGCACTGCCACGATTGAAAACAACGAGATCCATTTGTCCTTTTCGTCCGTCGACGAGGTCCATGCCGGACTTGACGAAGCCGTCAGCACGCTCATCGAAGCCGCTGCCGAAGACAGCCGCTGCGGGATCCTGGTGACCCGCCGGGAGCCCGGAAGCTACACGGTTGCCTTGGACGAGTCGGTCCCGTTCGGCCAAACCCGCGAGGTCCTCGCCGCCTAGGATCGATCCTAGAAATAGGTACAACAAAACCGGGGCTTGTTTCCCAGACCACGCCAAGAAGGCGCGGAATGGGAAACAAGCCCCGGTTTTTGAGCTATAGAGTCACTACGCCCGGCGCAACTCCACGCCGTCGGACTTCATGAAAAGCTGCTTGGCGGCTTCGTCGGCGCCAGGTCCTGCGGGTTCAAGCCACACAACGTTGCCGCTGTCCGAGACTTCCTGCACCTCCCCCGCCGCGACCACATGTGCGTGCCTTACGACTTCGATCCGCTCCCCCACCTTCAACGTTCCCCAGTTGGAAACGACGGCGGACTGTGCGATTCGCCTGGACAGGACTGTCCCGCGTGCCTTCATTGAACTTCTACCCCTTTGTGGATGTTCGCTACTTCAGTTGTGAACGGATATTCCCCGGCAAGCCCACGACATCGTCGGCGTGGACAATGCCGTACCCCATAAGTTCTACTACACAGAAAGCGCCCCGGTGGACGTATTGCCGAACATTTCCGGGGCGCTTCCTATTGTTCACGCGAACAGTATTTTGTTCGGCGTCAGGCGAGAATTCCGACGGCGGATTCGGCGGCCGTCCGCACCTCGCCGGCGCCTACAAGACGGTCCGCGGCTTCCAGCTCAGGTGAGAGGAACCGGTCGGTACCAGGACCGTCGACGACGCCGCGCAGCACCTCGATCACGGCGGTGCCGGCCGGGCCCGGGGTGAGTTCGCCACCGGACAGTTGGGTGCGGATGTCGAGGGCACGGGTGCTCGTCACGAGTTCCACAGCCAGGACGCGGCGCAGGTTCTCAATCGCCTTGCGGAGCTTGCGGGCAGCATGCCAGCCCATGGAGACGTGGTCTTCCTGCATGGCGGAGCTCGGGATGGAGTCCACCGACGCCGGGACGGCCAGTCGCTTGTTGTCCGAGACAAGTCCTGCCTGCGTGTACTGGGCGATCATGAGGCCCGAGTCCACTCCGGGGTCGTCGGCAAGGAAGGCCGGGAGACCGTGCGAGCGGGCCGGGTCCAGCATGCGGTCCGTGCGGCGCTCGGCGATGGAGGACAGGTCCGCCACGGCGATCGCCAGGAAGTCCAGGACGTACGCCACCGGGGCGCCGTGGAAGTTTCCGTTGGAGGACACGCGGCCGTCCGGGAGCACCACGGGATTGTCGATGGCCGCAGCCAACTCGCGGGAAGCCACGAGTTCGGCGTGCGTCACGGTGTCGCGGACCGCGCCGGCAACCTGGGGTGCGCAGCGGAGCGAGTATGCGTCCTGGACCTTGGTGTCATTGACACGGTGCGAAGCGACGATCGGCGAGTTGGACAGCACGCGCAGCATGTTGTCCGCGCTTGCGGCCTGGCCCGGGTGGGGCCGTAGGGCCGCGTGCAGCTCCGGCAGGAACACCTGGTCCGTGCCGAGCAGCGCCTCGACGCTGAGAGCGGCGGTGATGTCCGCCGTCGTAAGCAGCAGGTGCAGGTCGGCGATCGCCATGAGCAGCATGCCGAGCATGCCCTCGGTGCCGTTGACGAGCGCAAGGCCTTCCTTTTCCGCGAGGACCACCGGCTCGATGCCGTGTGCGGCAAGAAGCTCGGCAACCGGCTTCTTGCCGGCGGCGCCGTAGAGCTCGCCGTCGGGCCCGGTGGCTTCGCCTTCGCCCATCAGGACGAGGGCGCAGTGGGACAGCGGCGCGAGGTCGCCGGAGCAACCCAGGGAGCCGAATTCACGCACCACGGGGGTGATGCCGGCGTTGAGGACGTCCACCATGGTCTGCAGGACCACGGGGCGAACGCCCGTGCGGCCCGAGGCCAGGGTCTTGGCGCGCAGGAACATGATGCCGCGGACCACTTCGCGCTCGACTGCCGGGCCCATGCCGGCCGCGTGACTGCGGATGAGCGACTTCTGCAACTGGGTGCGGAGTTCGTTGGGGATGTGGCGGTTGGCCAGGGCGCCAAAGCCCGTGGAGACGCCGTACGCCGGGACTTCGCTGTGCGCGAGGCCGTCGATGTGGGCGCGGACCTTGGCAACCGTGTCCAAGGCTTCCTGGGAGATGGTCACCTTGGCGTCGTGGCGTGCGACGGCGACGACGTCCTCCGGCGTGACTCCGCTGGAACCGAGTGTGACGGTCAGCGGCTGGTGTGTTGTAACTGTCATTTTTCCTCGTTCTTCCCAACTAGCTCGCAGTTGTTGTCGTTTTGGGGCGCCATAACGACATCTAATGCGAGCTGGTTGGGGTTGTGGGGTCTGGTTAGTTGGTTTCCTGCATGGGGATGCGGACGCCGCGTTCGTGGGCGACCTCGACGGCGCGGGCGTAGCCGGCGTCGGCGTGGCGGATGACGCCCATGCCGGGGTCGTTGGTGAGGAGGCGTTCGAGTTTCTCGGCGGCGAGGTCGGTGCCGTCGGCGACGGAGACCTGGCCTGCGTGCAGGGACCGGCCGATGCCCACGCCGCCGCCGTGGTGGATGGAGACCCAGGTGGCGCCGGAGGAGGTGTTGATCAGGGCGTTCAGCAGCGGCCAGTCGGCGATCGCGTCGGAGCCGTCGGCCATGGACTCGGTTTCCCGGTAGGGGGAGGCCACGGAACCGGAGTCCAGGTGGTCGCGGCCGATCACGATGGGGGCCTTGACTTTGCCTTCCTTGACGAGCTGGTTGAACAGCAGGCCGGCTTTGGCGCGTTCGCCGTAGCCGAGCCAGCAGATGCGGGCGGGCAGGCCTTCGAATTCGACGCGCTCGGCGGCGGCGTCGAGCCACTTGTGCAGGTGGGTGTTTTCCGGGAAGAGTTCCTTGATCGCGGCGTCGGTCACGGCGATGTCTTCGGGGTCACCGGAGAGCGCGACCCAGCGGAACGGGCCCAGGCCCTCGCAGAACAGCGGACGGATGTAGGCCGGGACGAAGCCGGGGAACTCGAACGCCCGGTCGTAGCCGCCCTTGCGGGCCTCGTCGCGGATCGAGTTGCCGTAGTCGAAGACCTCGGCGCCGGCGTCCTGGAATTCCACCATGGCCTGGACATGGCGGGCCATGGAGGCCTGGGCCTTCTTGGTGAATCCTTCGGGGTCGGCTTCGGCCTCGGTGTGCCACTGGGCCACGGTGATGCCTTCGGGCAGGTAGGAGAGCGGGTCGTGGGCGCTGGTCTGGTCGGTCACGACGTCGATGGTCAGCTCCCCGGCCTTGTGCCGGGCGAGGAGTTCGGGGAAGACTTCGGCGGCGTTGCCGACGTACCCGACAGACCAGCCGCGGCGCTCTTCCTTGGCCTTGAGGACCTTGGCGATCGCGGCGTCGAGGTCGGTTTCGACCTCGTCCAGGTAGCGTTTGCCGGCGCGGCGGCGCAGCCGGGTCTCGTCGACGTCCACGATCAGGCAGGCCCCGTCGTTCAGGGTCACGGCCAAAGGCTGGGCCCCACCCATGCCACCGCACCCGCCGGTCAGGGTCAGGGTCCCGGCGAGCGGCCCCTCGGTGGAGCCTTCCGCGGCGGGGGCCGGGTGGCGGCCGGTGTCATGCCTGGCGGCCGCGAGTTTGTTCCCGACGGCGGCGAAGGTTTCGTAGGTGCCCTGCAGGATGCCCTGGGTGCCGATGTAGATCCAGGACCCCGCGGTCATCTGCCCGTACATCATCAGGCCCTCGGCCTCGAGGCGGCGGAACTCGGGCCACGTTGCCCAGTCGCCCACGAGGTTGGAGTTGGCCAGCAACACCCTCGGCGCCCATTCGTGGGTGCGGAACACGCCGACGGGCTTGCCGGACTGGACGAGCAGGGTCTCGTCCTTCTCCATGGTCTCCAGGGTCCGGGTGATCGCGTCGAACGCGGCCCAGGAACGCACTGCCCGGCCCGTGCCGCCATACACCACCAGGTCATCCGGTCGTTCGGCGACCTCCGGGTCCAGGTTGTTCATCAACATGCGCAACGGCGCTTCTGTCTGCCAGCTCTTCGCGGTGAGCTCGGTGCCGCGGGCGGCCCGGACAGGGCGGGCTCCGGTAGTGAAATCGGCGGGTGCCATGATGACTCCTTCGTCTCTGGAGGTTGCTAGGTGGAAGTCCTTCTGTATCCAGTAGAGCCCCTCCGCAAGGGTCTTGGAATGGCTTTAGGGAGGCTACTGTCCGGAATACCAGACTCAACTGACTCGCAGTTGTTGTCGTTATGAGCGCCCAAAACGACAACAACTGCGAGTCAGTTGGGCGGGGGCGGGCTAGGAAGGGTGGGGGCCGGCTAGGACGGGCGGCCGTGGATGCGGATCGAGAGTTCGTCCGCCGTTTTCTGGATCCGGGCCGCCAACGCGGGCCATTCCTCAGGCGGCACCCGGTCCTCGAGGAATGTCACCGCGACTGCCGCCGTCGGCCAGCCCAAATGATCGGTGACGGCGGCGGCCACGGAACCGAAGCCGGGCGTGACTTCGCCGTGTTCCGTGGCGTACCCGCGCTGCCGGACCTGGTCCAAATGCGATGACAAGGCCGAGTACTTCATGATGGGCGATTCCATCTCGTGCCGGGCGGTAAAGGCGGCGGCGTTCGGATAAAGGGCCCTGACCTGCGATTTCGGCAGTGCAGCCAGGATCGCGCGCCCGCTGGCCGTGAGGTGGCTGGGAAGCCGGACCCCAACGTCGGTCACGAGGGACGGGCGGTTCTTAGCCCGCTCCTCCACGATGTAAAGCACATCGCGGCCGTGCAGGACGGCCAAGTGCGCGCTCTCGCCGATCGCATCCACGAGGGCGGCGAGCATGGGGCGGCCGAGCCGCGACAATGGCTCTTGCCGCGAGTACGCCGAACTAAGTTCAAAGGCACTGATGCCGAGCCCGTAGCGCTGCTCCTCATGAAGGTGCAGGACGAATCCGTTGGCCTCCATGACGCCAAGCAGGTGGTAGACGCTGGACCGGGGCAGGCCCAGCGCGGTGGCGATGTTGGACGCTGCCATCGGGCCACGCCGGGACGCAAGCAACTTCAGGATGCGCAGGGTGTTCTCGGCAGCCGGGACCTTGGAAGCGGCCCGGCCTTGAGTGGATGGCTGTATGGTCATGGCTCCTCTTCGAGTGCACGGTAATGCCCGGCCCACCCCTTCTGCCTCCAAGGCGGCCAGGCAGGTGTCCGGGATCCCGTACTTAAGCGTGCGCCCAGCGGAGCGGATCGGAAAGCCAATCAGAACATTAAGGTGTCTGGAATACCAGACATTCGCACCCGAAACAACGAATCGGCGGCGCAGCGTCTGAGAACCGAGACAACGATGTCCCGTGAGTCCCATCACAGCCCGCTCCGGAATGGTCTGCTGGTTAACAGTCCCCCTCCCAATGACGAGAAGGTATTCGCATGCAGCAAGCCCCAACAGCCGTCAGGACGCCGGCCGCCAAAGTCGTCGAAGGCGCGGTCACCACCGTTCTCAGCCGCGGCCTCAACGTCCGCCACATCCGCTTCATGGCGCTCGGTTCGGCCATCGGAACAGGCCTCTTCTACGGTTCCGCGTCTGCGATCCAAAAGGCCGGCCCGTCGGTTCTCTTCGCATACATGATCGGTGGGGCCGCCGTCTTCATGGTGATGCGGGCCCTCGGCGAAATGGCCGTCCGCCACCCCGTCTCCGGCTCGTTCGGCCAGTACGCCAGGCGCTACCTCGGACCGCTGGCAGGGTTCATCACCGGGTGGACCTACGTCTTCGAGATGGCCATCGTGGCAATCGCGGACGTGACGGCCTTCAGCATCTACATGGGCTTTTGGTTCCCGCAGGTGGACCGGTGGATCTGGGTCCTGGCGATTATCTTCCTCCTCGGCGCCATGAACCTCCTAAGCGTCAAGGTCTTCGGCGAGCTCGAGTTCTGGTTCTCGCTCATCAAGGTGGTGGCGATCATCGCCATGATTGCCGGCGGCGCTGGGATCATCGTGTTCGGCTTCCGCTCCGGCAACGGCGGTGTGGCGCCGGGGCTGGGTAACCTCGTTGACCACGGAGGCCTGTTCCCCAACGGTTTCGGCGGTCTCCTGGCCTCGTTCGCCGTCGTCATGTTCGCCTTCGGCGGGATCGAAACGATCGGCATTACTGCAGGTGAAGCCGCCGACCCCAAGAAGGTCATTCCGCAGGCCGTCAACACCGTCCCGGTGCGCGTACTGCTGTTCTACGTCCTGACGCTCGGTGTGCTCATGAGCCTGTTCCCGTGGAACGAAATCGGGAACAACGGCAGCCCGTTCGTGCAGATCTTCAGCGGCCTCGGCATCCCCGCAGCGCCCCACATCCTCAATGCCGTAGTCATCACCTCGGCACTGTCGGCCATCAATAGCGACATCTTCGGCGCCGGACGCATCCTCTTCGGGCTTTCCCAGCAAGGGCATGCCCCGAAGAGCTTCGGCAAGATCTCAAGGCACGGTGTTCCGTGGATGACCGTGGTCCTCATGGGCGGCATCCTACTGGTGGGCGTGGTGCTCAACGCGGTCATCCCCGAGGACGTCTTCCTCGTGATCGCATCCATCGCCACGTTCGCGACAGTCTGGGTGTGGGTCATGATCCTCGCCTCGCACGTTGCCATGAAGCGCGAAATCAAGCGCAAGCGACTTCCGGCGTCGGAATTCGCCTCGCCGTGGTGGCCTGCGGCGTCGGTGGCAACCATCGCCTTCATGGCCCTCGTGATCGTGATCCTTGGCGTCTTCGAGGACACCCGCGTGGCCCTGTACGTCGGCGCCGTGTGGCTCGGGCTGCTGGTGCTGGCCTACAAGCTCTGGGTCCGCGGCGGCGGACGGTTGCGCGCCGAGCTGGTCGACGAAACAGCCTCGATGCCGGTGGTCGCCCGGCGCTCCTAGCGTCCCTGACGAGGACGACGACGGCGGCTCCCGCCCAGCCGTCGACCGTCACCGCAGGCCAGTTACCATCAGGAATGGTTCCGCAGATCCTCGGGGTACAGGCGATCCGCCACCGCGGCGGGCGTTCGACGGCGGCCGGTGCGCCGCCGTCGCGGTCTTTGTGGCGGCTGATCCGCGTGGGCTTCATCGTGGGTGCGAGCAACCCGAAGTCAATCGTGTTCTTCGTGGCCGTGCTGCCCCAATTCGTGGCATGTTCGGGCGGCAGCATTCCGCTCCAGCTCACCACGGCGGATCTCCACCTTGGGTGCCACGGGCGGGGTCATGATGATCGGGCTCGGCGGAACCCTGGCGCTCACCGGCACCAAGACTTCGCGCCTAGGACCCGATGCAACTGCGGACTCAGCCGGCAGGAAGCCAATCCACGTGCGAGTCCGAGTCGTAGACCCGGCAAACCCGAACGCTGTCCTGGGCCGGACCATCGACAAGCTTGGTGGTGATCTTCATGAGGATGTCGTACGACGCGAGGCCCGAGGCCGCCGTTGACTGGACAGGGTTCCCGGAGAAGGCGATGGAGACAACGGTGAATGGCCGGGGCACCACGGTTCCGGTCACGATGGCGGAGTGGGCGGCATCGCTTTGCAGCCTCGCAGTGCAGCTGCCCTCGATACGTTGGATCCCGGCCGCGTCGAGCCCCTGCGCCACAGGAGCAGGAACAGCGGGAGCCGGAGCGGGCACGGCGGGCGCCGGGACAGGGGCATCGGGCTTGGCGCTGCCCGCCGGGGCAGGGACCGGGGCGGGTGCCGGGGCCTGACTTGAAGGTGCGGCGCCGGCCGGAGTGTTGGCGGCTGCACTGTTGGCGGCCGGCGCTGACGCGGAGGCACTCGGCGTCGTGGCCGGCGTCGCGCTTGCACCAGCCGCAGAAGCCGACGCACTGACGGTGACCGACGGCGCCGCGCCGGCAATCGAGGTTGATGAGCTCTGTGTGGCGTTGAGGGTAATTGCCCCCGCCAGCCCGACCGCCACCACGCCCGCGACGACGATTCCTGTCTTTGCAGCTCGCCTCATTGTTCCCCCTCCCAGACCTGACGGAACATTTGCCTTGAGCGTAGGGACTGTTCGCCCAGCCCGGCATGCGTAGCCCCTACCCGTCTTTGCCCGGACTACCCGGGTGACCACTTGCTTGCCTTGGGACGTGTCCGAGTAGTGGTCCAAGTGACGTGAGTGGCCCATGTTCCATAACGGGTGAAAGTCACTCATGTGTCACGTGTGGTCGGCGCCTACCTTTGGTAGATCGCGACTGCAAAGGAGTGATTCCGATGTTCGATCCGTATTCAAGGCACGCCGCGCGGATGCGCAAGCAGCGCCGCCGCGAGCTGGCTTCGCGACTGTGCCAGCTATATTCCAGGGCAGCCAAACACGCCAAAACGACGGCGTCCCCTTTCAAGGTGGGCGACTATGTGGCCGGTGACGATCCCTTCAACGGATGCCAAGAGGGAGTCGTGGCTGTCATCAAAGGCTCGTCGGTTGGCTTGCATACCGTCGTACCGAGACGCGGCGCCGTGGTCTACTACGACTACCGCCAGCTGAGAAAGCCGTGGTGAACATGTCCGCCGCCGGCATTCCAGCCAACCGATTCATGACAATTGCAGAGGTCGCCGAAGCGCTGCGGGTTTCCAGGATGACCGTCTACCGCCTCGTGAACTCCCATGCCATTCATGCTGTGCGGTTCGGGCGGTCCTACCGCGTTCCGGAGTCGGCGGTTGAGTCCTACATCGAGCATTCCGCCGTTGACGAGGCCGGGCCTAATCCGGACGACGGCGGCTCGGCAGACGACTGAACCCTGCGCGAACCAGCGCACGACGGCGGCGCGGTGTCGCAGTTAGGAGGTTGCGCAGACCGCGCGGTTCCGGCCGAGGGACTTGGCCTGGTAGAGGGCTTTGTCGGCGGCCACGACCATGTGGGCAACCTCGGCATTGTCGAGGGTGCTGGGGGCGATGCCATAGCTCACCGTGGGGAAAGTGATGCCGTCCGGAGCTTCTGCCGAGGCCAAACGGCGGCTGATTTCGCCGGCGATGATCTCGGCGCTCTCCACATCGGCCCCTGGAAGGAGGATGGTGAATTCCTCTCCGCCATACCTCCCTACGAGGTCTGTGTGGCGGACCGAGGCCTGGCACGCTGCAGCGAAGGCTTGGATGGCGGTATCGCCGGCAGCGTGGCCATGGCTGTCATTGAGGGACTTGAAGTGGTCGAGGTCGGCGAGGATCAGCGTGCAAACCGATCCCGCGGAGTGCAGCCTGTTGATTTCCTGGGTAGCCAATTCCATGAAAGCCGTGCGGTTCAGGAGCCCCGTCAGGCCGTCCCGGGTGGCGCGTTCGTTGAGGCCGTTGATGAGCTGCTCGTTGCTCAGTGCGGTCATGCTGAAGGACACGGTGACCAGGAGCACGATAGTGACCACGCTGGTGGTTGCCGAGCTGAGGTAGGTACCGAAGTCCGGGCCGTCGGGCCCTTCCACGAGGTAGGCGATCCCCCGGCAAAAGAAGAAGGACGCCAGCACTCCCGCGGCGAGTGCCAAGGAGCGGTGGGCCTGTGAAACGCTGGGCTTCAACCGCCAGAGTTCAACGGTTGCCAAACCCATGCCCAAGGACATCATGGCCAGATACACCAGGCCGCCGGACCACACGTTGGTGGCGGGGTTCTCCAGCGCGGCGGCCACGGCGGTGGCGGCGGGTCCCGCGAGGAGCTGCCATCGCGGCGTCCGAAGCAACCTCAACGAACGCGAGCCTGCCCACACACTGAACGCACCCGCCACCAGCAAAGCATTGCCGAGGGGACCCGCCCAGACTTGCTGGGAAGTGCCGCTGAGCAGGTACGCCATGTTCCCCGAGAGCAAGAAGACGAGGGCGAGGCACCACCAGCCGCTGTACGCGGAGCGGGTCCGGCGGAACGATCCGAAGAACAGTAGGCAGAGCGTAAACGCGACAATGCCCAGAGCTATCTTCAAGCTGGCCGGATCGAGACCCATATGTGCTCCCCTCGTGCGCACCAGCCTACGACATTGAGGGGCAGTTAACGGGCGGACCAGCCCCCGTCCATCGTGTAGCTGGCCCCGGTGACCATGCCGGCGTCGTCGGACGCTATCCACGCGGCCAGCGACGCTACTTCCGCGGGCTCCACGAGGCGCTTCACCGCGGACTCCGTCAGCATGACCTTCGCCAGGACTTCCGATTCGGGGATGCCGTGCAGCAGGGCCTGGTCTGCGATCTGCTTCTCGACGAGCGGCGTACGCACGTACCCCGGATTGATGCAGTTGGAGGTGACTCCGTGCTGGCCGCCCTCAAGGGCAGTCACTTTGCTGAGCCCCTCAAGCCCGTGCTTGGCCGAGACATATGCGCTCTTGAACGCCGATGCCCGCAGCCCGTGGACCGAGGAGATGTTGATGATCCGGCCGAATCCGTTGGCGTACATATGCGGGAGTGCGGCCCGGATGAGCAGGAACGGGGCCTCGAGCATGAGGGTCAGGATGCGGTGGAAATCCGCCGGTTCGAACTCCTCGATCGGAGCAACCTTCTGGATGCCGGCGTTGTTGACGAGGATGTCGCAATCCAGGCTGAGGCCGGCGAGCGCTTCGGTGTCGAGCAGATCGACGGCCCAGGCGGTGCCGCCCAGCGTGTCGGCGAGCGCCGCGGCTCCGTCGGCATCGACGTCGGCCACCACAACCTTCGCGCCCCGCGCGGCGAGGGCCGTGGCACATGCCGCCCCGATGCCGCTCGCCCCGCCGGTGACCAGGGCCTTGCGGCCCTCCAGGGTCATGCCCGGGCTCCCACGGGGAGTCCGTGGCGAACGGCGTCAGCGTTGTCGACATCTTCCAGCGCCACGCCGCGGGTCTCCTTGAGCGTCAGGACCACGACGGCGGTGATCGCGCAGGAGATCACCAGGTAGATGGCGGTGGGCATCCAGGATCCGGTGTCCTTGAGCCACTCGGTCGCCAGCAGCGGGGCGAGCGAACCGGCGAAGATCGAGGTGACCTGCGAGCCAAGGGAGACGCCCGAGTAGCGCATGCGGGTGGGGAAGAGCTCGGTCATGATGGCCGGCTGCCCCGCGTACATGAAGGCGTGCAGGCACAGGCCGATGGTCACGGCGAGGACGATCACCACGGGGTTCTTGGTGTCGAACATGGGGAAGGCGAAGAACGGCCAGGTGGCACCGCTGATGGCGCCGATCAGGTAAACCGGCTTGCGTCCCCAAGTGTCTGCCAGCCGGCCCAGTTGCGGGATGACGACGAAGTGGACAATGTGCGCGATCAGCAGGGCGAGCAGCAAAGAGGACGTGTCGTACTTGTCCACGCTCTTGAGGTACACGATGGAGAAGCTCACCACGAGGTAATACATGATGTTCTCGGCCAGCCTCAGTCCCATGGCCTGGAGGATGCCCTTGGGGTACTTGCGGATGACTTCGCCGACGCCGTAGCTCACGGCTTCTTCCTTCTCCACCTGGGCTTTTGCCTCAAGGAAGATGGGAGCCTCGGTCACGTGGGTGCGGATGTAGTAGCCCACGAAGACGATCACTGCGGAGAGCCAGAAGGCCACGCGCCATCCCCAGCTCAGGAAGGCAGCGCTGCTGAGGGTGGCGGACATGACGAACAGGACCAGCGTGGCAAGGAGGTTGCCGACGGGAACGGCGGCCTGCGGCCAGCTTGACCAGAATCCGCGGGACTCCTTGGGGCTGTGTTCTGCCACCAGCAGCACTGCGCCGCCCCATTCGCCGCCCAGTGCGAAGCCCTGGATGAAGCGGAGCGCCACGAGCATGGCCGGCGCCCAGTAGCCGAGGTCGGCGAAGCCCGGGAGGCAGCCCATGAGGAAAGTGGAGACCCCGACAATCACGATGGTGAGCTGCAGGGTGGGTTTGCGGCCGAGCTTGTCGCCGATCTGGCCGAAGACGATGCCACCGAGTGGGCGGGCCACGAAGCCCACCGCGTACGTCAGGAACGCCTGGATGATGCCGTCCAGGTCGTTGCCGGTGGGCGGGAAGAAGTACTTGCCGAAAACCAGCGTTGCGGCGGTGGCATAGAGGAAGAATTCGTACCATTCAACCACCGTGCCCACCATCGAAGCGGCAACGATCTTCTTGAGGCCTGCGCCCTTGCCGGGGGGGGCGCCTGCTGGGGAGCGTTGTCCTACGCTCATGTCCATCTCCTTAGTGTCCACACTGACACGTGCTGTGATCCACAACACGAAATGCTCCAATGAGTATTGCCGCACAATTCCGGGGCTTCAATACCCAAAATGGCACCCTATATGTGCAGAATTGCAGATATGAATCCGAATCCCGACGACCTCCTTGTCCTGCTCGCGGTATCGCGCTCAGGAAAGTTCACGACGGCGGCCCAGGCCCTGGGCCTGAACCACACCACCGTTTCCCGCAGGATCGCCGCGCTCGAGAAGGCGCTCGGCGGCCGTGTGCTCGCGAGGGCTGCGGGTGGCTGGGAAGTCACGGAGCTCGGTGCCGAGGCAGTGGGCGTGGCAGAGCGGATCGAAGCGGCAGTGGGCACGCTGGGACCGGAAGACCGCGCGCCGGACCCGATTGCCGGCGTCGTACGCATGACCGCAACCGACGGTTTCAGCGCATACATCGCGGCACCCGCCGTGGCGCGATTGCGGCGATCGCATCCTGGCCTCACGGTCGAGATCATCACCGTAACGCGTCGGGCGCTCCAGCAACGTTCCGGACTGGACCTCGAGGTGGTGGTGGGCGAACCCCAGGTGCACCGGGCCGAGGCTGTGCTTTTGGGCGAGTACATGCTGGGAATGTACGCCTCGCGCGAGTACTTGGCTTTTCACGGCCTGCCCGGCACGGTGGAGGAGCTGACGCAGCATCAGCTGGTCTATTTCGTGGATTCCATGCTGCAGGTGGACGATCTCGATGCCCCGCGCCGGCTGGTCCCCTCCATGCGCGACGGCCTGAGCTCCACCAACGTCTTCGTCCACGTGGAAGCGACGCGCGCCGGAGCCGGCGTCGGTTTCCTCCCGTGCTTCATGGCGGACCGGCACCCGGACCTGGTGCGGCTGCTGCCCTCGGATTTCGCGGAGCTGCTGCCCTATTGGATGGTCCTGCGGCCCGACTCGATGCGCCGCCCGGCCGTTGCCGCCGTCGTGCACGCCCTGCAAGAGGAGACGGCCGCCCACCGCGAGCTGCTGCTGGCGCGCCGCTGAGCAACATCGATTGCTGAGTAACTGTCGTTTTGGGCGCCCAAAACGGCCGTTACTCAGCAGTCGATGCGGCTGGCCGGGGGTCGTGCCGGATCTGGGCGCCGACGGCGAATGCCCGGACCTTGGCATCGTTCCAGATATGCGCCGGAACGGCCCCGCCGAGCAGCTTCCGGGCCAGTTGCGGATCGTCGCCGAACGGCTCGTGGCTGCCGGCCATGATCATGTTCCCGTACCGCCGGCCCTTGAGCATCGCGGGGTCGGCAATGATCATGGTGTGCGCGAAGGTGTCTGCAATGGTGGCGGCGTCCTCGCGGGCGTTCTTGAGGTCCGGAGCGTCTCCGGAATTCACCACATAAAGGCCGCCCGGAGCCAGCACCGTCGATGCGTGATCGTTGAATTCGCGGGTTGTGAGCGCCCGCGGTGTGAGGGCGCCGGCAAAGACGTCCCGGATGATGAGGTCGCGGGTGCCCGGAGTAAGGCCTTCCGTGACTTCCCGGGCTTCGCCCACGCGGATCCTGAGCAGCGGAGCCTTCGGGAGGTCGAACCAGCCGCGGACGTAGTCGGCCAGCTTGCCGTCGAGCTCCACCACAACTTGGCGCGCGTCGGGGTAGGCGGCGTGGAAGTACCGGGCAAGGGAACATGCGCCGCCGCCAAGATGCAAGGCCCGCAACTTCGGCTTGGACTCGGGCGGCCATTTGGATTCCACGAGGGCCGCTATCCAGCGCATGTACTCGAAGTCCAGGAACAACGGCTCTGCCACATCGATGTGCGAGCTCATGACGCCGTTGATCTTCAGGAGCCAGCCGTTGGAATTGTCCGGGTCGGCAACGAGTTCGCAGTCGCCGGTGTCGATGTAGTAGACGCCTTCCACGGGTCCGTTCGGCTTCGTGCCCGCGGGCACCTCGATGACTCCGGCAGCTTGCCCGGCGCCCCTGCCCTTGCCACGCTTCGCCACTACAGCCGCCTTCTTCCGGTCATCCTTCAACCCTAGTTGACGCCCCAGCCTTGCGGTCAGCCCCCGACGGCGGCACGCACCATCCGGATCTCAGGCAGTTCGTGCCAATCCGGCGGCAGGAGCTGACGCGTACCGTCGGGCTGGAAACCATTCTTGCGGTAGAACGCCTGGGCACGTGGATTGTCTTCAAGCACCCATAGAAAGGCGGCAGAGTTGCCGATCACGGCGTCGAGCAATGCTTGCCCCACTCCCAAACCGTGCACGCGACGCAAGGTGTAGATCATCTGGAGTTCCACGTCGCATGGCCCGTCCTCATCGCGGGACGGACCGGAAGAAGCGATTCCCACAAGTGCTCCGTCGGCGTCATGGGCGAGCATCGGGCTGTACGAGACCGCCAATGCTTCGCGCTGCCTCTCGATCCGCGTGTTGATGGTGGCTTCACGGAAGGCGAAGAACTCCTCGGGCAAGAGGTGCCCGTAGCTTTCCCGCCAGGCAGCCAAATGCATGCGTGTCAGGGGCTCGACGTCGTCAACCGTTGCGGCGCGAAGGGTAAATTCCATGCGCACAGCCTAGCGTCACACCACGCGGGCTATCGCGAAGCCGTCCCAGCCCTTGGATCCGACGGTTTGGATGGCCGTTGCGTCGAGTCGAGGATCCCTGCCCATCATCTCGAGTGCCCCTACGATGCCCGGAGCGTTCACCTCATCCATCGAAGGATCCAGGATGGCCCCCTCCCAGATGACGTTGTCCATCACGATCACGGTGCCCGGCCTCCCGAGCCGAATGGCCCAGTCGAGGTAGTTGGAATCGTTCTCCTTGTCGGCATCGATGAAGACGAAGTCGAACGGGCCGTCCCGCGTGGGATCTTCGGCCAGCGCCGCGAGGGTCTCCAGCGCCGGGCCGATCCGGATGTCCACTTTGTGGCCGATCCCGGCCATGTCCAGGTTCGCCCTGGCGACTTCAGCGTGTTTCCGGACGTATTCGCACGTGACCAGGCGGCCGTCGTCGGGCAGTCCCTGGGCCATCCAGATCGCGCTGAAGCCGGCCAAGGTACCGATCTCCAGCACGCGCCGCGCACCGGAAAGCTGCACCAGCATCCTGAGCAGCTTGCCGGCGTTGGGCGCAACCTCGATGGGCGGCATCCCGGCGTCGAGGGCGGACTGCACCGCGTGCTTGAGCGCGGCGTTCGGGCGGACGACGGCGCTGGACAAGTATTCCTCGACGGCCACCCAGCCGGGCTGGGCCTTGTGTTCAAACATGGCCCCAGTCTGGCACCGGGCACGGGACACTGGGAAGGACCTACTCCCCTTGGGCGATCGCCTTTTCCAGCCGCTCGACCTTGCCGGTGAGTTCTCCCGCGTATCCGGGCCGGATATCCGCCTTGATCACCAAGGACACCCGGTTTCCATACTTGCCCACGGCCTCGGTGGCGCGCTTGACGACGTCGAACACCTCATCCCACTCCCCCTCGATGGTGGTGAACATCGAGTCCGTCTGGTTGGGGAGCCCGGATTCGCGGACGATCTTCACGGCCTCGGCAACGGCGTCGTGCACCGAGCCATCAACGGATGCGGCGCCAGCAGTGGGCTGGCCGGACGGGGCGACTGAAAAGGCAAGCAACATGAATCCAGTCTTTCACGGGCAAGAATGTCACAAAAGTGATTGGAGGCCCTCCGTTGCTACTGTGAGCAGCATGGACCGGCCCTTGGAACGCAAGCCACTTAGAGCTGACGCTGCGCGCAATGTCGACAAGATCATCACGGCGGCGCGCCAGTGCTTCCGCGAGCTGGGGCCGGAGGTTCCCCTCCAGACGATCGCAGCCACCGCAGGTGTCGGCCCGGCTACCTTGTTCCGCAACTTCGCCGACAAGGAACAACTCGTCTTGGCCGCCCTGTCGCGGCAACTCAGGCTTCACGTGGACCCGGTCGTGGCGGAGTCCCTCGCGGGCATGGATGCCGCCGTCGGGCTCATCAACGTGATCGACGCCGTAGTCCAGGTTGCCAGCGAAGACGCCAACCTGCTGGGCGCTGTCGCCGGCCGCCGCGGACTCCTTGTGGGTATCACGGGCGGCTTGATCGATTCCATGGCCGAACTCCTCAGCCGCGGCCAGGGCCAGGGTTCGTTGCGCCGGGACATTTCCATTGAGGACATGGTGCGCCTTGTTGCGATGCTGATCGGCGCCGTCGACACCATGGAGCCGGGGTCGCGCGCCTGGGAACGGCCGGTCGCCCTGCTTGAGGACGCCATCCGCACCGAACGCCCGTCGCGCCCGCTGCCGCAGCAGACACCCATCCCCGGGATGACCTTCCAGTAACCAGCGCACGACGGCGTTGCCCACCGCGGCGACGATCGGAACCACCCGCGGCGGTTCAGTGCCAGCCGAGCAGCCGGAGCCCAGCGGCCGCTGCCGATCCGACGATGACCACTACCAGGAACGGGGCCCGGAGCCACAGCGCGACGGCCCCCGCTGCGAGCGCACCGAGCCGGGCGTCGAAGGCGAGGGACTGCCCCGATGCCACCGCATTGACGACGGTCAGGGACGTCAGGAGGCCGATGGTCATGGTGCCGGCCACACGCATCATCCGCGGACTCCGCAGCAGCTTCGCCGGCACGAAATAGCCCGAAAGCTTCGTCAGGTACGCCAGTCCGCAGGCGATGAGGATCCAGAGCCAGAGGTTCATTCGGCGTTCCTTTCGCGGCTGGAAGCGTCAGTGCTTGGATGACCGTGCGGGTAGGGATCGACGTCGGGCTCCATCCCTTCGTCGCTGCGACCGTGACTGAACCAGCCGATGGCCCCGGCCACCACGGCAGCCACGAGAATGGGCACGCCTGCTGGAACGAACGGGACCGCAACGATGGTTGCCAGCGCAGCGGCTGCGGCAATCGCCCACGGCTCACGGCCCTTGAGCCGTGGCCAGAGCAAGCCGAGGAACGCGGCAACGGCGGCGCCGTCGAGCCCCCATTGCTTGGGATCGCCCAAGGCGTCGCCGGCCAGGGCGCCGACGGCCGTGAAGATGTTCCACAGCACGAAGATGCCAAGTCCGGCGGTCCAGAACCCGCGGCGCTGTTCGTCCGGATTCCGTTGGCCCGAGGCAGTGGCCGTGGATTCGTCGATGGTGATATGGGCTTGCGGGTACCTGAGCCAACCGCGGGGGCGCAGCAGCGCGTTCATCTGCATCCCGTAGATGCCGTTCCGCAAGCCCAGCAGCGCGGCCGCGGTCATGGCTGCAATGCCGGACCCGCCCCCGGCCACGACGCCGATGAAGGCGAACTGCGAGCCTCCGCTGAACATGAGCAGGCTGAACGCCATGGTCTGCCAGAAACTGAACCCGGAGGCCGAGGCCAACGCCCCGAACGAGATGCCGTAGAGGCCCGTTGCGATGCTGATGGAGAGGCCCACCTTCACCGCCGGGGATTCGAGGAGTTTCATGCTCCCCGTTTCGCTCCGGCCAAACTCCATGCCCACAGGATCAAGGGGACCTGCAAGGGCAGCCGCAGCGTGTGAATCCGCCGCGCGGATGCGGTTCCGCCGGGAGAGTATGCACGGCGGAGCGCGTCTACGTGCCCGGCCAGGAATGCCGTGAACATCAGCGTGGTGCCGCGGGCCGCAGCCTTGCGGGTGACAGGAATGATAAGCCCGACGGCGGCAGCCGCCTCAAGCAGTCCGCTCACCGCGATCCATTCCTCCCGGGACATGACCGCCAATGCGCCGTTACGCGGCGCGATTGCGCCGCCCCTGTCGTGGCCGTCCTCGAGTGTGGCGCTTCCGACCGCGTGGTCCTTGCGGCAGAGATAGTCCGGGACAACCGGAGCGTAGAACTTCGGCTCCTGGAAGTGCTTCCTGGCGCTCACGAGTAACAGTGCACTCATGGCCGCCGCGGAGATTGTCTGGGTTGTCCGGGCGGACCACGAAAAAGGCATGTATTCATGCAACCACAGCCCCGCCCGGCGCGGTAACCGGAAAGGTGAAGAGCCGAGCACACACCGTTCACAATTGTTCAGAATGCTGTACCAGGTTCAACATAATGTATGTTCTTCCTTGGTCGGGCTTGGCTCCGACCACCGCCCGCGTTCACTGCCCCACGAAATTCAACGAGGAGTTCCATGCGCATCGCCCGACTACAGACACCCTCCGGCCCTCAGCATGCTGTCCTGCGCAACGGAAGCTGGGACCATATCGAGGATCCCTTTGCCGAGGTCCTTTCCTTCACGGGAGAAACCAGCTCCGCGGACGACGCCGAGTTCCTCGCCCCTGTCCGGCCTTCCGTGGTGCTGGGAATCGGGCACAACCTGGGCAACAACAACCACGTGCTGCCCATCCAGGCCTGGCACAAGTCGGTCCACAGCATCGCCGGTCCCGGTGACGACATCGTGGCCGTGCGCAACGCGGGCACGGTGAACGTTGAAGGCGAGCTTGCCGCCGTCATCGGAAAGCGTGCGGACAAGCTCACGGCCGAGAATGCCCTGGACCACGTCCTGGGCTACACAGTGGTCAACGACGTCACGAATGTCGACCAGAACCAGGTCGACGAGAGGCTCTTCCAGGGCAAGTCCGGCACCAACTACACCCCGCTAGGGCCGTGGATCGAAACCGGGATCGAGGATCCGGACAACGTGAGCACCGAGGTTATAGTCAACGGCGAGGTCAAGGCACGGTCCGGTTCCTTCAACCTGCCGTCCTCCATCACGGAGTGCCTCGTGTACGTCACCGAATGGCTCACCCTGGGACCGGGAGACATCATCATGACGGGAGCTCCGAACACCTTCGTTGCTGTCCAGCCTGGCGACCGGGTGGACATCACGCTGGGCGGCATCGGCACCCTTAGCAACACGATCATCTGACTCGCAGTTGTTGTCGTTTTGGAGCCCCAGAACGACAACAACTGCGAGTTAGTTGGGTGCCAGGGGTGCCTAAAGCTGGGCCAGGACCTGCGCCGGCTTGTTCGTGGTGATCTCGTGGATGCCGAGGCCTTGGCACAGGGCAACATCGTTCTCCGAATCGACGGTCCATACCCGGAAGCGGCGGCCTGATTCCAGCCAGCGCTGGACGGTGCGGGCGTGCTTCCGGACGTAATCGATGCCCGGGCCGGCCAGTCCGACCTCACAGTCGTCGAGGATCCGCTCGCCCTCCTGCTGGGCGGCCTTCATCACGTTGGCCACGGCTCCCCCGGTGAAAGCTCCCAGTCCAAGTTCATCGCGCACATCCTCCACTGTGACGTCGTCCACGAGCTGGCAAATGTGCTCCGCAGGAACGAACTGGAGCAGGTGCTTGACTGAATCCGGGCTGAAGCTCATGAAGGAAACCTCGATGTTGTCCAGCATTGAGGTCTCCGCGTCCCACCCTTCGCCGGCCAGAAGCTCCAGCACGCGGTCTTCGAGCTTGAGCTGGTACGGGCTCGGGTGCTTGAGCTCGATGGCCAAGCCGATGGCCCTGCCGGCATCGCGCAGGATGTCCAGCAACTCCGGGAGCGTCAGGAGCTGGTCCGACTTTGCGCCGTACTGGTCCGGAATCCTGGCGCCCTTCCAGGAGGAGAAGTCCAGCTGCCGCAGCTCTTCGAGCGTCTTTTCGGCCACCGGACCGGTGCCGTCAGAGGTGCGGTCCAAGTTCGCGTCGTGAAGCAGGACCACGTGCTGGTCGCGGGTCAGGTGGACGTCGCACTCGACGCCATCGGCGCCGTCGGCGATTGCCTTCAGGTAGGCGGCACGCGTGTGCTCCGCAAATGCGGCACTGGCTCCGCGGTGGGCGTAGACCTTGGGCCGCGTGCTTTGTTCCGTTTGCTCCGGGCGACCGGGGTTGTCAATCGTCATGGGGACACGGTAGCCCACGCCCACGACGGCGACGGGGCTACGCTGGGCACATGCAGGTGAACTCTGAACAAATCCCGGTGACGGACAGCGATAGCGACCCGACGGCGGAGGCTGCCCGGCACGCAAGTGCCACGAACGCCTCCACGGTTGCCGCCGGCGTCGGGCAACGGAACGGCGACGCCGAAAAGGCTGCTGCCCTCCGTCGGATGAAATCCGTGGCGCTGGCGCTCCTGATTGTCATGGCGGTGGTTTTCACGGCCGCTTTCGCCCTGCAGAAGCAGTATCCGTGGCTGGAATATGTGCGGGCAGCTGCCGAGGGCGGCATGGTGGGAGCGCTGGCCGACTGGTTCGCCGTCACCGCCCTGTTCAAGTACCCCATGGGCTTGAAAATCCCGCACACGGCCATCATCCCGCGGCGGAAGGACCAGATCGGCGCTTCGCTTGGCGAATTCGTCGAGACCAACTTCCTGTCCGAGCAGGTGGTCCAGGAGAAGCTCGCGAGCGTGGACATCGCCCGGAAAGCCGGCACGTGGCTCGCCTCCCCCGGCGGTCCGGAGCGGATTGCCAAGGAAGGTTCAGCACTGATCCGCGGCGCGTTCACCGTCTTGAACGACGACGACGTGCAGGCAGTGATCGAGGGCATGGTCCGCAAGCACTTGCTCACTCCGCCCTGGGGACCGCCCGTGGGCCGGATGGCCGAACGGATCTTTGCCGACGGCCACCACCACAAGCTCGTGGATCTTCTGGTTGACCGGGCGGCGGATTGGGTGGAAGCGAACCACTCCACGGTGAACCGGCTCGTGTCCGACCGTTCGCCCCTCTGGGTTCCGTCCTTCGTGGACGACATCGTGGGCGACAGGGTCTACAACGAAATCGCCAAGTTCATCCGGGCTGTGCAGCAGGATCCCGATCACCAAGTGCGCCAATCGATCGATACTTACCTCGGGGATCTGGCCCAGGATCTCCAACACGATCCTGCAATGATTGCCCGTGCCGAGACAATCAAGACCCAGGTTCTCGGTGATCCCGAGGTCCGCGAGCTCGCCTCCCGCACGTGGGGAACCATTAAGGACGCGCTGCTCACCGCCGTCGACGATCCCGACAGCGAACTGACACAGCGTTTCAAGGGCGCCGTCCGGGACTTCGGTTTGCGGCTTGTCAACGATGACGAACTGGCGGGCAAGGTCAATGCCTGGATCGGCGATGCTGCGGGGTACCTCGTCAAAACGTACCGATCCGACATCGCGGGGGTCATTACGGACACCGTCGCGCGCTGGGATGCCGAGGAAACCTCACAAAAGATCGAACTCCAGGTCGGTAAGGACCTGCAGTACATCCGGATCAACGGCACGGTGGTGGGGTCCCTGGCCGGTCTCGCGATCTTCGCAGTGGCGCACTTGGTGTTCGGCTGACGCGGGTACCCGTGCGGGCATCGGTACCGGCGGGCTGGAAGGGACATGCCCACCCCTGCCCCTGAGCAACGGACATGATGCCAATATGTCCACTCCACCTACCCAGGAACGCGCATGTCCAACGCGGCGTGGGCACGAACAAGGGACATGTCCACTCCTCGCAGCCCAGAAGGGGCATGTCCAGTGATGGGGATCCTCAGCCCAGGAAACGGATCCGCTGGCCGGGGCGGGCTTGGCCTAACAAGTCCAGGTCCGTGCGACGCACCACCGCAATCACCGGGTAGCCACCCGTCACGGGATGGTCTGCCAGGAATACCGTGGGAAGGCCCGACGGCGGCACTTGCAGAGCGCCGAGCACCATGCCTTCGCTGGGCAGTTCTTCGAGCCGGGTCTGGGTGAGCGGACGGCCCACCAGCCGGGCACCGATCCTGTTCGAATCAGGCGACAGGGTCCATTCCTGGCTGACCAGGCGGCGCCAGGAGTCGAGGTCGAACCAGTCAGCACGGGGGCCGCGATCCACGCGGGCCGTGATGGCGCGCCCCGGATCAGGAGCGCGGCGGATAGCAGGGAGGACATGTGCCTTGCCGCGGGTTCCAGCCCCGGCTCCAGCCCCGGTTCCAGCCCCCGTCCTGGCTCCGGAGCTCGGGCCGTTGCCAGCGGAAGCCCGCCCGATTCCCAACTGCCCACCCGAGGTCAACGGTGCGGGGCCTTCACCGGAGAGCATGTCCGTGCTGCTTGAACCGAGGAGCGTGGGCACGTCGATGCCGCCCTGTACTGCCAGGTAATACCGCAGTCCGAACAGCGGCGAACCGAAATCAAGCACGGCGCCCGGAGCCACCCGGACGGCTTGGTTCAGCGGAATCTCGGCACCGTCCAGGGTCACGATCCCCTCGGCGCCCGCCACCGCAATGGTCGACGCCGTGACGAACCGCAGGCGAAGCCCGCCCAGCAATGTTTCCAGCCCGGCCGCTTCCGCTGGGTTCCCCACGAGCAGATTGGCAAGGCGAAGGGATTGCCGATCCAGGGCGCCGGAGGGGCTCAGCCCCAGCGAGGCCCAGCCCTGCCTGCCAAGGTCTTCCACCAAGGTGAGCGGGCCGGGGTTCACCACCACGATCCCCATCAGGCCTCCACGAACCGGACCAGGTCGCCCGGCCGGATCAGGGCGGGCTCGGCTTTGGACGCATCCCATAGTGCCGCCGTCGTGGTTCCAATCAGCTGCCAACCGCCCGGGGAGGATCGCGGGTAGACCCCGCTGAATTCACCGGCGAGGCCAACAGAGCCAGCCGGCACGGCGGTGCGTGGAGTGTTCCGACGCGGGACGCGGAGCCGCTCATGGGTCGTGACCAGGTACACGAAGCCGGGCGCAAAGCCGGAAAACGCGGCCGTCCACTCCGAGCTCGAGTGGAGCTTGACCACGTCGGCCTCGCCCATGCCCAGGAACCGCGCCGTTTCCGCGAGGTCCGGGCCACCGTAAGAGACCTCGATGGTCACTTCGCGGCCCGAAGCTGCAACGTCGTATGCCGGTTCTGCGGACTGCAGCCAGTCGCGGACTTCCGAAGGACGGATCGTTTCGGGATCGAAGGTGACCAGGACAGTGCGGGCGGCGGGCACGACGTCGATGATCCCCTCCGGCGCTGAAACGCCGGCCGATGTTTCGGCCCCGGTCAGCCCGCGGTAGTACGCGACGACGGCTGCCAGTTCCGGCAATTCCACCAAGAAGGCGCTGTCGCCGCAGGGCAAAAGCTCCCGGTCAGGCGAAGGATTCAATCTCCACACCAGCTTCCTCGAGGCCGGCGCGCACCGCCGCAGCCAGCTCGACAGCGCCCGGGGTGTCACCGTGGATGCACAACGAATCGGGCTTCACGCGCACCACTGTGCCGTCCACCGCCAGCACCTCGCCCCGCACGGCAAAGCGCACGGCCCGCTCGACGACTGCGGCGGCGTCGTGCACCACCGCGCCGTCCTGCGAGCGCGGCACCAGCGTTCCGTCCGGCATGTAGCCGCGGTCCACGAAAGCCTCCCGGAACACCGGGTGCCCGGATTCTTCGGCGAGCCGCAATAATGCCGAACCCGGTAGGCCAAGGACGGGAAGCCCGGGATCGTAGGCGTGAATTGCGGCCACCACGGCTTCGGCCTGCTCGACGTCGTTGACGATCCGGTTGTACAGGGCGCCGTGCGGTTTGACGTAGTCCACGGAGGCTCCGACAGCGTGGGCCATGCCGTCCAGTGCACCTAGCTGGTAGAGGACGTCGCCGAAGAGCTCATCGAAGGACATGTCCATCGATCGGCGCCCGAAGCCGTGCAGGTCCCGGTAGCCCACGTGGGCGCCCACCCGGACATCGAGTTCGAAGGCGGCCCGGCAACTGTCCAGCATGGTCACCGGATCTCCGGCGTGGAAGCCGCAGGCAACGTTGGCGCTGCTGACAATCCGGAACATTGACGCGTCGTTCCCCATGGTCCAGGAGCCGAACGACTCCCCCGAATCAGCGTTGAGATCCACTATTTTCCGCCTTCCAGCGCGTTCTGGCGGGCGGCTGGGAGCAACTCGCCCGGGATGATATCCGGCATGGGACCGAATGCTTCCCTCGCCGAGGCCGCTACGGCACGCCCCATGACGCGGTTTCCGACGCCGCCCACCACGGCCCCGACGCCGAAAGGGAGGGCCCGGCCGAGGAAAGCGGCACCTTGGCGCCGGACGAGCCGCTTGAGGAAGGCGCGCTGGATGGCGTCGCGAATGACGCCGAATCCTCCGCCAGGCAGCTTCTTGGTGAGGGTCTTGCCCCAGGCCTGCGTGACGCCTCTGCCCTTGCCGAGCGATTGTCCGCTCAGGGCGCCCAGCAGGGCGGTGCCTTCCTCGCCGAGCATGATGGCCATGACCATGGTTCGTGCACGGTCCGGATCGGTCAGGCGGATGCCGTGGAGTTCGGCCAGGGAAGCGGCGTACAGCGCGGTTCCTTCCAGGAAGCCGACCGTGGCCACCGCGGACAGTCCCAGCGAGGCTGCGGTGCCGATCCCGGGCACGACGGCGGTTGCCCCGACCGCGGCACCCCCACCGGTGACTGCGCGGAGGTAGTCGCGCTCCAGTTTCGCGGCCAACTGGGCCGCCGTGGCCTGCGGGTGTTTGCGCTGCAGGCGTCGCAGGTTGGCCAGGACAAGGGGACGCTGGACTTCGACGGCGCGAAGCAGCACGTTATGGACACCGGGCTTGGCTTTGCCGCTGGCGTCGAACATGGCGTTGTGCGCGGTTTCCTGCGCAATCTTTACTGCCGGGTTGGGTCGTTTTGCCATTCTTCACCTCTGCATTCAGCCGTTGGATTCGTTCGGTAGTTCCTTGGCCTAGCCTAGGCCACACGCCGCGTCCCCGGCGTAGACTTTAAGGCGTTCGCGGGAACAGTCCAACGAAGGACAGGAAGTATCCGGAATGAACAAGGCAGCAGAGACCAACGACGTCCGCCACCACAGTGACGCCCCTGCCGAAGGGGAAACCGAGGGCTGGGTGCCCCACGATACGGGCCTTCACAGCCAGGAACCCGCCGAAGGGCCGGATACCGACGACGCCCCCGCAAAATAGCGTTCAGCCGGCGAAATCGGGGGGCCGAAAGTGGCTTCGCACGGAGTACTCGTCTCTCCGGGGGATACCCAACCGGGGCAATTATTGGCGCGCGTCCTCGGGGAACTGCGCGCTTTGGAGAAGCACGACGCCGCGAGCTTCCGCACCGTCCGCCGCCGGGTTTCAGCGGAAATCGCCACGATGGACGCCGCCGTCGTCTTCAATCTCGCCGAAGGGCTTGTGCGAGCCGGCTTTGCCTGGGAGGGATGGGAATTCATCAATGCCCACCAGGCGGCTTTCGCCGAGCTGACGCCAGCCCGGCTTGAACACTTGGGAGAAGGCATCACCACTTGGGGGCAGGCCGATGCTTTTGCGACCGTCTTGGTGGGACCCGCGTGGCGGGAAGGGCTCATCCCGGACACCGTCGTCGACCGCTGGGCACGGAGCCCGGACCATTGGTGGCGGCGCATTGCGCTTGTCTCCACGACAGTCCTGAACACGAGGTCCCGGTGGGGAACGGGCGACACACAGCGGACGCTCGGCGTCGTCGGGATCTTGATCAATGATCGCGACGACACCGTGGTCAAGGCAGTCAGTTGGGCGCTGCGGTCCTTGGTGCCGTGGGATCCGCGCGCCGTCCGGACCTTCCTGGAAATGCATGAGACCGAGCTTGCCGCGCGGGTGAAGCGCGAGGTGCGGACCAAGTTGGAGACTGGGCTGAAATCACGCCGGCGCAGCGTTCATGGCACCGATCTCTCCAAGTGAAGCATCCGACACCCGAGGAAGTGGCGCCATGCATATAGCCTTCATTTGTTTGCCTGCCGCGGGACATGTGAACCCGACCTTGCCAGTGGTCGCAGAGCTGGTCCGTAGAGGCCACCGGGTCACGTACGCCACGTCGGCGAAGTACGCGAAGGCCGTTGAATCCGCCGGCGCCGCGTTCTTTCCGAGTGGAGAGGACCTGGCGGCCTTCCTCCCGCCGCGCGAGCGTTCCGCAGAGGGTGGCCCGGCGCCGGCCGAGGGGGCTCCGGCACCTTCGCCGATGACGGGGATGTTCGCGGGAATGCCGTCCGGAATGATGTCGGGACTGCTCGAGCGGATCCTCAAGGGCGCGAGGGAGGAGTTCCCGGCGCTGCTGGCCCGACTGGCCGAGGATCCGCCGGACGGGTTGGCCTACGATGCCATGACGCTCTCCGGGAAGATGGCTGCCGCGAAGTTGGCCTTGCCCGATATTGCGTTGCTTCCGAGCTACGCCACCAATGAACATTTCTCGATGCGGGATCTCATGCCGGGCCCGCCGCCGCCAGGCATGGTGGAGGCCTGGAAACAGGTCGGCCAGCGGATCCATGATTTCGCCGCGGAGCATGGCGTGGGCCATCTGCAATTCATGGGAGGCCCGCCTGCGTCGTTGAACATCTCCTTCATCCCAAGGGAATTCCAGCCCTCGGGAGAGACTTTCGATGCCAGGTTCCACTTCGTGGGCCCTTGCCTTGGCTTGCGAGGCAACGAGGAGGCCTGGCAACCCCGGGTGAAGGACAGTCCACTGTTGTTCGTCTCTCTGGGCACAACCCCGTTGAATGACCGCCTGGATTTCTTCAGGATGTGCCTGGAAGGATTCGCGGGCACCGAGTGGCAAGTTGCCATGGCAATCGGAGAGCGCGTCGAGGAGTCGGAGCTGGGAGACATCCCGGAGAACTTTGAGGTACGGCCCTTCTTTCCGCAGCTGGAAGTCCTGCCGCACGCTTCCGCCTTCCTTTCCCACACCGGGATGAACTCGACCATGGAGGCCCTCTATTTCGGGGTGCCGTTGGTGGCCTTCCCTCTGCAGCCTGAGCAAGGAGCCAATGCGCGCCGCGTGGAGGATCTTGGACTCGGGCGGCGGCTCCGGCTGGAGGGGCTCTCCCCGCAGCTGATCCGCGACACGGTCCTTGACGTCAGCGGCGACCAGGCGATCAGGGGCAACCTTGAGGCGATGAGCGCACGCGTCCGCGGCTCCGGGGGAGCTTCCGCAGCCGCCGACGCGATTGAGGACTTCCTGCGCGGCCCCGCCATCGGCCTTCCGGTGCCGCCACATGCTGGGTAGCCTGCGGCTTGCATCCGCTGCTGAGTAACTGTCGTTCTGAGCGCCCAGAACGACAGTTACTCAGCAGTCGATGGCTTAGGCCCGCGCGCTTCCGATCACGGGAAGTCCCGCCGTCGGGAAGAGGCTCGGGAAGACGGACGGCGCGGGGTGCGGCACGTCGTCGAGGGGCACAGTGACCGTCTCGACGCCGACGACGAGCCGCTCGCCGCGCACGCTGACCTCCAAAGGTTCCCTACCGGCGTCGGGCGCTGAACCTGCGTCCGCAACGAGCGAAAGGCTGATGGACCCTGGCCGCAGCTCGACGGACAAGAGCCGCCCGCGGATTTTGAGCCGGAAGGACAGGCTGTCCCACTCGGCCGGCAGCCGCGGATCGAAGTGCGGGACGTGGCCTTGGTCCCGCATGCCCGCGAACCCGCACACCAATGAACTCCAGATGCCACCGGTGGACGCGATGTGCACGCCGTCAACGGTGTTGTTGTGGGTGTTGTCCAGGTCGATGAACAAGGCCTCGGTGAAGTGCTTGAGCGCGATGTCGGAGTAGCCCACCTCGGCCGCCATGATGCCTTGGACACAAGCGGACAAGGTGGAGTCGCCGGTGGTGATGGGATCGTAGAAGTCGAACGCGCGCTGCTTTTCCTCGGCCGTGAAGTCCTGCCACTGCAGGAACATCGCCAACACCGTGTCCGCCTGCTTGAGGACTTGGTGCCGGTAGATCACCAGCGGGTGGAAGTTAAGCAGGAGCGGGTACTTGGAGCGCGGCGTGGACCAATCCCACGGCTCCAGGGTCATGAAGTCGTTGTCCTGGCTGTAGATCTCCATGTCCGGATCGTAGGGAAGGGACATGCGCGCGGCGGCTTGTTGCCACACCATCCGCTCGGTATCCGGGACGTCCGGGTGTTCCAGTGCCGCGGCGGCCCGCAGGTTAAAGCGGGCCATGACGTTGGTGTAAAGGTTGTCGTTGACCACGGCCGTGTATTCATCCGGGCCGGTGACGCCGTGAATGTGGAACAGGCCGTCCTTGCCGAAGAAGCCCAGCGACGCCCACATCCGCGCTGTTTCGATCAACAGGTCGGCGCCCACTTCGGCGCGGAAGCTCGCGTCGCCGCTGGCCCACTGGTAGCGGTTGGCGGCGAAGGAGATGGCGGCGGCGATGTGGAACTGCGCCGTGCCGGCGGCGTAGTAGGCGCTGGCCTCGAGGCCGTTGATGGTGCGCCACGGGAACAGCGCACCGTCCACGCTGAGTTCCTTGGCCCGGATCCGGGCGTCCGGAAGCATCGCATGGCGGGATTCCAGCACCTGGCGGGCCGCGGCCGGGTTGGTGTACGTCAGGTACGGCAGCAGGTACACCTCCTGGTCCCAGAAGTAGTGGCCCTCATAGCCTGAGCCGCTGACACCCTTCGCCGGGATGCCGGCGACGCCGGCGCGCGCGGTGGCCTGGGCGAGCTGGAACAGGCTCCAGCGAACGGCCTGCTGCTGTTCGGGCTGGCCGCCAATGGTGATGTCCGCGGTGGACCAGTAATCGCGGTAGTGCGCCGCACCTTCGGCCAGGAGCGCGTCGAACGGCACGAGTCCCAATTCCGCGTCCGACGCAAGGATCTCGCCGGGGTCCGCTGCGCCTGCATCGGCGCTGTTCACGACGTAGCTCACGCTCTTCTCCAAGCGGAACGTCTCGCCCTCATTCACGGCCATGACGTAGCGGACAGTGGACTCGTCCTCCCCCACCACGGTCTCGAAAGGCTGGCCTTCGGCGGAAATCCAGTGATCCACGGCCATGCCGATGCGCTGCCTGGATTCTGCGGTCTCCCAAGCCATGCGCAGGGATCCGTCGGAGCCCTGAAGGTGAAGCGGGAGCAACACCCTGCCGGCGTGGCGGCCGGAACGCCGCGGATCGTGGGCCGAGTGGTCCTCCACAGGCTGGTCCTGCCGATTGATCACCAAGGAGGTGACGTCGGCGGAAACCAGGCGGTCTGCGATGAGGCTCAGCTCGATGCCCAGGGAACCCCTGGAATCGATCCCGACGGCGCGGCGCTCCACCGTGGTGACAATGGCGCCTGAACGGCACTCCCACGTCACGGCGCATTCGTACACGCCCGTGGCGAAGTCGATGCTGCGGCGGTAATTCTGCACTGCGGACTCGGTGAGGCTCAGCTGCTCGCCGTCGATGACGATGTTGAAGTTGTTGGCATCCGGAACATAGACGATCCGTTGTCCCGTGCGGGCGAAGCCATAAGCGTTCTCGGCGTGCTTGATGTCCCACGTTTCGTGGAAACCGTTGATGAACGTGCCGGGGAGTTCAGCGTCCGCCCCCGCCCAATGGGCGCCACGGATGCCCAGGTGGCCGTTGCCGAGGCTGAAAAGGGTTTCAAGCGTACCGGCATCGCCGGGAACGTGGATGCTCTCCACGAGCTTCCACGGTTCGCAGGGGAAGCGCAGCCGGTCGGAGCTGATGAGTGCCATGGACTGTTGGGTTCCTTCTGTTTCTGGTGAAACGGCTTGGTTAGAGAAGATCGTCGAGGTCGTCGACCACGAATGTCGCTCCGGCGTCGAGCAGGGTCTGGTGACCCGCCCCCCGGTCCACCCCGATCACTGCGCGGAAGTTCCCGGCGCTGCCGGCCTGCACACCGGACACTGCGTCCTCGACGACGACGCAGCCCTCGGCGGGCACGTCCAGCAACTCGGCTGCGTAACGGAACGTGGCCGGATCCGGCTTGCCGGGGAGCCCGACGGCGGCAGCCACCTGGCCGTCGACCACCACCGGGAAGTAGCCATCCAGTCCCGCCGCCTTCAGGACAGCGGGCGCGTTGCGGGAAGAGGATACGACGGCGAGCTTGAGTCCCAGCTCCAGTGCGGCGTGGATGAAACGGACAGAGCCCGCGTAGGGCTCCACCCCGCGCGAATCCACGATCTCGTTGAAGATCCGGTTCTTGCGGTTGCCCAGGCCCTGCACGCTGGTGTTGGCGGGATCGTCGTCGGTGGGTCCTTCCGGCAACGTGATGCCACGGGACGTGAGGAAATCCCGGACACCATCGAAGCGCGGCTTGCCGTCGATGTGGTCGAAGTAGTCGCTCTCCTGGTAACCGTCCGGATGGCCGGTTTCGGCCAGGTATCCGTCGAAGAGTTCCTGCCAAGCCTGCTCATGCACGACGGCGGTTGGCGTCAGCACGCCGTCGAGGTCGAAAAGAAGCGCGGTAGCGCCCGTCCAGGCGGTCTTCTGGGTGGCTCGGGTATCAGTCATGGTGGGGAGTGGTCCGTTCAGCGCTGGCGGCGCGTGGTTTTGCGTTCAATGAGTTTCGTGTCAAGGAAATGGTGGGAGGGTTCGTTGGGGGGCGTCGGCGTTCTGGAGCCGCTCCACCAGGAGGTTGGCTGCGAAGGCACCTTGGTCCGCTACTGGCTGCGCCACCGTGCTCAGGCCAAGGAACCAGCTCATGGGGTGGTCATCGATTCCGATCACGGAGACATTCTTCGGTGCGGACAATCCATGCTCGCGCATGGCCATGAGGGCCCCGAAAGCCGCCTCGTCGCAGTCCGCGAACACAGCCGTTGGAAGGCTTCGGTGGGCAATGAGTTCATTCATGGCTTTGCGTCCGCCGTCGATTGTGGAGTCCGAGTTGATGACCAAGTCCGGATGAACGGTCAGGTGATGGTCTTTCAATGCGCGGCCGAATCCCTTGAGCCTGTCGCTGGCCGTCAATACCGAGTTCTCTCGCGTTTCGCGGCCGGACAGCACCGCCAGATCCCAATGGCCCAGCCCCAGCAGGTGTGACGTGGCCTGCCAAGCCGCGAGTTCGTCGTCGATCCCTACGTTGTCCCACGGTACGGAAGTCATCCCCACGCTCGCAACTGCAAGGCCCGACGCGGCCAGGAGGGCAACCTCCGATTCGCTCAAATCGACGTTGAGGAGCAGCACTCCGTCCACGCGCTGGGACAGCCCAAGGAGATCGCCGAAGATCTTCAGCTTGACGCTCGACTTGCCCCGCAGGCTGATCAGGACGGTGTCGAAACCGCTGTCACCGAAGACTTCCTCGGCCGCTTCGACGGCCTGGGCGAAGAACCAGGCCGTGGCTGTGGGGGCGATGATGGCGATGGAGCCGGTACTTCCGCCGGCCAACCGGGCGGCCGCGGAGGATGCCTTGTAGCCGAGCTTGGCGGCGGCGTCGGCCACTTTCGCTTGGGCTTTTTCGGACACGTTCGGCAGGTTCCGCAGAGCGCGTGAAACGGTGCATATTGACAGGCCCGAGAGGACGGCAACGTCCTGGATTGTCACGCGGTGAGCCTTAACCATTCAACACGGCCTCAACCCTTTCATCTTCTGTCTTCGGCGGCACATCCTTGCACCGCCGAAGAAGAGTGTAAGCGCTTACAATTTTGGCAATCAAGAGTTTTTTTCCAGCACTCCCGAATGTGACGCAGGCCTCACTTCAGCGAAGGACGTAGAACCGCAGAAAAGCGCTGACATCCGCCATTTCCCGGGCCTCGATCCGGTGGCCCATGCCGGGGTAGGTTCTCGCGGTGAGAGCCATGTTCTTGTTGAGCCATTCCTCGGTGTGCTCGATGGCGTCCCTGAAGACCACCGGATCCGCTTTGTCCCTCCCCCAAAAGAACGGAGGCGGGGAATCGAAGGACTCGCTGAGCGCCAGAAGGTCGTTTTCCAACACGAATCCGGAGAGGCCCACGGTCGCCTTGAAGCCATCCGGACGCAGCCGCAGGAGCGTGCTGGCCATGGCCATGCCTTGGGAATAGCCCAGGAGGCTGACGCTGCTGTGGTTGCGCTTGATCGACTCAATCCAGGCGAACACCTTGTTGGTGGCGGTGATGACGTCCGCAAAGTCGTTGGCCAGGAAGTAGTCCAGCAGGAACCAGCCGTACTGGTCGCCGATCGGCATCGGCCCACGAAGCGCGGCGCAGGTGAATTCTTCCGGGATCTGCGGAAAGAGATTCACCATTCGCTGCTCGTCCGTGCCGTATCCGTGCATCATCACGAGGAGCGGCGTCCCGGCACGTTCGTTTTCCGGCTTGGACCAGACGACTGTTTCCATGGGCCACAGCTTAGTGGGGCCGGGACCGCGGCATGTTGGACCACACGGGCTTCGGAGCCCGGCGTGAAGCCCCGGCCGCCTGCGCGGCGGGCTAATGCCCAGTGATGACCTGTCCGGCCTTGATGACCATACGTGTGCGACTTTCGTCCCAGAGCACCGGCGGTTCATCGACAGGGTTTCCGTCCAGGATGACCAGGTCTCCCAAGGCTCCTTCGGCTATACGGCCCAGGTCATCGCGACGCAACAAGGCTGCGTTGGTCGATGTTGCCGAGCGGAGCGCATCGTAGACACCCAGTGCTTCGCATTGCAGGCGGAGCCCGGCCAGTTGCTCATCCTCCAGTTCCCCCATGAGGTCCGTACCAAATCCAATCCGGACCCCCGCGTCGCGTGCCAACACGACGGCGTTCCGGCCGGCATCCAGCACTTCCCGGTTCTTGGCCGCCCCTATCTCCGTGAGACCGATTTCTTCGCCGCGTCGTGCCATCGCGTCGTAGGTCGCCAAAGTCGGTACCAGGTAGACCTCATTGTCGGCCATCAAGCGGGCAGTTTCGGCATCCAGCAGATTGCCGTGCTCAATACAGCGCACCCCGTTGAGTACCGAATGACGGATGGCCTCGGGCGAGTATGCGTGGGCCGTCGCATAACTGCCCCGGCGGGACGCCTCTTCGGTTACAGTGCGGATTTCGGCCGAGCTGTACTGCGGAACCCTGATGGGGTCGACGGGCGAAATGACTCCGCCGGACGTCATGAGCTTGATGGCCGTGGCTCCGGTGCGGAAGCGGTTCCGCACGGCCCGCAGCAGCTCATCCGCGCCGTCCACCACTTCGCACATGTGGCCGCCATGGAAGCAACCGCCGTCGTCCGCGGCCCGGATGTCACCGTGGCCGCCTGTCTGGCTCAGGGCTGGGCCGGTAAAGAAGTACCTCGGACCTGCGTACAAGCCTTCGTCGATGGCATTGGCAAGCCCTATGTCTCCTCCCGCTACGTCACGGACGCTCGTGAAGCCCCGGTTCAAGGCCGCCTCAAGTCGCCGGGCCCCTGCGAGCGCAGAGTAGCTCAATGGCCCCGTTTCGTTCTTGGCGGCGGTCAGGCTGAGCGCGTAGGCATGGAAATGCGCATCGATGAGCCCGGGAATCACGGTACGGCCGTCGGCGTCAACGATTTTCCCGGCCTCTTCCACGTCTCGCCCCACTTCCGTGATCCGGCCTTCGCGGACCGTGATGGAACCTTCGATCAGGTTCCTGGCCTCGCCATCGAAGATGAGGGCGTTCCGGATGGTCAGTGTTCCCGGCGGCGTAGTGGTCACGTGTGGAGATTCCTTTCTGCTGTTTTCGCGGGCGCCGCTCCGTGGCGGCCGCCCGCGAAGGATTAGTTGGTGGTGGCGAGCGCGTGTTCGAACAGCGGCACGGAGCGCTGGGCGATCTCCACGGCCGCATCCACCGATGACTGCCCGTAGCTACCCTCAGGGGCAAGGAAGTTCATGGATCCGATGGTCTCACCGTTGCTTACCACCGGAACGTTGACGATGGCACCACAACCCAGCGACTCAATGGTTGCCGAGTCGAAGAAGAATGCCCGGACTGCTTCCTTATCCACCCCAAGGAACGGCTGCTGGCCCTTGAGGACCTGCTCGAGCCACACCGGGTTGGTGTCCCCGTCCAGGGTCTTCCTTCCGCCGACGGGGTAGACCCCAGGGTGGCTCGTATAGATGCGCGCCATGCTGGTGCCTGCGTCGGCGACGACGGAAGCGGTGAACAGGATGACGCCGGGGGTTTCCTGTGCGGCGGCATGGACATCGTCAAAGTTTTCGAACTGGGAACTCATGGGAGTCCTTTCTGGTTTGGCCGGGATTGGCGGTACTCGTCTTGTTATGGATTGAGCGGCGAAGCGTGCTGAGGATGAGATGGACGGACAAGAGCTTGGCTGGGATGTCGAGGGGGACGCCCAGTTCGCGGGCACGGTTGAGCCGGGTCTGCAGGGTGTTCCGGTGCAGGTCAAGGGAGCTTGCTGCGAGGCTGACGGAGCCGTGGTGGTCGAGGAAGGCCCCTGCAGCCGCAATGACGAGGTCTCTGTCCGGGCTGGCCATGAGCAGCGGCAGCGTCAGTTCGGCCACGAGCAGGACCGAGTCCTCATCGACGAACGTCGCGGCCGCCGCAACGTCGAGATTGGCGAAGCCTGCCACGGTGCCGGGCCCCGTCGAGAGAGCGGATTCAGCGGCCAAACGGGATTCACGGACGATATTCGGCAGCGCGGCGGGTTCCTCGCGCCACCGAGAGAGTCCTGCCCCCAGACCCAGTTCCTCCAATGACTTCCCGAGACGGACCCGGATCCGCGCTTCGAGCTGGTCCGCCGCCTCTTGGTATCCGACGGGAACAAGAGCGAGCCAGCCACCGTGGACTTCGGCCAGGGGGCTGCGGACTGTGACTTTCCGCCAGAGCAGCCGCAGCACCGCTGTGAGCTCCGGACGATGAGCTTCCAACGACGCCCTGCGGATCCACACGGCCACATATTGTTCCTCCCCACGCCAGCCCAGCTGAAAGAGCAAGTGCCGGTGACGTTCCACGAACGTGGTCCAGGAGGAGCCGGGGTCGTGGTTCAAGCCGACCAGGGCCGCCGTGGGTACTGCACGCGCCGTGTCGAGGACATCTCCCAACAGCCACGCAGCGTTTACCGACGGCGTGGCCACCTCGAGGATCGACCGGACGAGCTGCAGGTTGTGGACTCCGGATCTTGGCACCCTTGCGGTGAGCCTGGACGGGACGGAGCTATTCGAACCGCGAACATCCACGGTGATGATTTCGGCTGCCTCCCGGGTGGGCGTTCCCGCGGACGCCAGGCTCACGCCGTCGTACTCCAGCAGGATTTCAACACCGTCCAGCTCCCTGGAGATGGTCTTCAGGACGGCTCCCAAGGTCGTGTCCTTCGCGACCGCCCGGGCAAACCGCGCCAGCTCGGCGTCCACCACGGAAAGGGCAGCGCCGATTTCAGCGGCCAGTGCGAGGGCTATGCCGGATGTGTCGCCCTCGGCAGCCAGCAAGGTGATACCCAGCCGCTCGGCGAGGCCGATCACAGCGCTGGAGTAGGTACTTCCAGCGACGACGACGGCGCTGGCCTTCCGCTCCCAGGCGTGCCGCAGGGCTGCGGACACCAGCCAACCGCCGGAGCCCATCTCCGCGGAAAGGACGATGACGGTGTTGGGCCGCACCCGCTGGATGGCATCGAGCTGGGAGACAAGAACGACGCCGTCGATTGCCGCACTGGACGGAGTGAGATACAGAGGGGTGGTGCCGCGGAGGGAGCCGTGCGCCAGGAGCCCTGCGACATCCAGATGGTTCTCGCTTTTCGATCTACGCATGGTGCCGCCTTGGGTGTTCGATCGGAATACCAAAGGCCTTCGGTTCAGCAAGATCGAGGCCTGCCTTCGAGTACCACTGCGCCGCAGCCGTGATCTTCAGGACGTCAATGACATCGCCCACTCGCACATCGTCGATGTTGACGACCGTGCCGTGCTCGGAGTTGAGCAGCGAGACGATGTCCGGGACGGCCGCTGCGATGGCGCCATCAACCAGGACCAGCAAGATTTCGTTCTGGATCTCCAAGCGGATGATCTGCCCGGATCGTTCGTCCACGAGCGTCACGCTGGACGGCAGCGCCGGAAGGCCCAGGTCCGAAGGGCGCGACAGTCCTTCGACGTGACTCACCCGGGCCCGGGCAATCCGGGTAGCACCAAGAAATTCAGCGAGCTGCTGGAACTTGCGGTCAACCGAGGTTTCAGCGTCGAGGATCTCCCCGATTCGGATCATCCGGCTGATGGAGCCGTGGACTCCGTGCTCGCGCATTTGGCCCGCTGAGCACGGATACATGGCTGTAGCGGCCCACCCACCCATCTCCGTGACGAGGGCCCGCACCAGGGTTTCGGCCCGCTGAGGGTTGTGAGCCTCCACCACTGCCCGTTCGCCGGTCACTCCCATGAGGGCGATCGGACTGATGGGGACGTGGCCGATGTTCAGGGTGGTTTGGCTGATCAATGGAAAAACGCGGCCCATGGGGTCGGAATCAATCACCGGCAGCGAGGACTGCAGCCCGACCATGAGGGGAACAATTCCGTTGATGTTGGCGGCGGCGAGCGAGTAGATCGCCCGCACCTGTCGGCCGAGGTTGGCCTCGATGGCACGGATGCACCCGATGAACTCATCGCCTACCGGAGGCATATCCGCGATGAAGAGGCCCTGGGTGACCATTCCGATCGCAACCACGAGGTCATCGGGGGCCAGCTCGTCAATCGAGATGAGCTCCAAAGCGCGGTTTTCCATGGCCTTTTCGATCATTTCCGCGTAAACGTAGATGGCTGTCGGGTCGATGGTGCAGGCCAGGAAGTGTGCGCCGGTTCGTAGATGCCGGACATCCTCTGCCGTCAGCAGGGCGCCCATCGGCTGGCACCCTCTCCCGCCCCGAAGGGTGTCCGTACGTGAATTTCGGCGGCATCTTCAATCGTGTCCCCGGAGACTTCACCGGCGGCTTGGACCCTGATCCGCACGATGCCGGGGTTGCCATAGGGCATCGCATAGACGTTCGATTCAATGATCCGCGTGAGCCCGGGGCTCGCCCCCAACTGAACGGCTGCCGACTCGGCATCTTCTTCCGCGCGACGCTGCACCAACTGGAGGTCCGCCCGCCCGCTCACCGTCTCCAACCTGTCGATCCAGGCGGTCAGGGGCGCGACGGCGGACCCCACCTGTCCGGCGTCGTGCGCAGCTGCCAGCGTGGGAACCAGCCCGAACGGGAGCGGGGTGTCCTGTCCGCTTCGGAGGTCGGCAATCACCGAGGGGACCGCAGGGCGGACGGGGTGGTCGGCCGTGTACGGTTCGACGACGGCGGCGTTGCTGGCGAGGCTCGCCTCATACCCTTGGCGGATGACGCTTCGCGTCGCAGGGAGGCCCCCTCGGATTTGGCCCACGGTGACCCCGGAGTCCGCACAGATGACCACCTCCCCGTCCGGGGCGCCGGCCAAGGTAGCCGCGCCGAGGATCTGCATAGCGGGTTCGGGTCGCAACCCGTGAATCGGAATCACCGCCAGCCGCGCAAGCGGCGCGCGGCCGCCGTCGTTCTTGGCGAACCACATCGTGGCGGAGGGAAAATGCCGCCGTCCCGATGCATCCAGCATCGCGGCCAGGTCCTCCCCTGTTTCCATGAGGGCGCTGTTCAGGATGGCTGTGTAGTCACGGTCGCGGAAAACACTGGAATAGAAGTCGCTGGAGATGCTGATGCGCATTTCGCTGTCACTGGACAGGATGGCATCGGCAATGCGCGTTTCGTGATCCTTCGACGCCGTCGACCCCACGGAGGTGATCGCAATGTTCCTTACCTCTCCGGACAGGATGCCCGGAAGTTCGGCAAGGAAAGCCTCCAAACCTAGCGGAGCGAGGGGGCGTCCCCGCAGGTCGTGGCCTCCGCCGACGTGGACGGTCCTGGCCACCACTGGTTCGACGAGTGCAGGCAGCCCAGTCACGTGGAACGCGTCGGCAGGCGGGCGGGGCGAAATCCGGATCGCGATGACCGAGGCTGGTTTCCGTGCAGCGAGGACTCGTCCGGCGTCGGAAGTAATGTCCGTTACTTTCGTAATTTCCGTACCAAGCTCGTGACGAAGCTCTTCGAAGGTGGTGTCGACTGCCTCCGCAAGCGTGGTGCATCGCACCGCAGCCGCAGCGGCCACCACGCTGTGCCCGTCCAGCACCAACGCCCGGCAGCTTGTTCCCTGCAACCGCAGTCCTATGCGCATTGTTCGGCCTCCTGTTCAGCCTGCTGCAGTTCCCTCACCAAATCATGACCATGTTCCATGTATATAGCGTCCTCCGATAGGGCGTATATAGCGTCCTCCGATAGGGCCTAGCCGGCGCGCTTGCGGAAGAACAATCCGTCCGCGGCGACTGCCAGCAGAATGAGGACGCCGGTGACAACCTGCTGGTAGGTGGTGTCCCAGTGGAGCAGGTTGAAGCCGTTGCCGATGACGGTCAGGATCATGACTCCGACGAAGGCCCGCCACATAGCGCCGTGTCCGCCGAGAATGCTGGTGCCTCCGATGACCACGGCTGCAATGGCCGTGAGTTCGACGCCGAGGGCCATGGCTGGCTGGGCTGAGCCTGCGCGCGAAGCAAGAATCATGCCGGCCATCGCGGAGCACACGCCGCTGATGGCAAAGACGGCGACGTGGATGGAACCGGTGCGGATACCGCTAAGGCGTGCCGCTTCCTTGTTGCCGCCCACGGCGTAAATCCTGCGCCCAAACGTCGTGCGCCAGAGGACGATGCCTAGGACGATCGTCATGGCGACCATGAGCACGGAGCCCGCAGTGAGGCCAAAGAGGCTGGGCCAGGTCCACGTCTGGAAGGAGGCAAGTTGCTCGGGCAGCGGCGCGACGATGGCTCCACCCGTGATCACGATGGCAAGGCCGCGATAGATGATGCTCACCGCCAGCGTGCCTATGAAGGAATTCACCTTCGTGCCGACCACGATCAGGCCGGTGACGGTTCCCAGGGCGCCCCCCACCACCAAGGCGCCGACGAATCCCGCGATCACCCCTAAGTGCTGGGTGATCATCACTCCGGCGATGGCGGATACAGCCAAGTTTGCGGTGGAGGACAGATCGAAGACACCGCTGACGATGCACAGTGTGGCGGCAGCGGCCAACAGTCCCACGATGGCAGCTTGGTCGAACAGGTTGATGAAATTCCGGCCGGTCAGGAACGTTCCGGTATTGAGGGTCAGTAACAGCATGATGGCGATCAGTCCGAAGACGATCCCGAAATCCCTGACATTGAGCTTGAATTTCTTCTGGGCCGGCTTGGACACGGCAACGGTAACTGTGGTCATTTGATTCACCTATTTCAGAAATGCGGAAGTCATGACTTCATCGCGGGAGGCGTTCCGGTCGAATTCAGCAACGATGCGGCCTTGCCTCATGACATGGATTCGGTGGGATAGACCGATGACTTCCTCGAGTTCGGAGCTGACGACGACGACAGCCGTGCCCTTTGCTGCGAGGTCGGCGATCATGGCGTGGATGCGCGCCTTGGCCGCGATGTCGACACCACGCGTGGGTTCGTCCACTAGCAGCACCGCCGGAGGATTGAGCAGCCACTTGGCGAAGAGCGCCTTCTGCTGGTTTCCTCCGGACAAATCGCCAATCAGCGAGCCGCGGCGGGCGCCGCGCAGGTCGACGGAATGGCTGATCTCGGACACGGCTGCCTTTTCCCGGGCTACCCTGACGAAACCGCCCAGTGATCGGCCCGACAAGGTGGAAAGGGCGATGTTTTCGTCCACAGGCCGGGACATGACCAGGCCCTGTTCTTTCCGCGACTCGGGGACGAGGGCCATTCCGGCTTTAATGGCTTCCCGGATGGAGTTGGCACGGAGGCGCCGGCCGTTGATCCGGACATATCCACTGGTGGTTCGATCAGCACCGAACATGGCCAGCAGGGTCTCGCTGCGGCCACTGCCCACCAGGCCGGCGATACCCAGGATTTCGCCTTGGCGGACCGTGAAGGAGACGTCTTTCACTCTTGAGCTGCTCAGTCCCGCCACCTGGACCACCGTTTTTGCTTCCGAAGGTACCGGCGGGACCTCCGGAATGAGGAAATCGACCTCCCTGCCGACCATCAGGCCGACGAGGGACTCCGGCGTGTGCCTCGAGGCGGCCTCCGTGGTGATGTGCTGTCCGTCACGGAGGATGGTCACTCGGTCCACTAAACCGAGGACTTCCTCCAGATAGTGCGATACGAGGATCACGGTGGTGCCTAAACGCGCGAGGCTCCTGATCACCTTCAATAGCTTTGCTTTCTCGGCCTCGTTCAAGACCGCCGTCGGCTCGTCCATGCACAGCACCTTTGCGCCACGGGCGAGGGCTTTCAGGATTTCGACCTGCTGCTGCTGACCGATGGGCAGATCCCCTGCCATCGCCCGGGGGTCAAGCTCAAAGCCGGTCTGGGCCAGGAGGCGCTCCAAGTGATCGGCGTCCCGCCCCGAACGGAGCAGGCTTCCGGTGTTGGCCCAGCGGCCCAGGAAGACGTTCTCCAGCACTGAAAGGCCAGGAATGAGTGCCAGCTCCTGGGATATAAGGGATATTCCTTGTGCGATGGCGTCCCGGGGCTCGGTGATCTTCACCTCCCGGTCGTCAAGCTTGACGACGCCGGAATCTGCCCCGATTGCGCCGCCGAGGATCTTCAGCAGCGTGCTCTTGCCGGCACCGTTTTCCCCCATGATGCCGTGGATTTCCCCCGGAGCCACCGACAACGTGATATCGCGGAGCACAGTGCTGGCACCGTACCGCTTTCCGATTCCGGAGAGGGTGATTTCCGGAGCGGAACTCCGATTGACTCGCTCGGGTGTATCCAACTGTTGTATAGCCATTTTGACCTCGGGAGATGGAATGGACGTTTTGGCCGGTCCTGCCGGGACCGGGGCGGGGGCTCCTGTCCTGCCGGGTTTTCAGCCCCGGCAGGACAGGACCACGAGGGGGGGGTAAGCCGGCTAGTCCGAGTACTTCGAGACGTAGTTCACGGCGTCGAGGGCTTCCTTCGTACCGTTGCCCTTGTTGGGAGCCAGGCTCGCCTCGTCCACTGCCGTTTCCACCTGCTGTCCCCGGGCCTTGGCAAGGCCGAGTTCCGTGGCCTTGGCGCCGTTCGCCACCACGTCACTGACGTAGATGGAGAACCATTTACCGGATCGGACGGCCTCGACATTCGAAGTGGATGCGCCGTTGCCAATGAACTTGATGTTGCTATTGCCAGCGGCAGCGGCCGCACCCGTGATCGCTTGGGATGCGCCGATGACGACATCGACGTCCGGGTTGGCCTGGGAAACGTTCTGGAACGCCTGCCGGCCGCTGTCCTGGGTGTACCCGCCTTCGACACTGGCCACCAGCTTGATCTTCGGATCAGTGGCCAGCTCAGCTTTTACCGCTTCGGTCCTGGCGTTATCCAGCGGCAGGGACTTGAATCCCTCGAGGTAGGCCACCTTGCACGTGTCTTTGGAGACTTTGGCGCAGGCATCCTTGCCCATTTGGCCGAGCATCTTGCCGTTGCTCGTGGGAAGGTCAACGATGCTGATTGCACCCGGGACCTGGGGCTGGATAGTGTCGAACTTCGGACCGATAACGGAGAACTCGACCACCACCGTTATGCCAGCCTGGACGGCCTGCTGCAGTGGTGCGATGAGGGCCTGGTTGTCGTTCGCCTGGACAACGATCACCTCGAACTGTTTTGAGGTGACTGCGTCCTGGATCTGCTGGACCTGGGTCTGGGCGTTGAAGTTGGGGTCCACGAACGTGGCGGTGGCGTTATTGGCCTTGGCCGCCTGCTGGACCCCGAGGAAGGTTCCCTGGGCGAAGCCGTTGGACTTGGCGAAGCCGAAGAATCCGACGTTGAGGGTTTTGCCGGCGTCGGCCGTCGAAGCTGGTCCTGCGGCCGCTTGCGTGGGTGGGGAGCAGGCTGACGTCAGGAGCGCTAGCCCGATGAGCGCCGCGGCTGCGGCTGATTTCTTGATGTTCTTCATTGGGGTGTCTTTCTGTGGGCGGGGCTTAGTATCCGTAGTGGGTCTTGGCGAAGTCTTCGGTGATGAAGCCGTTGACGATGTCGTAGGTGATCTCGTCCCGGGAGCGTTGGGAGACGTCCCCGAAGCCGCCGCCGCCGCCGACTGCGAGCCGGACGATGTCGCCGGCCTTGACCTTGCGGGCGTTGGCTTTCAGGGTGCGGACCTCATCGCTGCGGCCTGGGTTGAACACAACCTCGGGCCCTTGGGCGTCTGAGCCGCCGAAGAGTCCCCAGGCCGGGGTCTTGGACCTTTCGAACCAGAGCCCCACGACGCAGTCGGCCAGGAACTCGTATTCACGAATGACTCCGTTGCCGCCGCGCCACTGGCCGGGGCCGCCTGAGTTGGGGCGGATGGAGTACTCGTTGATGCGGAATGGGTAGCGGGTCTCCATCATTTCGATGGGCAGGTCCTTGAGGGAGCCGTTGACGTTGTTGATCATGGCGGACTCGCCGTCGGTGCCTTGCCAGGCTCCCCAACCGCCAAGTGTGGCCTCCATCGTCACGAAGTTGCGGCCGAAGCGCGGATCGAAACCGGCTGCAGTGATGATCATCGAGTCGCCGTGGCTGGCGCTGGCAACCCGCTCGGGCATAGCCGGCGCCATGGCCTTGGAAACCAGGTCGATCAGTAGTCCGAGGTGGGAGAAGTACCACTGGCACGGGGCTGGCGCCACCGCGCCGAGAACTGAACCTGAACGCACCTGGGTGGTCAACGGCCGGAAGGACCCGCCGTTCGAGTTGGAATCCGGGCTGACAAGGAGCTTGTAGCCGACCCGTAGTGCGGAGACGGCCTGGGCGGCGCCACAGTTGACCGGCCCCATGGTCTGGTCAGCCGATCCCGTTACGTCGAAATCAACGGTGTCGCCAGAGACAGTGATCTTTAGCCTGATCGGAATCGGAGTGTCTAGGTTGATGCCGTCGTTGTCCAACATGCCTTCGGCTTCGTAGACGCCGTCGGGAATGTTGCGGACGGTTTCACGCTCGATTTCCTCCGTCTGACGGAAGATCTCATCACGGGCAGCATCCAGTTGGTCCATCCCGTAACGGCCCACGAGTTCCTTCATCCGGGTGGTGCCCATCCGAAGGGCCGCGATCATCGCGTGCATGTCACCGATGGTCTGGTAGGGGAAGCGGACATTGGTTCGGATCAGATCCACGACGGAGGTTTCAATGCCTGCCTCGATCAGTTTGACCGGGCCCATCCGGAAGCCCTCCTGGAAGATGTCTGTCGCATCCATGGAACCGCCGACGTCCTTGGAGCCCATGTCCATCCAGTGCGCACGGGTGGCTGCGAAGCCGACCACAGCGCCATCGTCAAAGATCGGGGCAAAAATGGTGACGTCGTTCAGGTGGGTTCCGCCAAGATAGGAATCGTTGAGGATCCAGACGTCCCCTTCCTTCCAGACGTCGCGGCCGTACAGTTCTTCGACCGCGATGGAACAGGTTTCCAGGTTGCCCAAGAACAGTGGCAGCCCGGCGGACTGTCCGAGCACGCGGTGCTCGGTGTCCAGGAGGGCCACGACGCAGTCCCCTCCTTCGTAAAGGATGGGTGAGTAGGCGGAGCGGATGAGGGTGGCGTTCATGTCGTCCGCCGCGCTGGTAAGCGCATTGCGGATGATCTCCACGGTGACTGGATCCAGGGTCTTGACTGCTGTGATTGTCATTGGTGGTACCTCAGTTTCCTTCGACGTCTTGAGTGCGGATGATCAGTGAGCCGAATTCGTCGACGGTGACGTCGAAGCCGGGGGGCACCACCGTTGTGGCCGTCTGTTCCACGATGATGGCGGGGCCTTCGAAGGCATGGCCGGCGGCCAAGTCGTCACGGCGGACCACGGTGGTCTGGTGTTCGACGTGCTCAAACACCACCGGACGGATTTCATGCTTGAACTCAGCGCTCTGTGCGGTGGCGAAACGTGGCGCATCAAGACGGCCCAGGTCGCCGACGGCCTGTGTCCGTAGCGCCACGATTTCGATGGGCGCCCCGAGGTTGGAATGCCCATAGCGCTCGTGGTACATCGCTGAGAAACGCGTGGCCAACGCGGCAACGAAGTCGGTGGATTCCGGCTCGTCAGCGGAGGTTAGCGGAACGTTCAGGGCAAATTCCTGCGATTGGTAGCGGACATCCACTGATGCATTGGTGAGGCGGCTGTCCTCCGGCACCCCCTCGGAGGCTAGGGAGCTCAGGCCCTCAGTCTCCATCGACCGCAGCACGCCGGCCATGTGGGCCACGTCGATATCCTCGTCGAGGTAGAAATACGGCTCCGAGAAGTCCTTGCGGATGTTGGTCTGCAGCATGCCCCAGGCCGAGAACGCTCCGGGGAACCGGGGGACGACTGTTTCCGGGATGCCCAGTTCCTTGGCGAGGAAGACTGCGTGCATGGGACCAGCGCCCCCGAATGCGACGAGGGCGAAGTCCCGGGGTTCGATCCCGCGGGAGATCGTGATGGTCCGGATCGCCTGGGCCATCTGGGAGTTGGCGACGTCGCAGATCCCCTCGGCCATGGCAATGGGGTCCAGGCCGAGCTGGTCGCCAACCGTTTTCAGGGCGGCGATCGCCGCTTCGCGGTCCAAGGAGACCTGTCCGCCTGCGAACCAGTCCGGGTCCACGCGCCCCAGCACCAGGTTGGCATCGGTGACGGTGGGTTCCGTGCCTCCACGTCCATAGCAGGCAGGTCCGGGAGTGGCTCCCGCGGAACGCGGGCCGACCCTGAGGCCACCGGCTTCGAGCCAGGCGACCGAGCCCCCGCCGGCGCCCACGGTGTGAATGTTGACCACGCTCATGAGCATTGGAAGGCCTTCAAGATGTGCCTCCGTGGAGACATCGGGCTTGCCGTCGACTACCAGGGAGACATCGAAGGACGTTCCGCCCATGTCGACGCCGATCAGGTTGCGGTTTCCCGAAACGCCGGCCAGTTCGACGTCTCCCATGGCGCCCCCGACCGGGCCCGAGAGGAGCGTCTGGAGCGGGCGTTTCCGTGCGGACTCGGCGGTGAGTACCCCGCCGGAGGACTGCATGATGTGCAGCGGGGCTTCCACCCCGCGGTCCCCGAGCTTCTTTTCGAGGTCCAGGAGGTAGTTGCGGACCACTGGTCCGGTATAGGCCTCGACGACGGCGGATGAAGTGCGCTCGTATTCGCGCCATTCCTTCGCGGCCTCGTGGGAAAGTGAAACGGTGAAATCTTCGCCTAGTTCTTCGAGCAGGATTTCCCGGGCCCGAAGCTCGTGAGCGGGGTTCTTGTAGCTGAACAGGAATGCGACGGCGACTGCGCCGTAACCTTCGGCAACCGCCCGACGGCCTGCCTGACGGACGGCAACTTCGTCCAAAGGCCTGATCTCAAGGCCCTGCCCATCCAGGCGTCCTCCAACACCGATGACGTCCTTGCGCTCGAGCAGCGGTGAAGGCTTGCGGTACTGGGCGTTGTAGAGCTCAAGGCGTGGGCCGCGGGCAATGTGATAGGTGTCTTCGACGCCGGCGGTGGCCAGCAGCAGCACCGGTACGCCGCGGCGCTCAAGGAAGGCGTTCAATCCCTGGGTGGTGCCGTGGACCAGGAACTCGATGTCGGACAGGTCGTCGACAATGGACTCAAGGCCGGCGATGACGCCCGCGCTCAGGTTCCCCGGTGTCGTGGATGATTTGGTGGCCGTATAGGTTCCGGCGTGCTGATCGTAAGCGACAATGTCGGTAAACGTTCCGCCGATGTCCATGGACACCCTGTAGTTCGGCATGTATGTCTCCTCATGGTTCTGTATGGGAACTCGATGTGTGAGACATCACGCTACGGACCCGGCTTTTCCGGACGTGGGCAAACTGCACGATGGTCCATGCACCCCGAGGGCGAACTGCCTAACGACCATCGAACTCCGACTATCGCCGCAGTTCAGAGCCACAATTCCGAGACGTGCTGCGAGCCTAAGAGAAAACGCCATGAGTATCTTGACGGGACCGAAAGCGCAACTCCGAACGGCTCCGCCGGCCGTCACTCCCGGGCGTAGACTCTGTTGCGCCGGCGCCCGGATGCCGACCACGTGGCAAAGGAGACTGACATGACAGGAAATTTCATCGCGAGTTCAACCATCACGATCCAGGCAAGCGCCAATCGGGTGTGGTCAGTGCTCACCGACCCCCGGGCCGTCAAGGAGTTCATGTTCGGAGCCGAGGTTGCCACCGACTGGACGGTTGGCGGACCTATTGTTTGGCGTGGCACGTGGCAAGGCAAGGAGTACGAGGACAAGGGAGTCATCCTCGAATTCGAGCCCGGCAAGCGGCTGGTGAACACCCATTTCAGCCCGCTGTCGGGCCACGTCGACGCCCCGGAGAACTACCACACGCTGACGTGGACCTTGGAGCCTGAAGACGGGATGACCAGGCTGACTTTGGCCCAGGACAACAACGCGAGCCCGGAGGGAGCCGCGCATTCGAAGGGCATGTGGGACAGCCTCGTGGCAAGCGTCAAGGAAATATCCGAGCGCAGCTAGCCGAGTCGCTTAAGGCTCGAAGTGCAAGACGGGCGTTTCGTTCGTCAAGGACTGGAGAAGGGATTCCGCAACATCCCTCAGCTTCTGGTTCCTGCCGTTTGAGGCCTTGGTCAGAATCCTGAAGGCCTCCTCCTGGCTGCACTTGTTCTGGCCCATGATGACGCCGGTTGCCAGATCGATGGCGGTCCGTGAACGCATGGCCTGCTCGAGGTCCTCGGCACGCTGCTGCCTGGCGCCGATCCGAACCGCGAGCCGCAGGGCCTTCTCTGCCTGGCTTGCGAATTGTTCGCAGCTGCGGATGGAGGCCTCATCGAAGGCATCGCCCTGGGGGGCGAAAAGGTTGATCGCCGCCGTCGCGCCTTCTTCCAGGCCCAAAGGCACGCAAAGCACGGCCAAGTGCCCGCGCTCCGCAATGGTGCCGCAGTATTCAGGCCACCGCGAGTCGGTGGAGGTGTCGGAAACGAGTACCGGCTTCCGGGTTCTCATCGCTTCCAGGCACGGCCCGTCTCCGTAGGCTTGCTGCACTTCGTCAATGAGGCGGGCTTCGTGGCTGCTTCCTGCAACCGTCATGGACCGCCGACGCCGGCTCAACGTGATCCCGCACAGGACATCCTGGCCGCGCGCAGCGGACACCGACGAGGCCGTGAATACCGCAAGGTCTTCGAGGAAGCCGCCGACGTCTTCACTGTCGATGACCAAATCCTGGAGTTGTCCGACTACGGAGGCATTCAGGCCCATTTCGTCCATGGCTCAGTCTACGAGCAGCGGGCCGGAAATGGAGGAAAAAGAGCGCCCCAAAACAACGTCCACCACTTGGACAAAATCCCCGACGGTCTTGCGCACCGGAGATGCGCAGTGCAGAATTCTTCTACAGTCCGTGCAGAATTCCGGACAGGGCCGAACTCTTCGGCCTGTTTTCGCTCAAGCAGCCGGGCGCCATGTCACTCAACGTGAAGGTGCTGCCTGATGAGCAAATGCCTGTTACCGGTACGGGGCTAGTCGGTGTCGACCGTCTCCGAATCCGCGATTCCTCATGAACCGCATCATCCAGGGGCCTCTCCCCTTTGGTGTGGCGGTTGTGGAACAGACAAGCACCTGATCATCGAATCAATCCAGGCCCAGGCTCCAAGGTTTTCCCAACAGATTGCCGTGTTCTACACGTGCACTTCTTGCGGGTCTTCCTACAGCCACGCGGCCACCGTCCAGCAGGCGGGGGCCATCCTGAATCGTCGGGGGATTCAGGATGGCCTCCTGGAGTTTGGAAGCCACTATTTCCACTGCAGCGGACCCCTCCGTGAAGTGAAAACCGCACAGCGGCGCTTCGGAGTACCGCAGACGGGCAGGCCCCGATCGCGCAGCTCGCCCCCCGAAGCCCTTCTCCCCACCAAGGTCTTGAGATGCAGTTGCGGATTCGAGTTGGAAATACCTGCTTAGCCACGACTTGCAGCATTACCCGAAGGAAGCACCATGAAGCTAGAAAGCGCACAACAGCGACGACCCGAAGACGACTCCCGGCAAGATTCGGGTGAGCTCGACCGGAAGCGAAACCAGAACCGATACGAAGCGGATTCCTCCACCCAGTCCCGCTTGCCCGACCCTCCCGACCCGGACAACCTCCCCATCGACTACCCCGCCCTTCGGGAGATCGAGTGGCCGTAGGGAACCCTCCGGTCCGGCGCTAGGGCGGTCAGCCCCAATTCCGACTACCCCCTTCCGGGACTAGCCACCCTGCGTCGGACCGGTTAGACGTTGGCGCCGTCGCGCCCTCCGCCGCGCCCGCTCGACGCCGCCCGCTCGACGCCGGATCCGTCGCCTCATCCAAGCAAAATCAGCCCCAACCCAAGCCAAAATCTTTGTTTATGTTGTTTTCTGTTGACAGACCAACATGAACAAAGATAGAGTCAAGCAATTCCACATCATGTGATCGCAGTCACTGATGTACCTGGAGCTTGTACGCAATGGAGGGTATGTGTTTGCCGAGGAGCGCCAACAGCTGATCTCCGAGCTCGTCGCCGAGCGTGGACGGGTCAGCGTCACTGACCTTGCGGATCGGTTCAGCATCACCACGGAGACTGTCCGCCGTGACCTTGCTGTCCTCGAATCCGCCGGCAACCTTCGCCGCGTGCACGGCGGGGCAGTCCCGTCGGACCGCCTCAGCACCCGCGAGGAGAGCGTGGTTGAGCGTGCCATCCAGCGCCAACCGGAAAAGGTCCGGATCGCCGAGGCCGCCCTTGCGCTCATCCCCGAGAACGCAGCCGGCAGCATCCTGATCGATGCCGGCTCCACCACGGAAGCCCTCGCCCGCTTGCTGGACCAGCGCACCGCGCTGCGCGCCGCCTCTTCCAACGGGAACGGCCCGCGGGAAGAACTGGTGGTTATCACCCACGCCATTCCCATCGCCGGACAGCTCTCCGGAAACCCGCACATCGCGCTCCAGATCCTGGGTGGCCGCGTCCGCGGGCTCACCCAGGCCGCCGTCGGCCAGTCCACGGTCGAGGCCGCTTCCCGGCTCCGCCCGGACATCGCCTTCGTCGGCGCCAACGGTATCCACGCCACGTTCGGGCTCAGCACCCCTGACCCCGAAGAAGCCGCCGTCAAGGCCGCCTTCGTCACGTCCGCACGGCGCGTCGTCGTCCTCGCGGATTCCTCCAAGCTGGACGCGGAAACCCTGATCCAGTTCGCTGCCCTTAAGGATGTGGACACCGTGATTACTGACCACGAACCCTCAGAAGAGCTCTCCGCCGCATTGGCGGAGGCCGGCGTCGACGTGGTGATCGCATGATCGTCACCCTGACCGCCAACCCGAGCCTTGACCGTACCGTCGAACTCCCTGCGCCTCTGGCCCGGGGCGAGGTGCAGCGCGCCGTCGCTGTCCACCAACACTCGGGCGGCAAGGGCGTCAACGTCTCCCGGGCACTGGTCGCCTCGGGCCTGGACACCGTTGCTGTCCTTCCGGGCGGAGACTCCGATCCCGTCCTGGCCGGGCTGCTCGACGACGGCGTCCCCTACGCAGCGCTTCCCATCAGCGAGCCGCTGCGCAGCAACGTGACGCTCACGGAACCGGACGGCGTCACCACCAAGATCAACGAACCCGGCCCGGAGTTGAGCCTGGACGAGCAGGAAGCCCTGATCGGGCTGCTGCTGGACCGCTCCCGTGGCGCGAGCTGGGTGGTACTGGCCGGATCGCTCCCACCAGGAGTTCCGGCGGATTTCTACGCCACGGTCGCCCGCCGGCTCCGCTCCACGCACCACGATCCTGCAAACGGCGGACCGCCGCTTATAGCAATTGACTCCTCCGGGGCTCCGCTGATTGCCGCCATCACCGGCGATTCACTCGGCAACATCAATGGCAAGCCCGATCTCTTGAAGCCCAATGCGGAAGAACTGGCCGAACTGGCCGCCGCAGCCGGCCTCACAGACGTCCACACGGCTGACGAACTGGAAGCGGACCCCGGCCTTGCCGCCAGGGCCGCCGCCGCCGTCGTCGGAAGCGGTGTGGGTGCAGTACTCGCAACACTCGGTTCGAAGGGCGCCGTCCTGGTAACCGCCGACGGCGCGTGGCTCGCCACGCATCCGCCGATCCAAGCCGTCAGCACAGTTGGTGCCGGCGATTCATCCCTTGCTGGCTATCTGCTGGCCGCCACCAAAGGCGGAACCTCGCAGGACTGCCTCCGTCAGGCTGTGGCACATGGTGCCGCCGCTGCTTCGCTGCCGGGCTCCACTGTCCCGGCGGTCCACCAAACAACTCCCGACGCCGTAACCATCACGGCCCTTCAGAAGGACTAACAGTGACCCAGCTCATCACCCCCCAACTGGTCTCCCTTGACCAGAACCTCGGCGATTCCCCCGCCGATGTCATCCGCTTCCTGGCGGGCAAAGTTGCCGCAGCAGGGCGCGCCTCCGAGGTTGAAGGGCTCTTCGCGGACGCCTTCGCCCGCGAGCAGAAGACTGCCACGGGCGTACCCGGCGGCATCGCCATCCCGCACTGCCGCTCCGTTGCCGTAACGGAGCCCGCCCTGGCAATGGCCCGCCTCTCGAACAAGGTGGACTTCGGCGCCAAGGACGGCCCCGCGGACATCATCTTCTTCATCGCCGCCCCGGAAGGAGCGGATCAGGAGCACCTGAAGTTGCTCTCCAAGCTGGCCCGTTCCCTCATCAAGAAGGACTTCACAGCGGCGCTGCGCGCGGCTGCCACCGGGCAGGACATCGTCGACCTGGTTGAAGGCGCCCTGGCCGACAAGCCGGCTGCGCATGCCGCAGGGTCGGCTGCCGAGGCCGCCCCGGCGTCCGCCGGCGCCGCTTCGTCGACTGGACCGAAGCGCATCGTCGCCGTCACGGCCTGCCCCACCGGCATCGCCCACACCTACATGGCTGCCGACTCCCTCGTGGCCGCGGCCAAGGAAATGGGCGTCGACCTTCAGGTGGAAACCCAAGGCTCGGGCGGATTCACCGCGCTGGACCCGTCGGTCATCGCTGCCGCAGACGCCGTGATCTTCGCGGTTGACGTCGATGTCCGTGGCAAGGAGCGCTTCGCCGGCAAGCCTGTCATCAACGCGCCCGTGAAGCGCGGCATTGACGAGCCGGCCAAGATGGTCCAGGAAGCCCTCGCCGCCGCGACCGACCCGCACGCCCACCGTGTCCCGCATTTCGGCGCCGAAGAGAGCGCCGAGCAGGCGTCGGAGGCTGCGAGCGAGCACCTCGGCACCAAGGTCAAGAAGGTCCTTCTGACCGGCGTCAGCTACATGATCCCGTTCGTCGCCGGTGGCGGCCTGCTCATTGCCTTGGGCTTCCTCCTGGCGGGTTACGACATTGCCTTGGGAACGAAGGCCAATGACATTCTGGCCCACAACACGCTGCTCAATCTTCCCAACGGCAACCTTGCGCTCTACTTGGGAACGGTGGCCTTCAAGATCGGTGGGCTGTCCCTCGGCTTCCTGGTCCCTGCCCTGGCAGGTTACATTGCCTTCGGCATCGCCGACCGGCCCGGCATTGCGCCTGGTTTCGTGGCCGGCGCTGTTGCCGGCTTCATGGGCGCGGGCTTCCTGGGCGGCCTGGTGGGCGGTTTGCTGGCCGGCCTGACCGCGCACTGGATCGGCACGTTCAGGGTTCCGCGCTGGTTGCGTGGCCTCATGCCTGTAGTAATCATCCCGCTGCTGGCATCGATCGTCGCTTCCGGATTGATGTTCCTGGTTCTCGGCGGTCCCATCGCGTGGGTCACCTTGCAGCTCAACACGTGGCTGACCGGCATGACCGGCGCGTCCGCCGTCGTTCTCGGCATCATCCTCGGCCTCATGATGTGCTTCGACCTCGGTGGCCCCGTCAACAAGGTTGCCTACTCCTTCGCCGTCGCCGGACTGGGTGCCGGTAGCCTGGCCAACCCTGCACCGCTCCAGATCATGGCTGCGGTCATGGCCGCCGGCATGGTTCCCCCGCTTGCCATGGCACTGGCCACGACGCTTAACAAGAAGGGCTTCAGCCTGGCCGAGCGCGAGAACGGCAAGGCCGCCTGGCTGCTGGGCGCGTCCTTCATCTCCGAAGGCGCCATCCCCTTCGCTGCTGCCGACCCGTTCCGCGTCATCCCCGCCAGCATGGTGGGCGGCGCCGTAACCGGTGCGCTGTGCATGGCGACGGGCGTGACTTCGCAAGCCCCTCACGGTGGCATCTTCGTCTTCTTCGCGATCGGAAACCTGGCCATGTTCGTCATCTCGATCATCGTCGGCATGGTTATCACCGCCCTGGTCCTCCTCGCGCTCAAGCGTTGGGCAGTCCGGAAGCCGGTTGAGGCAGAGCAGGTTCCTGTTCCGGTCGCAGTCTGAACAACCCGCCAATCAGCAAGTAGAGGACAAATCCATGCAGACCTTTTCAGGAGTAGGCGTTGCCCCCGGGCGTGTTCTGGGGCCGGTGCGGCAGATGCCGAAGCCGGTTCAAGAGCCCCACGAGAACGTCAATATTCCTGCGGACGTTACCGTCGAATCGCAGGGCCAGCGCATCAAGGATGCCGCCAAGGCCGTGCAGGCGGAACTCCGTGCCCGGGCCGCGACGGCGTCCGGCGAAGGCAAAGAGGTCCTGGAAGCAACAGCCCTGATGGCCGCCGATCCCATGCTGGTGAAATCGGCCATCAGGCTCCTCTCCCCCGAGGCCCCGGGCGGCGCACGCACCGCCGAACGGGCCATCTGGGAGGCAGCTGCCACGGTTGCCGATTCGTTGAAGGCCCTCGGCGGTTACATGGCGGAGCGCATCGCGGACGTCCTTGACGTCCGCGCCCGCATCGTCTCTGAACTGCGCGGACTGCCCGCGCCGGGCATCCCGGCGTCGGACGTTCCGTTCATCCTGGCCGCCGAGGACCTCGCCCCGGCGGACACCGCTACCCTGGACCCCGCCAAGGTGATCGCGCTGATCACCTCAAGCGGCGGCCCGCAGTCCCACACCGCCATCCTGGCCCGCGCCCTCGGCCTGCCCGCGATCGTCGCCGCCGCGGGTGTCGACGAGATCGGGGACGGCACCGAGGTCTACCTCGACGGTGCTGCCGGCACCATCACGGTTGACCCCGGCGAGGAACTCCGCCTGGCGGCCAAGGTTTGGGCCACCCAAGCGTCCACCGTCGCAGCCTTCAGCGGGAGCAACGCCATGGCCGACGGGTTCCGGGTTCCGCTGCTCGCCAACGTCGGCACGGGTGCCGACGCGGTCAAGGCCGCCGACGCCGGTGCCGAGGGCGTCGGTCTCTTGCGCACCGAATTCTGTTTCCTGGATCGCGACGACGAACCCACCGTCGAGGAGCAGATCGCCGCCTACGGCGCCGTCTTCGCCGCGTTCCCCGGCAAGAAGGTGGTGGTCCGGACCCTCGACGCCGGAGCGGACAAGCCGCTGCCGTTCCTCACCAACGCGGACGAGCCGAACCCTGCGCTAGGCGTCCGCGGCTACCGCACCGACCTCACGTCCCCCGGCGTGCTTGAACGCCAACTCGCCGCGATCGCCGCGGCAGAGGCCGCCAACCAGGCCGAAGTGTGGGTCATGGCCCCGATGATCTCCACCGCCGAGGAAGCCGCGCATTTCGCAGCCCTCTGCTCCGCCGCCGGATTGAAGACTCCCGGCGTCATGGTGGAGGTCCCCTCGGCTGCCCTGACTGCCGCTTCCGTGCTGCGCGAAGTCAGCTTCGCCTCGCTCGGAACCAACGACCTCACCCAATACGCAATGGCCGCCGACCGCCAACTCGGCCCGCTAGCCACACTCAACGACCCCTGGCAGCCGGCCGTGCTTCAGCTCGTGAAGTTGACCGCCGACGGAGCTGCTGCCGCCAGCGCGGGTGGGGCTGCCCGGCCCGTGGGAGTGTGCGGCGAGGCAGCCGCTGACCCGGCCCTCGCCGTCGTACTCGTTGGACTGGGCGTCGCTACGCTCTCGATGAGTGCACGCGCTCTTGCCGCCGTTTCCGCCGTCCTGGCAACCGTCACTGTGTCGCAGGCCCAAAAGCTCGCGACGGCGGCGCTGGCCGCACCGAGTGCATCCGCCGCGCGGCAAGCCGTTCGCGCCCAGCTGCCTATCCTGGACGAGCTGGGTCTCTAGACTTTTCCCAAGCCCACAATCGAAGGAGCAACAATGTCCGAACGTACCGCCACCATCGCCAGCCGCGTCGGCCTGCACGCCCGCCCGGCAGCCATCTTCGCCGAAGCCGCCGGCGAACTAGACATCGAGGTCACGATCGCCCGCGAAGGCGAGCCCGCCGACGACGCCATGGACGCCGCCAGCATCCTCTCCCTCATGAGCCTCGGAGCGTCATTCGGGGACGTCGTCGTCCTGCGCGCCGAAGGTGCCGGGGCCGACGAAGCCCTGGACCGCCTCGTGAAGATCCTCGAAACGGACCACGACGCCGAATAACCCACTGAGCATGCTCTCCGTTGGCACTCGGGGACGGACATATTCCTACTATGTCCAACCCTGGTAGCCAACGGAGAGCATGCTCCTTTGTTTAATCAGGGCAATGACCCAAGGTAGGCCGCGATATCCGACTCGCGGGCCTTGAGTTGTTCGAGGTCACCGGCCAGGAATCCCTCCACGATGCGGGGATCGACGTAGGCCGCGCGGGCCACCGTTGGAGTGTTGCCGAGAATTTCAGCGGTCTGCTTGATGGCCTCGAGGACCCGCTGGCGGGGCGGCATTTTTGAAGCAGGGCCTGCGAGCGCCATGCCGGCCGCTGCTGTGCCTTTCCAGGTGCGGAAGTCCTTGGCCGTGTAGTCGCCGCCGGTGATTTTGCGAAGGTACTCGTTGACCATCGAGGCATTAAGGGAGACCGGTCCCTCACCCTCATCGAAGACCAGCAGGGATTCCTTGCCGGGTCTGCCTGCCAAAGGCCCCAGGAATCGGGCCAGGACAGGGTCCTCGATGGTCGAATCCCAGGTTTGACCGCTTTTCCCGGGGAAATTCAGGGAAACCGTATCCTCGTTGACCTGCACGTGCTTGCACCTGAGCGTGGTGAGCCCGTATGAGCCGTTGCGGCGCGTGTAGCCATCGGAACCAACGCGCAACGCGCCGAGATCCATGAGCCGCACGGCCGCGGCCAAGGTTTTGGTCTTCTCCGAAGGAGACTCCCGCAGGTGCCGGGAGACCAGGCGGCGTGCCTGCGGCAGGAGGGCTCCGAGCCGCGCAGCCCGGGCAAACTTCTCAGAGTCCTGACGAGCGCGCCATTCCGGGTGGTAGATGTATTGGCTCCGGCCGGCGTCGTCCACTCCCATTGCCTGGATATGTCCGTTCTCGAACGGACATATCCAGACGTCGGCCCATGCGGGAGGAATCGCCAGCGCGTCAAGGCGCTGGCGATCCCCACCAGCGATAAGCGATCCGTCCGTATGGTAATAGCTGAATCCGCGGCCGGACCTTCGCCGGGAAATCCCTGGAGTGCCGGGTTTGCTGCGGCGGAGCCGTGGCATGCCTGGCGCCGTACTTCGCTATCCGGTTTCCTAAGCTTCCTGTGGGTCTGCCACGGACGCGCTCGCTGACATGATCTCGGCACTGATCATCCAGGCGAGCTGCTCCAAACGGGCGATGAAGGCGTGGAGAAGGTCCGCCGTCGTGGGGTCTTCTTCGTCTACTTCGTCGTGGACATCGCGCATCGTCTGGACGGTCCGCTCAAGGCGGTCGGTGATGAGCTGCACGGCATCCTTGGTCTTCGTCAATCCCGCCGGGAATTGCTCCAGCCGGGTTGAGGCAGCGACGGTACTGCTCCGGCCGTCCGGAAGGGCATGGAGCGCACGCATCCTTTCGGCGGTTTCGTCGGCGAACTCCCGGGCGGCTGCGACGAGTTCGTCAAGTTGCAGATGCAGGTCCCGGAAATTGGCCCCGACGATGTTCCAATGGGCCTGTTTTCCTTGGAGCTGGAGTTCAATCAGATCCGTCAGGACCAGCTGGAGATTATCTGCCAGGGTTTGCGATGCTTTCACGTTTTCTCCTCCTAGACGACCGTCCGATGCGAGCGCCGGGAACCGACGCACGACCTTGGGTTTAGCCTACGACTAAACCCAAAAATCTTTGTAAGTGTACTTAGTACTTGATTTGATAAGCGTGCTTAGTAGTACGATGGATGCAGTCGATGTCGGTTCGTACCGGACGAATATTCCGGGAAACGGGTGGCATCCGCTGTAACAAGACCCCGCATGGGGTCTGGGGGCCTGGTGGGGAACAACAGTTCGCAAGCGAACTGACAACCGAATACATCGCAAGGGGCCCGGGCGCTTGCCAGCGGTCCCGCTGAAGTAAGGAATGTGTCACTGTGAACACTCTTCTGATCATTGCAGGCGTTGTGGCAATCGTTCTTCTGCTCGTCGGAGGTTTCTCGCAGGCCGTGAGCTGGCTCCTCTGGGTCGGCGTGGTCCTGCTGATCGTCGCGGCTATCGGCTGGCTTCTCAGCTTCATGTCCGGCCGAAGGTCGCACGGCGTCTGACCGACCACGACATTCCGAGGCCTGCCCAGTGGCCAGGCCCCACACGTTTGGCGGAACGAAGTAAATCCATTACCAGCAAAAGGAGTACGTCCATGGGCGCAGATGACAAGATCCAAAATGCCGGAGAAAAGCTTGCAGGCAAATCCAAGGAAGCGGCTGGAAAGCTGACGGGAAACGAGAAGCTCGAAGCCGAAGGCAAGATGGATCAGAGCAAGAGCGACCTGAAGTCGGCCGGCGAAAAGGTCAAGGACGCTTTCAAGAAGGATTAAATCCGCTCGAAGTGCGGCTTCCGCCTCGCGCGGGAGCCGCACTTCCGCTTCAAGGAGTTAAGTCGATGCCGACTATCTCTGACCCGATCGTTCCCGACGGCGCGTCTCACCCCCGGGCGGAACGAATCTGGTGCGGCAATTGCCGCACTGCCGAGCACGTGATCATGGATTCCATCGAGCCTCTCAAACCACCAGTAACAGGGCTCGTGGATGTCGCCTACACGTGCGTTGAATGCGATACGTTCTATGCCCATCCTGCGACGTTCCAGGATGTCGCGGCCATCCTGAACCAACGGGGCACGGTGTCAGGCGTGCTGCAGTTCGGCGGTGAGTACATCCACTGCGGCGAACCCATGAAAATTTCAGGAACCGGATTCCACAGCGTGTATGCGCCGATGTCCACTGAGGATCCCACCGTCGACCTTCTCGACGTGTATCTCGCGACAAAGGTGTTGCAGTGCCGCTGCGGGTTCCGGATGGAGCTTCCGTCCTAACCAGGGGCTCGACCGGAGGAGGAACCCATGCCGAGCAAGAAAAATCCCAGCCTCAAGGATCCCGAACTCTACGAAACCCTCAGGGAAGATGGCGCCTCGAAGGAAAAGGCCGCGAGGATCTCGAATGCCGCTGCCAAGGAAGGCCGCAAGGAAATCGGCCATCGTGGCGGCACTTCGGGCGACTATGAGGACTGGACCGTGCCCCAACTAAGGTCGCGCGCCAAGGAACTGGGGCTCACCGGGTACTCAGGCAAGAAAAAAGCCGAGCTGATCTCGGCGCTGCGAAACCACTAGGCCCTCCGAGGGACATGTCCAGTTTTCGTGGGAAGAACCACCCACGCCCACAAGGGACATGCCCTCCGCCCAGAGCCACGAATGGACATAATCGCAACATGTCCATTCCCCGCTTCGCAGAAGGGACATGTGCATAGCTCCCGCGCACGCACGGAGGGACATGTGCATAAGCTCCCGCGCACGCACGGAGGGACATGTCCGGTCTTCGTGGAGCGTACGACGGCGGTGCGTCAGGCTTTCTTGACCCTCGCCCGGGGCTTGCTGGCCACTTTGGCGGTGGCACCGTCGTCGGACTCTTCGGTGGACGACGCAGCGGCCGATCCAGCGGATGCCTTGCCCCGCTTCTTGTCGAGGCTCCGTTTGAGGGCTTCCATAAGGTCGATGACCTCGCCGCCTTCTCCTTCGCTGGCTGCCACGCCGAACGTCTCCTCGGTGTCGATGGAATCGCCCTTTTCGAGCTTGGCTGCGATGAGTTGGCGCAATTGAACCTGATAGTTGTCCGTGTATTGCTCTGGTTCGAAGTCGCGGGCCATGGAGTCCACCAGTGCCGAGGACATCTCCAGTTCCTTGTCCGAGATCTTGACGTCGGTTTCCAGCGACGGGAAGTTGGCTTCACGGACCTCGTCGTCCCAGAGCAGCGATTGCAGCATCAGAACGTCACCCCGTACCCGCAGCGCGCCCAGCCTGGTCTTCTGACGCAGCGCGTACTGCACGATGGCGACGCGTTCGGTGTCTTGCAAAGTGCGCAGAAGCAGCATGTACGCCTTGGGAGACTTGGAATCCGGCTCGAGATAGTAGGGCCGCTCGTACATGATGGGGTCCAACTGCTCGGCCGGAACGAACTCCACCACCTCGATTTCGCGGCTGTTCTCCGCGGGCAGCGATTTCAAATCGGCCGCGGACAGCACAACTGTGCGGCCTTCCTCTTCGTAGGCCTTGTCGATATCCTCGTAATCCACAACAGAGGCGCAGATTTCGCACTTCCGCTGGTAACGGATGCGGCCTCCGTCCTTGTTGTGGACCTGGTGGAGACTGACATCGTGGTCCTCGGTGGCACTGTAGAGCTTGACGGGTACGTTGACCAGCCCGAACGCGATAGAACCCTTCCATATGGCCCTCATGCACTAAGTGAACATCACAACAAGGCGGAGGTGAAGAGGTGGCAACCAGCCAAAGGGAGCGCGTCAACGTTGAAGGCCATGAACTGACCCTCACCAACCTGGGCAAAATCATCTACCCGGAGACTGGCACCACCAAGGCCGAAGTGCTCGAATACTATGCCGCCGTGGCCCCGTTCCTGATCCCGGCCGCCGCCAACCGGCCCGCCACCCGGAAGCGCTGGGTGCACGGAGTAGGGACCACGGCCGATCCCGGGCCGATGTTCTTCCAGAAGAACCTGGACGACTCCACGCCGTCATGGGTTCCCAGGGTCACCATCCAGCACAGGGAACACAGCAACGTTTACCCGCTCGTCAACAACCTCGCCACGCTCACTTGGCTGGCCCAAATTGCCGCCTTGGAAATCCACGTGCCGCAATGGAAAGTGGACGCCGACGGAACCATGTTGCCACCGGACCGCCTTGTCCTGGACCTCGATCCGGGTCCGGGGACCGGCCTTTCCGAATGCGTCGAAGTCGCCAAGTTGGCGCGCAGCATCCTGCAGGACGTCGGACTTGATCCGGTTCCGGTGACGAGCGGCAGCAAGGGCATCCATCTTTACGCCGGCCTCGATGGGACCCGCAAATGGGAGGAGGTCTCCGCGTTCGCGCACGAGCTGGCACGCTCGCTCGAGGCCGACCATCCGGATCTCGTGGTCAGTGATATGAAAAAGACCCTGCGCAACAGCAAGGTGCTGGTGGACTGGAGCCAGAACAGCGGGAACAAGACCACCATTGTCCCGTACTCCCTTCGCGGCCGGGCCCATCCGATGGTGGCCGCACCGAGGACGTGGCGGGAACTCGCCTCCCCCAAGCTCGAGCATCTGGACTTCACAGCCGTCATGAGGCGCGTCAAAGAGGGAAACGACCCCTTCGCCGCGGTCGCGGCCGGCACCAGCGCCGCGGGCACCCCCACCAGCACGGCCGCGGCCACCGCCGTGAATCCGCGGCTGGCCACCTACGTGGACAAGCGCGACCCGCAGCGGACCCCGGAACCGTTTCCCGCCGTCGGACACCAACCAGGTTCGCGCCCGCTCCAGGACGACGCGGAACCGAATCCTCCCGGCGGAATCTTCGTCATCCAGGAGCACCACGCCCGCAGTTTCCACCTCGATTTCCGGCTGGAACACGACGGCGTCCTGGCGTCCTGGGCCTTGCCGCGGGGCGTGCCGGACACTCCGGACAAGAACCACCTCGCGGTGCGCACGGAGGACCACCCGATGGAATATGCGCAATTCGCGGGAATCATTCCTCAGGGCGAATACGGCGCGGGGACGGTCAGCATCTGGGACAGCGGCGAGTTCCAATGCGAAAAATGGCGCGACGGCAAGGAAGTCATCGCAACCCTCACCGGCAAGCCCGGCGGCGGTCTGCACGGCACCCGGCGTTTCGCGCTCATCCACACCGGAGAGTCGCCGTCGCAATGGCTGATCCACTTGATGAAGGACAAACCGGGCCACCGGGCGGTGCTGTTGCCCAACGCCGCTCCGCAGTCGAACGGAACCCCCAGCTACGCACCTATGCTCGCGACCTCCGGAACAACCGCAGATGTCTCCGCCGGCGACTGGTTGTTTGAACTCAAGTGGGACGGGTTCCGGGCCATCGTATCGGGGTCGGGCGGCAAGATCAGGTTGACCAGCCGCTCCGGAATCGACATGACACCCACCTATCCGGAGCTGGCGGATCCGCGCTACTGGCCGGACCACGACTTCGTGGCCGACGGCGAAATCGTCGCACTCAGCAAGAACGGCCACCCCAGCTTCGAGTTGCTCCAGAGGCGGATGAACCTCTTCAAACCCGGCGACGTCGAACGTGCCCGGGCGTCCGTCCCCGTGCAGCTCATGGTGTTCGACCTCCTGTACGACGCCAGCTCCCAAGCCAGTGCCGACCTCACCTCCCTGCCGCTCAGCGAGCGCCGCGAAAGGCTGGCGACGTTCCACGCGAAACTGCCGGCGAGGGGCTCCCCTATCCATGTGTCCGAGGTCCTGGAGCATGACCTCGACGACATCCTGGCGAGCGCCGCCGAGCTTGGCTTGGAGGGAGTGATGGCCAAGCGCGCCGACAGCCGTTACCAGCCCGGCCGACGCAGCAGATCCTGGATCAAGCTCAAGTTGGAACGCACGCAGGAAGTGGTGGTGGGTGGCTGGCGGCCCGGCGCCGGGGCGAGACTCGGGACCATCGGTGCGTTGCTGGTGGGGATTCCGGACGGCGACAAGCTGCGCTACGCCGGCCGGGTGGGCACGGGGTTCAAAGACTGGCAACTGCGCGACATCCTCAAGCGCTTGCAGGGGCTCGATCGCCCGGACTCACCCTTCCACGACATCCCGGCCGAGGACGCCGCCACTGCGCACTGGGTTTCCCCCGAACTCGTGGGCGAGGTGACGTTCGGCGACTGGACCGCCACCGAGAGGATGCGGCACCCCGTCTGGCGCGGCTGGCGCCCCGACAAGTCCCCCGCCGACGTCGAGCGCGCCTAGCCCGAACAGTTCAGCGACACGGAAAATGCCCTACGCCACCAGAATTCCGGTGTCGCAGGGCATTTTCCGTGTCGAAATCTTATTAAGAGGAGTGCGGCAGTTGGGGACGGCTGGTGCGGTGGACGGCTGTGACCGCAGCCTGCTGGCCCGCGCGGCCGTGGTTGGCCCCGCGATCCTTGGGGTGCTTGGACTTGCCACTGCCGTCTGGCCAGGCAGGTGCTTGGGTCGAGCCCAGCGTCATGGCCACAGTTTCAGGGGCCGGCATGGGCGCCTTGTCCATGGACTCGACCAGATGGCTGGCTACCTCGGAGTTGATTTGTTGCTCAACGCGCTTCGCAACCATTGTTCTTCCTTTCTGCATTGAAACGAAGGGATTTTCCATACTAGGTGGGAGCGGTCCGCTTGTCTGCAGGTTCTACCAGCGGACCTTCTTCTCGGACTTGGCCAGCTTGCCGCTCGCTTGGGTGGGCTTGTGCCCTTTTCCGGTGCTTTGCCAGCTGTTCGCTGCCCCGCCGCGGGATTTGCTGGCCAGCATCTCCTTCTGGGCGTCAGTCAGTTTCGATTTGACCCCAGCTTCCGGGGCGTCGGTTTCCTGCGCCTCCGGCTCGTGCCCGGCGTCGGTTTCGGGTGTGTTCGGTGTCATGCAGTGGACTCCTTAAAGCTCTTGATGTGCCGGAGGAGGTATCGGGACGTGACGTCCGCTGCGAGACCCTGGTTCTGGGGGGAGCAACAGGAACGGCGCGGAGGCGAAGCCTCAACAGGCGTGGATTTTTGTCGGTTCAAACTCAGCGATGATCCGCTGGTCTATTCAAAAATCAGTGTTCCCATGCACCCACCCTAGACAATCCGGGCCGTGTTTGTGAACCCCGGTTTTGGCGGAGCCGTTTCACTCGTGGCCTCCAGGTCCCCTCTCGGCTAGCATGACCCGCAGAGCACCCCTCGGTGTCCCGAAAGGCTCTCCCATGTCAGCACCCACCTTCCGGCCTTCCCATTCCGCCGTCGCAGCACGGCTCCGTGCTGCCGGTTGCGTCTTCGCCGAGGACGAGGCCCGGCTCTTGATCGCGGCGGCGCACGCCCCCGGAGACCTCGACCGCTTGGTCGAGCAGCGCGTCTCAGGTTTGCCCCTTGAATACCTCCTGGGCTGGGCTGAGTTCTGCGGCCAGCAGATCGCCGTGGACCCGGGCGTGTTCGTCCCCCGCCGCCGCACGGAGTACCTCGTCCAGGAGGCGTCCCGCCTCGCCCGGCCGGGCGCCGTCGTCGTCGATCTCTGCTGTGGTTCGGGTGCCGTGGGAGCTGCTTTGGCCGCCGCGGTGGGCGGCATCGAGCTTCACGCGGCCGACGTCGAGCCCGCCGCGGTCCGTTGCGCCCGCCGCAACATCGGGCCGGCGGGCGGACATGTCCATGAAGGCGATCTCTATTCGGCGCTGCCGGACGCCCTTCGCGCCCGGATTGATGTCCTTGTGGCCAACGCCCCCTACGTCCCCACGGGGGCGATCGGGATGATGCCGCCGGAGGCCCGCGTGCATGAACCGCGGGTGGCGCTCGACGGCGGCGCGGACGGTTTGGACGTGCAGCGCAGGATCGCCGAGGAGGCTCCGTTGTGGCTGGCTCCCGGAGGTCAGCTGCTCATTGAAACGAGCGTCCGGCAAGCCCCGACGACGGCGGCCCTTTTCCGGGGCGCCGGGCTGTCCGCGAGGGTGGTCCATTCCGAAGAATTCGACGCCACGGTGGTGCTCGGAAAACGACAGGAAATCCACCGGGGTTGATCAGCAAACTGTGCATTTGGCGGTCCTGAACCAAACAATTTGGTAACGAAGTCCTGAACACGGAAAATCCGCGTGATTCCGGGGCTGCAGGCGGCACATGGATGTCAGACATTTGCGTCCGAAAGGGCCCGGAACGGCCCCGAAATTCGGAGCCCGACTCTAAGATCCGGCGAATCTCGCGTAAAATTGAAACCCTGCCCAGAGCGGAGCAGCTGTATGTCGCAAGCAAATGATCTCCCTAGGAGAAACACAAATGCCCACAGACCGAAGCATTACCGACTCTTCAGCAGGCGCTAGGAACGCTGCTGCAACGAGCAAGACCGCCCCACGCGGTGCCTCAAAATTGAAACTTCCCACACGCCGTCGACTCAAGGTATCCGACGTCAACGTCGTTGACCAGCCCATGCTGAAAAAGGCACTCGGCGGCACGATCGTCGGCAACACCATGGAATGGTACGACGTCGGCGTGTTCGGCTACCTCATCACCACGATGGGGCCAGTCTTCCTGCCCGAGGCCGACAAGTCCGTGCAGACCTTGTTCCTACTGGGAACCTTCGCCGCAACCTTCGTGGCGCGGCCGCTCGGCGGCGTCGTCTTCGGCTGGTTAGGTGACAAGGTGGGCCGCCAAAAGGTGCTCGCCACAACACTCCTGCTGATGGCTGCGAGCACCTTCGCCGTCGGACTCTTGCCTGGATACGCACAAATCGGTATCTGGGCGGCGGCACTCCTCGTCATCCTGAAACTCGTCCAGGGTTTCTCGACGGGCGGCGAATACGCCGGCGCCACCACGTTCGTGAGCGAATACGCTCCGGACAAGCGCCGCGGCTTCTTTGCGAGCTTCCTCGATATGGGCTCGTACATCGGCTTCGCCCTTGGTGCGGCCCTGGTGTCCATCCTGCAGCTCACCATCGGCCAGTCGGCCATGGAGGACTGGGGCTGGCGGCTGCCGTTCCTCATCGCGGGTCCGCTCGGCGTCATCGCCGTGTACTTCCGTAGCAAGATCGAGGAATCACCCCAGTTCCAAGCCACGTTGGACGCACAGGAAGCCCTCGCCGCGGATGCCGCAGCCAGCGACGCCGCAGTAGCCAAGGGCCCCATCGGCATCGTCAAGGCTTACTGGCGCCAGATTATCCTCGCCATGATCCTTGCGGCGGCCGCCAACACCGTGGGCTACATGCTGACTTCGTACATGCCCACGTACTTGACCGAGTCCAAGGGTTACGACCCCATTCACGGCACGCTGCTGACCATCCCCGTGTTGGTCATCATGGCAGTCTGCATCCCGCTGACGGGCAAGCTCTCCGACCGGATCGGCCGCCGGCCCGTACTGTGGATCGGTGCCATCAGCACGGTCGTGTTCGCTGTTCCGGCGTTCCTGCTGATCGGCATCGGCGATATTTGGTCCACGCTTGCCGGTCTGGCCCTGATCGCCTTCCCGGTGACGTTCTACGTGGCAAACCTCGCCTCTGCACTGCCGGCACTGTTCCCGACCTCGAGCCGCTACGGGGGAATGGGCATCGCCTACAACTTCTCCGTAGCGATCTTCGGCGGCACCACGCCGTTCATTGTGGCCGCTTTGATCCAGGGCACCGGCAACGACATGATGCCCGCGTATTACCTCATGGGCACGTCGGTGGTCGGCGCAATCGCCATCTACTTCCTGCGTGAATCCGCGCAGCGCCCGCTCCCGGGCTCCATGCCGAGCGTGGACACCCCGGCCGAGGCCCGCGAACTAGTGGCCACCCAGGACACCAACCCGTTGATCGACCTGGACGAAATGCCGTTCGACGATGGCAACCTCGTGGCGGCGGGTTCGGGCAGGGACCCCGTCCCGGCCTAGGCAGACTGCGGGCGCGGGCTGCGGGCGGCCCGCGCCGGCGGGGCAAGGCTGGTTGTTTGGTAGCGGTATCGCTGCAAACAACCAGCCTTGCCGTCGTTCAAGGCCCTGTCCTTCAGGCCTTGCGGTCGGCCTTCTGCTCCTGCATCCGTTTTGCCTGCGCCTGGATCTTCGGGCCGTAACCGCCGTTCAATGCGGTGTCCCTGATGTGGGTGGCTTTCGCGACCCGGTCGCCCGCCGCCGCATCCTTCAGCGCCTTCAGGTCCGCCTGCAGCGCGGCTGGAAGCTTTGCGGCCAGCTTCGGGCGCTTGTCGAGGATGAAGGTGGCGATTTTCGCGGCGCGCTGGCCGTAGGTCGGCTTGCTGCTGTCCCCATTGACGAAGAACCGCAGGCCAACCGCCAGCGGGTGGCGCGCCAGTGCCGTTTTGGCCGCGACGGCAGCCGCCGCTGTCGGCTGGGAGGTAGCTGCCGCCGTCGTGCTTGTGCCGCTTGAGGTAGCCGCGTTGGCAGCAATCACGCCGCCGCCCAGCAGGAGGCCTGCCGCAAGGACGCCGACGACGACGGTTCGGGCCTTGGTGCGCTTGCGGCCCTCAACGGGGGTACCGGGGCTCGGGATGGTGTTGTTCATGGTTCGTGTCCTTTGTTCCGGCCGGTGGTCGATCCGCCGGCGCTCTTCACAACACCCTGGTCCGGCCGCATGAACTGACTGTTCGGCCAATGTTCGAGGAATGTAAAACCGTCCCCGCCGGCTGACGATGACACTCCAGGCACCCCGTCCTTGCTGTTGAATGGACGCATGGAAGAGAGCCGCGGATTGGTGCTGATTGCGGATGATGAACAGGCAATTGCCGATATCCAGCGCCTCTATCTGGGACGCGCAGGTTTCGGCGTCCACGTGGAGCGGGACGGTATTTCCGCGCTGGCACAGATCAAGCGGCTCAAACCGGTCGCGGTGATTCTCGACGTCGGGCTACCCGGCTTGGACGGGATCGAGCTCTGCAGGCAATTGAGGCAGGCCGAGGATTGGACGCCCGTGCTGTTCGTCACGGCCCGCGATGAGGAGGTGGACCGCGTCCTTGGCTTGGAACTCGGCGCTGACGACTATCTCACCAAGCCGTTTTCGCCCTCCGAACTGGTTGCCCGGGTCAAGGCGGTCCTGCGCCGGACCGAAGGCACCCCACGGCCCAAGCCGCTGGTGCTGGGCAGTGTCGAACTGGATCCGCTGAACCGGACCGCACGCGCGGGAACCGAGGAACTCACGCTGACCGCCACCGAATTCGACCTCCTCGCCTATCTCATGGCCCAGCCCGGCCGGGTCTTTTCCCGTGAGCAGCTCCTGTCCGCCGTGTGGGGGCAGGCCAGCTACGCCGCCGGACGGACAGTGGATGTGCACATCGCGCAGCTCCGCGCCAAGCTCGGCGGGCACTCCCCCATCGCGACGAGCCGCGGTGTCGGCTATTCGGCAGGGGCTTCCCCATCGTCCGGCCCCCGTCCCTCGGCCGGGGAACCGACGTGAGGCGCTGGTTTGGCACGCTGGCGGGGCGCACGACGGCGGTGATCGCCGCCGTCGCGACCGTCGCCGTCCTGCTTGCCGGCCTTCTGGCGGCGCAACTGGTCAACGCCACGGCCGTGGACGAAGCCAAGAAGTATCTCGCGGTCGAGGCCGATTCCCTGAGCAAGCAATCAAGCCTTGGCAGCCTGCAGGACCTTCGCGCAGACCTGCTCACGCACGGCGCGAGGTTAGCGCAAATCAGTACCGACGGCCGAGTGAGTGGCGGCGGGGCGAGGCTGGTGGATGCGAAGACTGTAGCGGATGTCTTGGCCGGAAAATCGGTCTCGACATCGGTGAACGGTCCGCAGAACACCGTGGTCCTTGAGGCCCGGCCGTTGGCGGCCGGCGGTGGCGTGGTACTGGCGCAGCCGGTGTCCGAAATCCGCGCGGCCGCCGCTCCCCTGCTGAGCCGTATGCTGGTTGCACTCGCGGTTTGCCTTGTGTTCGCCATCGTGGCCGGTGGCCTTCTGGCGCAATGGTTGAGCCGGCCCTTGGTACGCACGGCACATTCGGCCCATCGGCTTGCCGCCGGAGAACGATCCGTGGCGGTGGCGCCCGGCGGCCCGGCCGAAGTGGTGGAGGTTTCGCAGGCACTGGCTGCCCTCGACGCCGCACTCCGGACCAGCGAGGGGCGCCAACGCGAGTTCCTGCTCTCCATTTCCCATGAAATCCGGACACCCCTCACCGCGCTACGGGGCTACGCCGAGGCGCTTGCCGACGGTGTGGTCAGCGGCGACGACGTGAGCGGGGTCGGGCAGACCCTCGTGGCCGAAACGAACCGCCTGGACCGTTTTGTCCGCGACCTCCTGGAATTGGCACGGCTTGAGTCAGATGATTTCCGCGTGGAACTGCAGCTTGTGGACGCGTCCTTGATCCTGCGCGAGAGCTGGCAGGCCTGGCAGGCGGTGTGCATCCAGAACGGGATCGCGGGGCGGCTCGAACTGCCTCTTGGGCCATTGCCGGTACGCAGCGACGGCCAGCGGCTGCGCCAAGTGGTGGACGGGCTGCTGGAAAACGCCCTGCGCGTGACACCCGAAAGCGCTCCGGTTGTGCTCGCCGCTTACGCGACCGGGAGCGGGCTCACCGTTGAAGTGCGCGACGGCGGGCCTGGCCTCACGGAGGCGGATGCCGCCGTCGCGTTCGAACGCGGTGCGCTCTTTGCAAGGTACAGCGGAGAACGGCCGGTTGGAAGCGGACTGGGCTTGTCCATCGCGGCAAGGATCGTGCAGCGGGTGGGCGGCCGCATCAGTGTGCGGGTGGCGCCTGAGGGCGGTGCGGCGTTCGTGGTGGAGTTGCCCGGCATTCCCGCGGGCGCCCCGCAAACGTAGACTCTGCGCATGGCCGATATTCCAGTGGGTGTGCTGCACCACGTAGAGATTTGGGTACCCCACATCGGCCGTGCGCAGGAAGAGTGGGGCTGGCTGTTGGCCGAACTGGGCTACGAACAATTCCAGGAGTGGCCCGAGGGGTGTAGCTGGAAACTCGGAGGCACGTACATCGTGATCGAACAGTCCACAGCGCTCACGGGAAGCACCCACCGCAGGACAGAACCTGGCCTCAACCATCTCGCCTTCCATGCCGGCACCAGGGAGAGCGTTGACCGGCTCCGGGAGCTCGGCGCCGACTCGGGCTGGTATGAGATGTTCGAAAGCAAGTATCCCCACGCAGGCGGGGCCGACCACTACGCCGCCTATCTGGTGAATACAGACGGCTACGAGGTTGAGCTGGTTGCGGGGTAGGGGCGGGGCATTCGCCTAAGAACCCGGATTCCGGAGCCGGGACTTGAGGGCCGCCGTATCAACGCCCAGGTTATGGAGCAGGACGGCAGCCGGATCCGGTACCTGCCGGTCCAGCAGGGCAAGCATGAGGTGCCGCGTGGTGATCCTGCGGGCCTTCTCCCGGGTGGTCAGTATTAGTGACTCCTGAATGACTGAGCGGGCTGCCGAGGTGAAGGTAGTCCGGCTGCTTCCCTTCGGCGTATTCAGGGCACCGAAGTCCCCCAGCGTGATGCCAACGGATTCCAGCGCCTGCTGGTCGAGGGTGTCGAGCTGGGCGCGGGCGGATTCGAGGTCCGTCTCCAAAGTCCGGCAGCTCTCGGGGTCGTGGAGCAGCCCCAGCAGCAGATGGTCCGTTCCGATTCTCCGGTCTCCACGGCGTTTGGCTTCCTCGGCGCCGGCATGGACAGCAGTTCTTGCTTCGCCGGCAAATCGTTCAAACATGGCAGGCTCACTTTCCGTATTTGGCGTGGACCGACTGCTTGGAGACGCCCAAGGCGTCACCGATTTGTTCCCAGGACCAGCCCTGCTGCCGCGCGAGGGCCACATTGGCGGCCTCTACCTTTTCAGCCAGGCGATGCAGGGCGCCAACGGCGCGGAGGCCAATTGCCGGGTCCGCCGCCGCGATATGGGAAGTCAGCTCATCACCATCCATGCTGTCAGTTTGAACTGACAGCATGGATCTGTCAATCCAGGCTGACGAAATCGGCTTGGGCAAGGATTGACTTGACGCGCCGCCGCATGGCGATCCTCGGCCAACGACTCAGGCCCACCAAACCCTCGCACTCGAGAATGCCCCGGAGTCCGTCGTCCAACAGCTCCGGTTCCAAGTCCTCAAAACCCAGCCGGCGATAGTAGGGCGCATTCCACGGAACATCGCGGAAAGTGGTCAAGGTGAGCCACTCCAGGCCCTCGGCCTGCGCCCACTTTTCGGCACCGTCGAGCAGTTCGCTCCCCAGACCTCTCCGCGCATGCGACGGGTGGACACTCAACTGCTCCACGTGCGCATTTCCGTCGAGGTGTTCAACCAGGAGATAGCCCACCGGTACGTCTGATGCGTCGGCGAAGACCAAAGCACCGCCCCGTGACTGGAAGATCGCCAGCTCCGTGACGGTCAGGGGCTCGTCGTCGGCGATGGCTTCCATGCCGCAAGAGCGGAAGATCTCCCCCGCGGCGAATTCGATCCCGCGGAGTCGTTCAAGTTCGTCCGGCCGTGCCGCCCTGATCATGCGGCGGCACCGTTGCGGGCAAGATATTCGTTGCGCTGCCCAATGAGATTCTGCAGGTATCGCCCCAGGAACGCTTTCTCCACCAGCCGGCCCACGACGCCGAAGGGCGCCGCGAACTCGACGCGATCGATCATGAGCGTGCCGCCGTCGTCGGGAAGGAACTCGTGCACGTGCCGGAAGAAACGGAAGGGTCCCCGCACTTGCTCGTCCGTAAACGACTCCGGGAAGCGGTACCGGGTGATCCGGCTGCTCATCCGCAGGGGTACCGCGAAATGCCGGGCCTGCCAGGTGACCTCGTCGCCTTCCGAGAGCAGTCCGGACACGACGCCGGCAACCGCACGTTCCCGGGACTTGGCCATGGAGCCAACGTGGGCGTCGACGTTGCGGGCGAGATCGAAGAGTTCCCCGGGCTCCATTCCAATATGCGTACGGCACGTGAACGACACAGTCATGCTTCGATCCTGCCACCGTTTCGAAACCCCCGTCGACCCAACTAGCTGGCAGTTGTTGTCGTTATGAGGCTCCAAAACGACATTAACTGCGAGCCAGTTGGGTGGGAGACTGGGCCCACGCCGGTGGGGACTAGTTGGACGGGAAGTTGTACGAAGCTCCCGAAGCGTGGGCGGACTCGGGCCAACGGGACGTGATGACCTTGCCTCGGGTGTAGAAGGAGACGCCCTCGGGGCCGTAGATGTGCTTGTCGCCGAAGAGCGAGGCCTTCCAGCCGCCGAAGGAGTAGTAAGCCACGGGAACCGGCAACGGCACATTGATGCCGATCATGCCAACGTCAACTGAACGTTGGAATTTCCTGGCGGATGCCCCCGAGGAGGTAAAGATCGCGGTCCCGTTGCCGTACGGATTGGAGTTGATCAGCCTGATGCCTTCATCGAGGTCCTCCACCCGCACCACCACCAGGACCGGGCCGAAAATCTCCTCCTGATAAGCGCTCATTTCGGTCTTGACGTGGTCGATCACGGTGGGGCCGACCCAGAAACCGTCCTCATGCCCAGGAACCACGAGGTCCCTGCCGTCCACGACCATCGCGGCACCGGCCTGCTCCGCCTCGGTCACCGTCTTGACGATGAACTCCCGGGACTCGGGGCTGATCACGGGGCCCATGTCGGCGTCGGCGTCGGTACCGTTCTTGACCTTGACGTCGAGGGCACGCTCTTCGACCTTCTTGACCAGCAGATCCGCGGCATTGCCGACGGCGACGGCCACGGAGATTGCCATGCACCGTTGCCCGGCGGAACCGAACGCTGCGGCGGCCAGGTGGTCGGCGGCGTTGTCCAGGTCGGCGTCGGGCAGCACGATCGCGTGGTTCTTTGCCCCGCCCAGCGCCTGGACCCGCTTGCCATGCGCCGTCGCCACTTCCAGGATGTGCTTCGCGACAGGGGTGGACCCCACGAAGGAGATGGCGTCCACGTCCGGGTGCGTGAGGAGCCCGGAGATGACATCACGGTCACCGTGCAGGACCTGGAACACGCCGTCGGGCAAGCCGGCGTCTCGGAACAGTTTCGCAAGCAACATCGCGGCCGAAGGGACGCGGTGCGAAGGCTTCAGGATGAAGGCGTTGCCCGTCGCGATCGCCATCGGAGCCATCCACAGCGGCACCATCACCGGGAAGTTGAATGGAGTAATGCCGGCCACGACGCCCACGGGCTCCCGGAACGAGAAGACATCGATGCCCGTGGAGACCTGGTCCGAATACTCCCCCTTGAGCAACTGCGGAATGCCGCAAGCGAACTCGATGACCTCCAGGCCCCGGCCGATCTCGCCCTTCGCATCGGAAATGACCTTGCCATGTTCGGCGGTGATCAGGGCCGCGAGTTCGTCCACATGGGCAGCGACGAGCTCACGGAACTTGAACAACACGGCAGTGCGCTTGGCCAACGAAATATCGCCCCAGGACGCTGCGGCCTCCTTGGCGATGGCAACCGTCGCGTCCAAATCGGCGCGGTTGGCCAACCGCAACTCGGCAGTCACGGCACCCGTGGCCGGGTTGTAGACAGGCTTGGTGCCCGTGCCGCTGCCGGCGGCCTCGGTTCCGCTGATGAAGTGGTTGATGATGGTCATTACTGCTCCTGTAGTAGGTGGTGCTCCACGGCATGAACGTCGTTGACATCCCGCGGCAAGCCGGTGGCGAGTGATTCCTGGAGCGCCAGGCGGACGGCCAGGTTCTGTTCGGTCAATTCCCTCTGGACGAGCTCGGGTCCGGAGTTGCGCACCCACGCGCTGAACCGTTCGATTTCGGTCTTGAACGGGTCTTCCCCGATGTCGACGGACTCAGTCCGACCGTCGCGGAAGGACACCGTAACGCGGGCAATTTCGCCCGGGTCCGGGTCGAAGGCCTTGTCCAGGGTGATCTGGCCTTTCGTGCCGATGATCTGGAACGTGTTGGTGCGCGGGCCCTCGAAACCGCAGTCCAGCGTTCCCAGGACGTCCCCATAGTCCAGGATCGCGGCCATAGTGGTTTCCACCGCGTCCGTGCGGCTTGTGCCTTTGCCGAAGACGGTTTCCGGCGCGCGGCCCATGACCATGTTCATGATGTCGACGGCGTAGCAACCGACGTCGTTGAGCGCACCTCCGTCCATTCCCGGCTGGAGGCGGACCTCGCCTTCGCTTCGGTCCATGACGAAATGGAAGCGGGCGTGCATGGACACCAGCTCGCCGATCTTGCCCGAGTCGATGAACTCACGGACTTTCTGGTGCTGGGGGTGGAAGCGGTACATGAACGCTTCCATGAGGTTAACCCCGTTGCGTTCGCAGGCTTCCAGAACCCGGTGGTAGTCGTGGGTGTTGGCGACGAGCGGCTTCTCGCAGAGGATGTCCTTGCCAGCTTCGGCAGCAGCAACAATCCAGTCGGCGTGCAACGAGTTGGGGAAAGGCAGGTAGACGGCTTCGATGCTTGGATCGGCCAGCAATTCCTCGTGGGAAGAATAGGCGGACGGGATGCCGAAGCGCGCTGCGACGTCGGCCGCCTTTCCGTTCGGGCTGCTGATCGCCGAGGCAACGGCATTCCGGGCCCGGCTCATGGCCGGCAGGAACCGCCCTTGGGCGATCCGTGCCGTGGTCAGCACTCCCCAGCGGACGGCGCTCATCGGTCGATTTCCGCTTCGAGCTGGCGCAGGAACGCGACCGACTGGCGGACGTCCCCGACCGGACCGTCGTCGGTGGGTTCGGAATCCAGGATGGTGTCCTGCTCCATGGTGAACCAGCCCTCGTAACCGGCGTCCAGCAGGTTCCGGACGATTCCGGCGATGCCGACGTCGCCTTGTCCCAGGGGCACGTACATGCCTGCCTTGACGCCGTCAGTGTAGGAGATCTCGCCGGCCTGGACCCGCTGCGCGAGGGCCTTGCGCACGTCCTTCAGGTGGGTGTGGCCGATCCGCGAGGCGTAGTCCCGAACCAGAAGGGCAGGGTCGGTGCCGCCGATGAGCAGGTGGCCGGTGTCCAGGCACAGGTTCGCCGCGGTGTCGTTGAGGACCCGGTCAACATCCGAGGTGCTTTCGATCATGGTTCCCACGTGCGGGTGGACCACCGCCTGGATACCTTTGTCCGCGGCGGCCTTGACCACTGCGTCAAGGTTCCTGCCGAACAGCTCCCAGCCTTCGGCGTCGAGCTCGTGGCGCTGATCGTAACCTGCGACGCCGGTCTCCGCGGCGAGGACCATGACGCTGGCCCCGGCAGCTTCGTACGCGTCCAGCTCAGCGGACACAACATCCAAAGGGTTCCTGGACGGATCGTGCAGGATGACCGGGAAGAAGCCGCCGATCGCCTGGAGGTTGTGCCGCTTCAGCACTTCCGCACGTTGGGCGGCCTGTTCGGGCAGGAATCCGGCCGGGCCGAACTCGGTGGCGCTGATCCCCAAGGCGGTCATTTCGGACAAGACCCTGTCGGCCTCAAGCTGGTAGCCCCAACCGGGGACTTCGCAAACGCCCCAGGAAATGGGTGCTGCGGCAAGACGCTGGGTGATGGTGCTCAATCTGATCCTCCGTATACGTTTTGGTCCCAGTCGATGACCGAGCCTGTGACAACACCGCTCCGGTCGGAGAGGAGAAAGACAATGAATTCTGCGATCTCGTCCACTTGTCCGAGCTTTCCCATGGGGACGGATGCGTTGGTTTTCTCCAGCCAGTCCGCCCCCGCGCCGTGGAATTTCTTCTGGGTTTCGGCTTCGCCGTCCGTGGCGGTCCAGCCGATGTCGAGCCCGTTGATGCGAATTTTGTCCCAACGGTGGGCATGCGCCGCGTTGCGGGTTGCTCCGGCCAGGCCAGCCTTGGCCGCCACATACGGCGCCAAGTACGGCTGCCCGCCGAGTTCGGCGATCGAGATGACGTTCACGATGCTTCCTGGCACACCCCTGCTACAAAGATGCTTGATGGTTTCGGCCATGATGAAGAACGGCGACTTCAGGTTCACTGCGATGTGCGCGTCGAAGAGCTCGGGCGTCGTGTCCAGCATGGTGCCGCGGGTGGTCAGGCCGGCCGCATTGACCGCGCAGTCGAGTTGCCCGAAGACGCTGATGGTCTCAAGCACTGAGTTCCGGGCTTGTTCGACGTCGGCAAGATCGGTCTTGATGAACCGGGTTTCGACGCCGGATGCCGTGATTTCCGCGGCGAGCCGTTCACCCGATTCCGCGTTCCGGCCCGTGACGGCGATCCCGGCTGCACCCTCGGCCGCCGCGCGTCTCGCGACTCCGGCGCCCAAGCCCTGCGTGCCCCCGCTGATCAGGATGACTTTGTCCTGGAGAAGTGGCATGGCTAGAGCTGCCCGATCTTGACCGAATTTTCGATCCTGACAGCGCGGCCGGAACGGGCGGACTCTTCAGCCGCGTTGGCCAGGGCGAGTGCCTGCAGGCCGTCGTCGAACCCCGGGCTGCAGGGGATGCCTGCGCGGATGGCCTTGGCGAAGCTGTCCAATTCGTTCCGGTAAGCCGCGGCGTAACGCTCCAGGAAGAACGGCAGGTAGGCGTCAGACTCTTCGGTGCCCGCGGCGCCATACTTGCGCACCGTCGTCGGGGTGACGTTGCCTGCGCTGAGCATCCCCTCGCTGCCGAACGCCTCCAGTCGCTGGTCGTGGCCGAAGGCGCTGTGGCGGGAGTTGGTAATGGTGACCAGCTCGCCGTCGCGGCCCTTGAGGGTGATGACAACCGAGTCGAAGTCCCCGGCTTCCTCGATGTAGTCGCAGAACATGTTGGCGCCAGTGGCTGAAACTTCGATGATGTCAGGGACGAAAAACCTGGCCATGTCGAGGTCGTGGATGCTCTGGTCCCGGAAGATCCCGCCGGAGGTGGCGATGTAGGCAGCGGGCGCAGGTGCGGGATCGCGGCTGATAATGGTCAGCTGTTCGAGGCGGCCGATTTCCCCCGCGGCGACGCGCGATTGGATGGCCGCGAAGTGGGGATCGAAGCGGCGGTTGAACCCAAGCATGAGGGGCGTGTTGTTGCCCTTGATCGCGTCGCGGCAAGCGAGCGCACGCTCGATGTCGAGGTCGATCGGCTTCTCGCAAAGAGCTGCCACGCCTTGCCCCATGGCGCGCGAGATCAGGTCCACGTGCGTGCTGGTGGGCGATCCGATCACGACGGCGTCAAGGTCACCGTTCGCGAAAACCTCGTCGGCTGACTCGACGGCGATAGCGCCGGTCCCGGCCGCCAACGTGCGGGCTCCTTCAATGAAAGGGTCGGCGATCCATGCCAGTTCCAGGTCCGGGTGCTCGGCGATGTTCCGGGCGTGGACCTGCCCGATGCGGCCGGAACCGAACAACGCGACCTTGAGGGGGCGTTCAGTGGACATGTGTGGGGTCCTTTCTAGCGGTTTGCCCGGGAAAATCCGGACGTGGGTTGGTTCTGGATGGCGGACGGGGACGTGCCCAGCTTCAGAGCGGTCACGGGGTTGCCACCGCGGCGGGTGTGCGGCCCGCGAGGACGTCAACCGCGCCTTGGGCGGCATCCCTGACCGTGTGGGCCATGCCTTGACGGGTGAATCCCATCAGGTGCGGAGTCAGGACGACGTTTTCGTGGTCGAACAAGGCGTGGTGGGCGGGCGGCTCGGGATCGTACACGTCCAGGCCGAGCCCCGAGAGCTGCCCGGACTGTAGTGCCTCGTGGACGGCGTCGAGCTCCACGAGGCCTCCGCGGCTGCAGTTGATGAGGATCGCTCCGGGCTTCACGGCCTTGAGCCGGTCCGCGTTGATGAGGTTGTGGTTTTCCGGTGTCAGGGGCGCGTGGAGGGTGATGAAGTCGCTGCCTGCAAGGAGCTCCTCCACGGTGCCACAGCGGATCTCGGCGGGGATTTCGGCGAAAGGATCGTAGGCCAGGACTTTCAGCTCGAAGGCCTCGGCGATACGCGCCACCCGGCGGCCTATGCGGCCGTAACCGATGATGCCGAGCGTGAATCCCTCGAGGTCTCCGACGCCGACGGCGGCACGTTGCTCCCAGCGTCCCTCGCGGACCAGCGAGGTCAGCGGAGAGAGCTTCTTGACGAGCGCCAGCAGGTGGGCGAACACGCCTTCGGCCACCGAGGCGGTGTTGCTTCCGGGCGTGATGACCACCGGGATTCCGCGTCGCTTCGCTTCGGCGACGTCCACGAGGTCCGTTCCGACGCCGGTCCTGGCGATGACTTTGAGGGCGGGCATGCGGTCCAACAGTTCCCGGTCCACGCGGTAGGCAGCCCTGACGATCGCGGCATCGGCGTTGGCCAGGTCCTCGTCGGTGGGGTCCTGGATGAGCCGCTGGTGTTCGGAGAGCAGCGGTTCCACGAGGTCTGGCTCGACGCTGCCGAGAGCGACGAAGATTTGGGGTGTGGTTATGGAAGCCATCGTCATCCTTGAAGATGTGGAGGGGTATGTGGGCGGCGCCGGGAATGGCGACCGCTGATAGGTCTAGAAAGTTAGAGGCCCAGGAGGCTGGATTTCCGCACGACCAAGTGGGGCGTGACGGAATGGTGGACGAACCCGCTGCCTTCACCATGGATGCGTTCCAGGAGGGTCTTGGCCCCCGTGACGCCGATGGTGGCGCTGTCCGGGTCGACGGTGGTCAGTCCAAGGCGCGGCATGGCACCGAGCGCGATGTTGTCATAACCGGTGACGGCTATTTCGACGCCGCGTTCATCGGCAGCTGTCATGGCTCCAAATGCGGCGAGGTCGTTGATGCAGGCCAGCGCTGTGGGGCGCTGGTGCTCGGAGCGGGAGGCCAGGGCCCGTTGCGCGGCAACATAGCCGGACTCCTGGAAGAAGTCGGCGTCGACCACGCGGATATAGCGGGCCAACCCGTGCTCTTCCATTGCCGCCGAATACCCGTCCACGCGTTCCCTGCCAACCGAGCCACCAAGACCGCCAAGGTGCACGATGTTCTCGTGTCCCTGGGCGATCAAGTGCTCAACAACCATGGACATGCCGAGGGCGTCGTCGCTTCGCACGATATCGGCGGTGTCGATGTAGTCCGGCCCGCCACCGGCAAAGACCACAGCCCCGCCTGAAACGGCGCGGCTGAACGGTGCTTTGTCAGGCACGGTTCCTACGACGAGCAGGCCCGCGACCCGCAAGTCCCGGAAGGCCTGCAGGATGGACTGGTCCACTCCCCTGCCCGCCGCCGTGACCGCACTGAAGAGGACGGTGTGCCCGGCCTCTTCGAGTACGGTCCGTGCGGCGTCGGCGACGTCGAAGGCCCACGGGTTGTGCATGTCGCTGACCAGCACACCGATGGTTCCGCTGTCCCGTGTTGCCAGTGACCGGGCCGCGAGGTTCAACTCGAAGCCCATCTCCTCAACAGCCTTGAGCACCCGCTGGCGGCGTTCGTCGCTGACGCGCGGTGAGTCGCGCAGCACGAGTGAGACCAAGGACTTGGAAACGCCGGCGCGTTCTGCCACGTCCATGATCGTCGGCCGCCGGGCGGATGGAGGTGCCATGGTTATGCCCGCGCTGCCGTGGTGCCGTGGATTTCCTCGATCTTCTGCCATTGACCGGACAGCGAGGACGCTTCCGCGGCGCTGACAATGGCAGCGGCTGAAGCGGCATCGTGGATGTTGGAGTTTTCCTGTGCTCCTCCGGTGACGGCAACGAGGAACTTCTTGGCCTCGATGACCTTGAGGTCGTCAAACCCCATGCTGTTGCCGGGCCCAGGTTGGAAGTGGGAGTAATCCCCATGGCGCGGGCTGGCGTTGACGGTGGTGTAGCCCTGCTCGTCGTTGTTGCGGCCCAGGCAGACCTTGAGTTCGTTCATGCGCTCGAAGTCCCATTTGAGCGAGCCTTCGGTCCCGTAGACCTCGATCTGGTAACCGCATTCGGGTCCAACGGCAACGCGGGAGGATTCGATGGTGCCGACGGCGCCAGCCCCGCGGGCGGACGGGCCGAATCGGACCAGCGCTGCAGCGTAGTCCTCATTCTCGACCTCTCCCATTTCACCGTTTTCGATCACCGCGAAGTGCGTCCCTGACCCCATCGCCAGTTTGGGGCGCTGCGTGTAGACCGTGCTTGTGAGCGCGGTTACCTCGGCGATCGGCCCAACTACATATTGGCACAGGTCCGTTGCGTGGCTGAACAGGTCCGCCAGCACGCCGGTACCGGCAAGTTTCCGGTCAAAGCGCCAGGACAGCGCACCGTTGGGTTCGGACGCGTACCCGGAGAAGAACACGGCGCGGACGTTCGTGATGCGGCCGAGCCGCCCGTCCGCGATGAGCTTCCTGGCGTGCTCTACTGCCGGGGCGTGGCGGTAGTTGTAGCCGATGGAAGTCACGACGCCGGCCTCCACGGCGGCTTCCTGCACGGCTGCGGTTTCCTCGTAGCCGCGTCCCACGGGCTTTTCGATCCAGAAGTGCTTGCCGGCTTTGGCCGCCGCGATGCCGATTTCGGCGTGCAGGAAGTTGGGGGCGCAGATGGAAACGACGTCGACGTCCGGGTGGTTCAGGACATCGTGGTAGTCGGTGGTGCCCTCCGCGAAGCCAAGGACATCGCGGGCGTAGTCCACCCGGTCCGGTGCCGTGTCCGCCGCGATGACGAGCTTGGTGGTCAGGCCGAGCTCCGGGTAGGCGTAGGGGACCGTCTGGTAGGCGCGCGAGTGGAGCTTTCCCATCCATCCGACGCTGATGAGGCCTACACCGACTGCGCGGGATTCTTGGCTCACGTTATTGCCTTTCTCATTGAAAATTCTTGTCAGTTGCGGGCGGTGTCAAAAGCGACGCGGAACGCCGCCGCCATAATGGTGGAGTCCGAGCCGATGGCCACGAACCGGAAGCCCTGGCGGACATACTTGGCTGCCGCCACGCCGTCCACAGCGAGGATGCCGGCCGCTTTGTTGTGCAGCTGCGCGGCGGCGACCACCCGTTGCAGTGCTTCTTGGAAGGCGCTGCTATCCAGTTGCATCGGCACACCCAGGGCGAAGGACATGTCCATCGGTCCGACGAAGAGGACATCCACGCCGTCCTGCGCCGCGATCTCCTCGACGTGCTCCAGTGCGTCGAGGGTTTCGATCTGGACGATTCCGACGGTTGACTGCTGGTCCGCGCTCAGCGGAGCCCTGTCCATGCCCCAGCGGCAGGAGCGGTTGTAGGTTGCCACGCCACGGTCGCCGTAGGGCGGATAGAGCATGTGCTTCACGGTTTGCTTGGCTTCTTCAACGGTGTTCAGTCGGGGCACCATGATGCCTGCCGCGCCTTGATCGAGCACGCGACCGATGCGGATCCGTTCCCCGCTCTCCACGCGGACAAGAGTGGGGACGCCGTAGCTTCCGGCCGCAAGGACACCGTCGCGCACGGCATCTTCACCGCCGGAACCATGCTCAAGATCGATGAGGACCCAGTCCGCGCCGGCAGCGGCGCACACTTCCACCGCGGTGGCCGAAGCCATGCCAACGAAGGTCCCCACTGTCACCTCCCCGGCTGCCAAGCGGCGCCGCAGCCGGCCGCCGTCGAGCGGTCCGCCGTCGTAATTGCTGCCGCCCGAGGCGCTCATCCGAACCACCGCTGGCGGCTCTTTGCCTGCTCGTAGTCGGCGCGGAGGGTGCGGACCCATTCCTGACCGGACACTTCTGCGGGAGCTACGTCCCACCAGACATCGCCGCCGGGCAGGTCGACGTGGGGAACGGTTGGCACCACGATCACGACTGGTCCTTGGGTGTCGCGGGTGGAGGCCAGCGCTTCCCGGACCTCTGCCGCAGTGCTTGCCCGGATAGCGAGGGCGCCCAGGCCTTCGGCGATCTGCCGCAGGTCCACCTTGAGGTAATCGCCGTCCAGCCGCGCCTTGGGGGCGTCGTCGACGGCGACGCTTCCACCGGTGGTGCGGTAGCGGAACTCGTTGCCGAACTCGCGTCCCATGCGGTTCATCTGGAGGCGGTGGATGACCTGGTAACCGTGGTTTTCGGAGACGACCACCGTGACGTTGAGTCCTTCCTGGGCCGCCGTGAGGATTTCGGTGGGTGCCATGAGGAACGTGCCGTCGCCGATGAAGGTGACCACGCGGTTGTCGTTGTTGCCCTCTGCCAAGCGGACGCCCATGCCTGCCGCGATTTCGTAGCCCATGCAGGAGAAGCCGAATTCCAGGTGGCAATTGCGGTTGCCCGTGGCGTCCCAGACTTTTTGCAGGTCGCCGGGGGGTCCTCCGGCCGCGGCGATGATGGTGTCGCCGGAGCGGGCGTGCTCCTGCATCAGTCCGATCAGTTGCGGCTGGGTCAGGACGGCTCCGGTGACCGGCGCGTCCGGGTGGTCTTCGGGGCGGTAGGCAGTGTCGGCGTCGAGCCATTGGGATCGGATCGGGGCCCACTTCGCCTTCTCGGAATGGACAGTTTCCTGCCAGTTTTCGGCGGTGCTGTGCCCTTCCAAGGCCCGGGCAAGTGCTTCCAGGCCGAGGCGTGCGTCCGCGAGGATGCCGGTGGCGCCTTGCTTGCGGGTATCGGCGTCCACGATGTTCAAGGATGCGAACCGCACGTCCGGGTTTTCGAAGATCGACTGGGAGCCGGTGGCGAAGTCGGTGAGGCGCGTGCCGACGCTCAGGACCAGGTCGGCTTGCTTGACCAGGGTGTTGGACGCGAAGTTGCCCTCCAGTCCGACGCCGCCCACTTGCCACCATTCGTCCTTGGTCACGGCGCCCTTGCCGCCGAAGGTCTCGACGACGGGAATTCCCGTCTGTCCCGCCAGCGCCTCGAGTGCGGCGTGGGCGTCGGAGTAGTGGATGCCACCGCCGGCGATGATCACCGGACGCTCGGCAGAGCGGATGAGCCGGGCGACGTCGTCGACCTCTTCCAGGTCCGGCAGCGGCCGCCGGATCTTCCAATCGCGCGGCTCGAAGAATTCGGCCGGGAAGTCGTAGGCATGGGACTGCACGTCCTGGGGCAGCGAAATGACCACAGCGCCGGTGTCAGTGGGGCTCGTGAGCACGCGCATTGCCTGCGGAAGGGCGGTCAGGAGCTGCTCCGGGCGGTTGATCCGGTCGAAGAACCGCGATACGGGCCGGAACGCGTCGTTGACCGTGGCATCGGCCTCGGTGGGGTGTTCGAGTTGCTGCAGCACCGGGCCCTGGTGCCGGGTGGCATAGGTGTCGCCCGGCAAGAGCAGCAGCGGGATCCGGTTGACGGTTGCCAGGCCCGCGGCGGTGACAAGGTTGAGCGCGCCCGGGCCGATGGAGGCGGTGACGGCGAGGACTGCCTGGCGACGGCTCGCCTTGGCATACGCGGTGGAGATGTGGGCCAGGTACTGCTCATGCCGGCCTTGGATGAACGGCATGTCGTCGGCCAGTTCGTCCAAGGCCTGTCCCAGGCCGGCCACGTTGCCGTGGCCGAAGATGCCGAGGGCTGCGGGGACCAGGCGGCGGCGGACGCCGTCGGCCAGCGAATACTGTGCGGACAGGTACTTGATGACCGCTTGGGCCGTGGTGAGCCTGATGGTCTGCGATGGTGTGGTCATTGCCTTATTCCCGTTGTCGTGGTTACCAGGGGCGCCCGTGCAGGACGACCGTCTTCTCTTCGGTCATTTCCTGGACAGCGGAACGGACGCCTTCCTTGCCGATCCCGCTGCCTTTCAAGCCGCCGTAGGGCATGAGGTCGGCCCGCCACAGCGGCGACCAGTTGATGTGGATGTTGCCGGCATCGATCTGCCGCATGGCCTGGACCGCTCCGGCGACGTCGTTCGTGAAGATGCCGGCGCCCAGGCCGTACTCGTTGTCGTTCGCCATCGCGATGGCGCTCTCCATGTCCTGCGCGGAAGAGACTGCGACGGCGGGTCCGAACAATTCGTTCCGGCTCAGCGGCGACCGGGGGTCGACCCCGGCGACGACGGCGGGAGTCACCACGGCGCCGTCACGGTCACCGCCGGTGAGGACCCGGGCGCCCGAATGGCGGGCTTCAAGGATGGACGTGTGGACGCGTGCTGCTTCCTCTTCGGAGATCAGCGAGCCGAGCCGGGTGTCCTCTTCCTTGGGGTTGCCCACGGCAATCGCTTCGACCTTCGGGACCAACGCATCCAGGAAGTCTTTCTCGACGCGACGGTCAACGATGACCCGCTGCACCGAGATGCACACCTGGCCCGCGTTGACATAGCCGCCGGCAGCCACTGCGGTGGCGGCGAGTTCGAGATCGGCGTCCGGCAGGATGATCACCGGGCATGAAGCGCCCAGCTCCAGGGACAGCTTCTTCACGCCCGCGATCGAGCTGATGTGCGTCCCGGTGCTCGTGGAGCCTGTGAAGGACACCTTGCGGACCCGCGGGTCCGTCACCAGCACGTCGCCCAGGGAGCTGCCGGGTCCGGTGATCACGGACAGGGCTTCAGGCGGCAGGCCGGCGTCGACGAAGCACTGTGCCAGCTTCAGCGCCGTCAGCGGCGTTGCGCGGGCCGGTTTAAGTACGACGGCGTTGCCGGCTGCCAGCGCGGGTGCGATTTTGTGCAACACCAGCAGGGCCGGGTAGTTGAACGGCGTGATGGCGACGACGATGCCCACAGGCTGCCGCAACGTGAAGCCGATCTTGTCCAAGCCTGTCCCGGCGTTTGCGTCCAAGGGAAGCGTGGAACCATACAGCTGGCTTCCCTCATAGGCAGCAAGGCGGATGATGTTGCCGGAGCGGCTGGCCTCGCCCCGCGCCTCCGTGATGGGCTTCCCGGTTTCGGCGCTAATGGTCTGGGCGATGTCCTCGGCGCGTTCATCCGCGAGTGCGGCTGCCCGCAGGAGGATGTCGACGCGGACATGGGCCGGCGTGGTCCTTTGCAGGTGGGCGCCGATCTCGGCCCGGTCAAGGGCGGCCTGGGCGTCCTGGACCGTCGCTACGGGGACAGTGTCGATCGTCCGGCCGTCGAAGGGTGAGCGGACTTCCTCGGTCCGTCCATCGGCGGCGCCGCGCCAGTTTCCGGCTATGAGCATTTCCATGGTGGCTCCATCAGGTTGTAGACGTTCGCGCTTAGTGGCGCTTGGCGTTGCTTTCGTATGCCGCGTCGGTGACTTCGGCGACTTCGGCTTGGACTTCCTTGAGGGCTTGGGTGTGTCCGCCGAGTTGTTCGAGTTCGTGGGCGAGTTCGGCCAGTTCCGCGCCGCCGGCCATCTGGGCGGTGAGTTCGTCCAGGGTGATGTCCTTCTTGTCGTAGTAGCCGATGGACTTGCCGCGTTTGAGCAGCAGGAACCGGTCCCCGACGGGGAAGGCGTGGTGCGGGTTGTGCGTGATGAAAATGACGCCCAGGCCCCGGTCGCGGGCCTGCAGGATGTACCGGAGCACGACGCCGGACTGCTTCACGCCCAGCGCCGCGGTGGGTTCGTCCAGGATCAGCACCTTCGCCCCGAAATACACGGCGCGGGCGATCGCGACGCATTGGCGTTCACCGCCGGAGAGCTGGCCGATGGGTTGTTCCACATCGCGCAGGTCGATGCCCATCTCGGCCAGTTCCTTCAGGGTGATGTCCTTCATTTTCTGGACATCCATGGACTTGAACGGCCCGAACCCGGTGGTCAGTTCCGAGCCGAGGAAGAAGT